>CAZNWO010000288.1:0-2536 GCA_964576585.1 uncultured Puniceicoccaceae bacterium | reverse complement strand
GAATTAAGTTTAAAATTCTCCGTGCTATTAAGCCGGCTATTTGCTCGACTACAATTTTTGAACCTTTTTCGCTCTTAATGATTAGGCTGCTTCTTTCGTTTTTGTCGCTGGCTTTATCTAGACTAGCGTTTAAAAATTGTCCTTTTTTATAAACAATTTTTTCCACCAGCCCACTTATTGGACTTCTATTAACATGAACGTTAAATACATCCATAAAGACACAAATTCTTTTCATTTTTTCTTGCGAAGTTAAAGCCTCATCAGGCGGCAAAGCTTCATCAATCAAACACACTTTTCCATCTGCCGAACTAACGATTTTATTTAAATCAAAAGGGGGGGTTCTATCTGGGTCACGAAAAAACCAAACAACAAAGAATGTAAATAAATAGCCTATAAAAGCTATGGACGGCCATACAAAAAAGATACATGTAGATATAGAAAAAAAAATAGCCGCAAACTTCCACCCCTCTCGGTGAATATAAGGCGTTGATTTAATTAACTGCTTCATTTTAATTGTCTCGTAAAGCGGGGTATTTTATTCTAAAAAAATATTTTTTTTTAGCTTTTAGATGAATTAAATCTATTTTCTTGTTTATTTAAAAAATAACTAACTGACTATAAATAATTAATCCTGCCATTCCAAGCTGAAGAATTAAAGTTAGCCATAATATTAGTTTGGTTGTTAGGCTTGGTTGAAGTTCTTTTTCAAGCTTATTTGTAAGGTATAAAGCCCCAATATTTATAATGGGCAATCCTAATGCTGCCCAAATTCCTGCTATTAGTAATAAGGCAATGGGGTCTGGCAAAAGAAAGTAGGCAACACAAGAAAATAAAGGTATTAACAAGGCAATGATTTTTATTAATCGCTTGCGGGTGCCTGTTTTTTCTAAAACCAGCCCCATAGATATTAAATAATCTGAGATTGTTCTAGTAAATGCAGCTGTTCCTGAAAGAAGCGTTGAAAAGAGAACAAAAAATGCTAATGGGATAAAAAACCATTGAGCCCAAGCGCCGAGAATACTGGTAAACATATTTAAAAGAGTTTGAATAATATCGCCGTCAGGAGGGGGGTAAAGACCCAACGCGTTTAAAACGGCGGCGCCTAGTAGAAAAAACGGCAGAGTCCCAATAGTTACAAAAAATACTGTGGCCCAAACATCCGTTTGCATAACCCTAATCCAAGCCCTCTTCTCAGTAAGGTCATTGCCATGATTTGCATAGCCCTTCTCTAAGCACCAGTATGTGTATGCCATGATCTCTCCATAGCTAATTCCTGTAAAACCAAAGACCGCCAATGCAAGCGCTGCATGATCAAATGGAAATGAAAATGAAAACCCACTAAAAATCTGTTCACCTCTAAAAGCATAGGGAGTTGACTGCATGGAGATAGCAATAATTAAAGTTACAACCGAGAAAAAGAAAACCATTCCAAGCAAGGTCTTCTCAAGTAATTGATATGAACCAAGAAATAAAATAAACCATGTGGTTAAGCATGCTGTTACCACCCATGCTTCTACGCTTAAAAATGAAACCATCAAATGCCCGGCTTCGGCAACGGCCCCAGCAAGCCCACCCATGCCTGCAATCGACGGCACAACCCCAATAAACATAAACCAAACCAACCATGAGGCTTTTTTCCCGCGAAGACTGGTCTGAGGTCCCGGCATATCAGAAAAAGACTCCAAAAATGTTTTTCTTGTTGCGATTACATATCGAGTAATTTCAGCCTGAATAAGCGGCTTACTCCAGAGACTTAATAAAAGCCACCACAACAGAGTAAATCCTGTTGCTGCCCCTAGCAAAGGAGACAAAGCAATGGATCCACTACCAACAACACTGCCGGTTACAACGAGGCTGGGACCAATAAATTTTAAACGTTGTATAAATGAGACGGGGGCTTTAATCATGATTTTTTTGCAAGAGAACGATGTCCTTTAATTGGATTTCACATGTCCATTTTATTTTACTCTTCTTACTCTTAAGCTTACTTTTTTGCCTTCAACTTTCATAACATAGCCACTAATGAAACCTTTAGAAATAGATACTGTCTGACCCTCATTTACTGGGATTCGATCATAGATATCCTTAACGCTTCTCCAAATTTGTTTATTGTCTAAGGTAATATAAATCTTGTAACTGCCCCTTTTGTTTACATTTATTATTTTTGCTGTGATCGATAAATCATCTTTTGGTTTTTCCAAACCATAATCATTTTTATTTGTGTTATCTGATTTTTTAACTATTGGAGTTTTTTGAGCTGTCTCTGATTTATCAATTTTTTGTGTATCTTGGAACAAAGCATCGTAGCAAATTAATCTTGCAGCAGGGTCAGTTATGCTTACACAGTTTTGTATATCTGGGTTATGAGAAAAAACTGGGGCACCAAAAAATAACAATCCTACAAATAAAATAAATGATTTTAATTCAACTAATACATGCTTTTTTTCTGCAACAGTTTTTTTATTGTAATTATTCATGATTATAAAAATATAAACCTCCCGTTAAATAAGTCAAAAATTATTTTAAAATCTGAGTT
>CAZNWO010000287.1:0-2554 GCA_964576585.1 uncultured Puniceicoccaceae bacterium | reverse complement strand
CCTCAGCATCTTCTTCTGATCTGAAGTGATGGGATTGTTTCTGAGCCTCAGTACCTTCAGTTTGGTCATGCCGGTCAGCGGTCTGATGTCTGTGATTGCATTGTAGGGAAGATCGAGCGTCTCCAAGTTGCTTAGTCGCGCCAGCGGTCTAAGGTCGGTAATGCTGTTGTCGTAGAGGTGCAATTTGGTCAGCTTGGCCAACCCCGCCAACTGTGTAAGGTCGGCGATTTCGTTGCCGGGGAGAGACAGTTCGGTGAGGTTGATCAAACCCTTCAGCGGTGTAACGTCGGTGATTTTGTTGTAGCCGAGGGCCAGATGTTCCAGGTTGGTCAACTTCGCCAGCGGCGTGAGGTCGCTGATTCGGTTGTCGTCAGAGATCAGATGCGCCAGCTTGGTCAAACCCGCCACCGGCGTCAGGTCGCTGATTTGGTTTTCGTTGGAGATAAGGTGCACTAGGTTGGTCAAGCTCGCCACCGGCGTGAGATCGTTGATTTGGTTGCCGCCGATGCCCAACGTGCCCATCTTGGTCCATCCCGCAAGGGGCGCGAGATCGGTCATCCCGCTTGCCTCAAGATTGATGAAGTGAGACCCGCTTTCCTTCGCTTTGCGAATCTTGGCGAGGACTTCGGCCCCACCGTAGGGGGTGGCATTGGCTTCCCACTCGGTCCATTTGTCTGCAACCGGAACCTTCGCGGGTTCGGCGACAACGGAAGGCTTGACGAGATCAGTGGCGGCAGGCGATCTAGGCAAGGGCCGGAATTGAAAGGAATAAAGCTCTGCGTCCTTCATTTTTATGCGTAGTTTTACGATTTTTCCTTCCAAGGAGCTGAGGTCGGAACTTTGTCCCCAAGTTGCCATTTGCGACAACGAGTCTCCTCGCAAAGCCTTACAGTTTTCGATTTTATAATTGGGTATTGTTTTGCCCTCTATCGTTTCAAGCCCTACCCGAACGTAACCTCCCTTGCGGGTTTTGAAATTCAAGGTCAATCGATCGGCCGACGCTCCCAACCTGATCGGTTTGGTGAGGAGTTGGCCGGAGTTGGATCCCGCTTCAATCGAGACGAATCCGTCCTTCCGGTATTCAAATCGTCTTAAGCGACTGTCCGGGCCAACTTTGGCGGATTCGGTTGCGTAAACGGAATAGTGGTTGGGACGCTCGGGAATTTCCACGATTCCCCACGCCATGTAGTTGCTGCGGTTGCCCCCACGGTCCTTGGGAGCCGTTTCGGGAATCACCGGTTCCAGCCAACGATGGAACCGCAATCCGTCTCGACTTGCCATGAAGGTGGGTTCGACGCGCGATCCCTGGTCGGGCAAATAGCGGGTGGGAAATGCGACAAGCAGCGTCGGTTCACGCTCGTACGGTTGCACTGCATTCGTATAGAGATGCTGCAGCGGCGTATCTTTTTGGTATACGAGCAAAGTCGGCTTCGTCCAATTTATGAAGTCCTTCGAAGCGCTGGTCATGATCGCTCGCTTGCCGCGATGATAGACCCGATGGTATTCCCGATAGAGCTTGGAGTGATTGTCCCAGAATGCGAGGTTCTGGGAATCGAAGGCAAATCCTTTTTGAGTTATGACGGGTTCCTTGTGAATCTGCCTCCAGTGTATTCCGTCGGGTGATCGGAAAACATACAGACCCTTCTTGTTCTCCGGCGGATATGCCGCGGAAATGCCCTTGTAACGCGCATCCGGAGGGCAGTTTGGATTCGTATCCTTGAAAGCGACGAAACAGTGAGCTCCTATTCCGTTCCAAACGATATTGTTTTCCTTTGAACCGTTGAAGGCGAACAACCCGAGCTTTGGCTTGGTCCATCGGATTCCGTCCTTGCTTTCGGCATAACAAGTTACCTCTCGATGAGCGGCTTTCTTTGTCTTTTCATCGTAATGTGATCCGCGATAGTACATCCTGAACAAGTTTCCATCGCGAAAAATGGTGAAATAGGCGCAAGTATTACCTTCCCATGGGGCATCAGTGTTGAGGACGACCTCCTTTGGAATAGGCTTCTGCAAGACTTTTTTCGCCTCGCCCGACAGTTTGTCGATTATGAAGTCATCGAAGAAAAGCTGAAGTTGGGTGCCGTGCTTGCCCAATAGGAGAGGCTCTTCGCCATTGGAGGGACAAGCACTTGCAAGCGACAAGAGGAGAATGCAGAGTCTTGTCTCCATCAAAAGCCGATGCATACACTTCCCCTTTCGAACGGCAGAGCTTTTGTACCGCGTGAAATTGCTGTTCTTGGTTAGGCTTTTCATGATTTCGGCTTCATAAAGAAATCTAAAGTCAAAGCTAACAATCCTTACAGGTCAATGCTTGGCAAATAGGACAACCTTTGTTTGGCGACGGGGCGGTAGGGGGGGGTGACTAATTCGCCATCCTTTTAGGTGACATGAAAACTTCTGCCCCGTCCTCGCAGTATTCGATCCGAACCCTGTTCCGTTCGCCGATTTTGTTTCACAAGGAGCAAAAGACATCTAGGATATTTATCTTTTTCAAGACATGATGCCTTTCCTTACAATTAGACGCCTCGACTCGTTCCTGATCCGTTTCATGAAG
>CAZNWO010000286.1:0-2590 GCA_964576585.1 uncultured Puniceicoccaceae bacterium | reverse complement strand
AAGTTGCGGTCCGGCAGCAAGTCGCCCGCCATCTGCTCGGTCACGAAGCGATCAAAGGGCATATTGTCGTTCAGGGCCTTGATCAACCAGTCGCGCCAGACCCACATGTAGCGCAGGCGATCGTTTTGGTAGCCATCGGTGTCGGCGTAACGGGAAGCCTCCATCCACCCGAGGGCCATGTGTTCGCCGTACTGGGTTGAATGAAGCAAGCGGTCCACTGCCTTCTCGTAAGCATCGGCGGCATCGTCATTCAGGAAGACATCCAATTCCTCGATAGTGGGCGGCAAACCCGTCAGGTCAAAGGTCACGCGTCGAAGCAAGGTCGCCTTATCGGCTTCCACCGATGGTTGCCATCCCTTGTTCTCCAAGCGAGCCAGGACAAAGCGATCGATATCGTTGCGAACCCATTGCTCGTCCTTCACCTTGGAGAGGGTTGGCCTCTTCGGTGGAACAAAGGCCCAATGCCGATCATCTTCAGGCCATTCGGCGCCCGCCTTCAACCACTGGACCAACTTGGTCCTGTCCTTGGGACGCAGTACGCGTTTGGAGTCGGGTGGCGGCATGCGCTCATCGGGATCCTCGCTGGTCAAGCGCTTCAGCATCTCGTCATTGGTCAATACCCCCGACTTAAATGCGGCGGCCCGGTCGTCGAGGCGCAACTTGGCCTTGCGGGCCTTGGCATCAGGCCCATGGCAATTGTAACAGGAGTCCGACAACAAGGGCCTTACGTCTCGGGCAAAGTCAAGTTTCCCGGCATAGGCAAGAACGCAAAAAGCCAAGAAAAGCAGTAAGCATGAAAAAAACTTCATCAACTTGTTGAAACGACTGAGAGACTAAAAGTATGACAAACCCAAACCCGGAGCAAAATCAAAAAGAAACTCCCAAGTAATTTGAATAATATCACCTGTATTTAATATTAGACAGAAACACTCACTGCCGATCGGAGCTATTCTCGCAAAACCAATCGACAAGATTCTGCACGGACAATTCACTGAGACCGGAAACAATCCAATCGGCTTTGCTCAATTTGCTTTCAGGATGAGTAAAGGCTACGCCGACCACTCGCAACCCTGCCCCTAGAGCTGAAGTGATTCCCTTGGGAGAGTCCTCGATGGCAAGGCAGTCGGAAGGTCGGCAACCCAATTGTTCTACGGCCTTTGAATAGGTGGAAGGATCCGGCTTGGGCTTAAGGACGTCTCCGGCGGTAACGACTGCTTTGAAAATTCTCTTAAGTCGCCCACCCGCAATAGTCCGCAAGACAACCTCAACGTCTGAAGGAGCGGAACCAGTCGCAAGGCCAACAGGAAGTTTCGCGGCTACCGATTCAACCAGTTCAACCGCTCCCGGCATGGGGCGAAGGTTTTGCTCTACAAGGCTAGCGTAAGACAAAGCTTTTCGTTCGGACCATTGAACAAAAAGCTGCTCATCAAATTCGACTCCTGAAAGATTCGCCATCTTACCCATAGCAAAGCGCTCGTCGCCTCCCGTGCATTCGGCAAGATAGGTCTCGTAGGTAACCACCGACGCACCTTTCCCCATGGCCTCGAGAATAGCTTGGTAATGGAGAAGCTCGCTGTCGATGATGACTCCGTCCAAATCAAATACCACAGCTTTCAGTTCGGCTTTCATCAGGTCTGTCTTTTGGCCGAGGATCAGCTCACGCCATCAAGCTCGGCCAAGATATCGACTACGAAAAAGCATCATGTTATGAAAAAAGCTCGGCGACAGGCTTGGCTCGGCTGCCCCCTACGAAAAAGGGTCGACCGGAAGGAGAAAGCACTTCCTTCTTGAGGGGAAGACCCGCAGCCCAGCCTATGGTGGCATGCAGGTCATTGACCGTGACAGGTTTGTCGGGATAGGCTCCTGCCTTGTCGCTCGCACCATATACAAAGCCTCGCTTGACCCCGCCCCCGGCGAGCACCGAACAATAGCAGATGGGATAGTGCCCGCGCCCATTCCCCGAGTACTGGGGCTTTCGACCAAACTCGGTGGCCAGAACAACCAAAGTACTGTCCAGCATGCCGCGATCATCCAAATCGGAAATCAAGGCCGCATAGGCTTGATCAAAGGGAGGACTAAGGTCTTCCATGTCGTTCTGGAGGTTGTTGTGCATGTCCCAACCCTCGGTCGCCACCTCGACGAAACGGACTCCCGTCTCAACCAAGCGACGAGCCAGAAGACATCCCTGCCCAAACTTGCTCATACCATATTTCCGACGCATGGGCTCAGGTTCCTTGCCTAGGTCAAAAGAATCTAGGTCCTTGCTTCGGAGAAGCCTGAGCGTGTTGTCATAGAACTCTCGGTAGGCCTTGACGTTCTGGTCGGGGTAGCGGGCGGAAAAAAAGGAACTGAGTTTCTCAGACAAGGCTAGCCTCTTGCCCAATGCTTCGCTTCCTCCCCTAGTCTTTATGTTGCGGAGACCGGTTTCCGGGTCGAGGATAGGGATTGGACTGTAGGCGGTGGGGAAAAAACCGTTTCCATGCTTGGGCGCGGTATTTATGCAGGCAGAGGAAGGGAGAGTGGCATGACTCTCGCCCAAGTAGTGCCTGGCCCATGCCCCAAGGTTTGGATGCTTGATTGTGTTTCTCTG
>CAZNWO010000285.1:0-2657 GCA_964576585.1 uncultured Puniceicoccaceae bacterium | reverse complement strand
AGCATTTCGCCAAGGGCAAGGTCCTCATGTCGGGGGGCTCCAAGAACGGGGCCTCTCCCTCCGTCGCCCTCATCCACGACGACCGCCTGACGGCCGTGTTCGCGGGGGTCTCCCCGATCTGGGAATCCCCCCTGCGTCTCTGCGACGAGAAGGCCTGGGAGGAGCTCCGCAAGGCCAACGCGGATTATGCCGAGTCCATCGGGGCGGATCCTTCCCTGACCACCCGGCTGAGCCGATCGCCCTTCCTCGGCGGCACCTACGGCCCGGTCTACAACCGACAGGCCATGGAGAAGGGGAACACTTGGGAGGACCTGCAGGACCTGGCTTCGAGGATGGCCGACCAAATCTTCGTCTCCCGCAACCTCGACCAGCTGAACAAGCGGGGGGTCGACATGCTCTTTCATCCCGGCACCCACGACTTTGTCTGTTTCGACTTGGCTTGGGGAGGCAAACACTATCCGCAGGTTCCACTCTACCTGCGGGTCAACTCGGGCCACGGCAAGCGCGGACGCCATCCCGGAGCCGAGGGAGCGGTCCGCAACCGGGACGCCTTCATCCTCAACCATTTCATCGGTCTCGACCGACCCATGCTCCCGGTCCCCGCCGTGAAGACCGAGAGGGCGGGCGACACGCTCAAGGTCCGAGTCTCCTTTCCCAATGGGTCTGGCGACGAGTCGGGGCGGATCTTCTGGATGTTCGATCGATACCCCGACGGTTCCGCCGCCTACGTGCGGGAGGATTTTCCCAACGACCAATGGAAGGACATGAAGCGCCACCCCAAGGGCGGCTGGACGGTATCCGTGGAGCTCGGGAAGAGCGTCTCCCGCATCGATTTCTTCACCAATCACCGCAAGACCCTCCGCTTCAAGGAGGACCGCCTTCCCACCTATCGTTCCTCCCCCTATACCCGTGTCGACCTTTAGCATGAAAAACCTTGTCCTTCTTTTTCTCGGTGCGTTTTCCCTCGTGGCGGCGGAACCTCCCAATGTCGTCATTATCCAGACCGACGAGCACAACCTGCGCACCCTCGGCTGCTACCGTGACAGGATGAGTCCCGACCAAGCATTCGTCTGGGGAAAGGGAAACAAGGTGGATACCCCGCACATCGATTCCTTGGCCAAGGACGGCCTGATTTGCACCAACTACTTCGCGTCTTCCCCCGTCTGCACGCCCTCCCGGGCATCCTGGGTATCCGGGCTTTATCCGCAGGCGACGGGCTCCCCCAGCAACAACCTGCCGCTCAAGGACTCGGTCGTTACCTTTGCCGAGGTATTGCGCAAACGGGGCTACGCCACCTCCTACCTGGGGAAGTGGCACCTGGACGGAGACGCCAAGCCCGGGTGGGCTCCGGCCCGCAAGTTCGGTTTTTCCGATAACCGCTTCATGTTCAACCGCGGGCACTGGAAGAAGTTCGAGTTTACCAAGAAGGGTCCTCGCGTCGCCTCCCGCAAGGGGGGCAAGCCGACCTACGACTTGGGCGGGGCGGACGAGAAGAGTTTTGCTACCGACTGGCTGGTCGACCGCTCCTTGGAAATTCTCGAGCGGGACAAGAAAAAGCCCTTCTGTCTCATGCTTGCCTTGCCCGACCCGCACGGTCCCAATACCGTCCGCCCCCCCTACGATACCATGTTCGACCACCTCGAATTCCAGCAACCGGTTACCATGCGCAAGGTCCTGGCCGCCCTGCAGAACCGGCCCGGTTGGGTGGCCGGATCCAATGCGGTCAAGAAGCTGAGCCAGTCCACCCTCTCCAAGTATTTCGGGATGGTCCGCTGCATCGACGACAACGTGGGCAGGATCCTTGCCTTTTTGGAGAAGAACGGCTTGACCGAGAATACCATCGTGGTCTTCACCTCGGACCACGGCGACATGATGTGCGAGCATTGCCGAATGAACAAGGGGCTTCCCTACAAGACTTCGATCGGCATTCCCTTCCTGCTTCGCTACCCGGCGAAGGTTCCGGCGGGCAAGGTGATTCACACCGCCTACACGACGGTTGATTTCTTTCCCACACTGATGGGACTGATGGAGGTCTCCGAAGGCTTGCCCGAGTTCCACGGCCTGAATGCCTCGGTTGCCTTTACCAACAAGAAACAGGAAATCGCCAAGGACCGGGTCGTCTACGTCCGGCACTCGGCAGGGGCCTGGGTCGCCGCCTTCGACCGTCGCTACAAGCTGGTTCTTTCCTCGCTCGACAAGCCCTGGCTGTTCGACCTGGAAAAGGACCCCGACGAGCTGAGGAACTTTTTCGGCCGGGAAGACTACGAGCAGGTAACTAACCGCCTGAAGAAGGAACTCTTTTCCCAGATGCAGAAATTTAAGGAACCCGCACTCACCGAGGGCAAACTTCGTCTCGAATAGTATTTTCTATCTTTTGCTTCGATTTCGGCCCCGTTCTTCTTCAAGGTGGCTGAAATGGATAAGAAGGACATAGTCGAGGTGCTCGAGCGGATCGGGACTATGCTCGAGATCAAGGGTGAGAACCCTTTCAAGGTTCGAGCCTACTTTTCCGGGGCAAGGACCCTCCAGACCATGGAGGAGGACCTCGGGACGGTCATCGAGGAAGAGCGCCTCGGGGACGTCCCGGGTATCGGCAAGGCCCTCACGGAAAAGATCGAGACCCTTTTCGCCACGGGTGAACTCAAGTTCTACGACGA
>CAZNWO010000284.1:0-2666 GCA_964576585.1 uncultured Puniceicoccaceae bacterium | reverse complement strand
TGGAAATGGATGGCGACCTGCTGCGGGCCCAAGCCGGGGCGAGGTGGTCGAAGGTAATCAGCTTCCTAGCCGAGCGCGGCCTTTCGGTGGAGGTGATGCAAAGCAACAACGACTTCTCGATCGGCGGGACCTTGAGCGTGAACGCCCACGGATGGCAACCGGACCGATCCCCCGTAGCCTCCACGGTGGAAAAGTTTCGACTCATGCTGCCGGACGGAAGCATCCGCGAATGCTCGCGGACACAGGAAACCAAGCTGTTTCGGCATGCCCTCGGAGGGTACGGCTTGTTCGGGATCATCCTCGACGCATGGATACGTCCCGTACCGAACGAGATCCTGCGCTCGAAACACGTGTTAATGAGCACGGATCAATTCGTGGAGACATGGGAGAGAGAAGTCATCGGGGCAAAGGCTCGCCTAGCCTACGGACGGCTCTCGGTAGCGCCCTCGACCTTTTTCCAAGAGGCGTTGCTCACGATCTACGAGCCGACGGGAAAGGTTCAGCCGACTTGGGAACCAAAGGAACGCGACGACTGGAAGACGAGTCTGGCCCGCGCCACCTTTCGCGCATCCCTCGGCAGCCAAAGGGGCAAAGGGTTCAGGTGGTTCGCGGAAAAGAACATGGGGGGCGAGGCCAGTGGTTCTTACCCAAGGTCGTACCTCTTGAACGAGCCTGCTTGGGTGTTTGCCAACGCGGATCCCGACAAAACCGATTTGCTGCTTGAGTTTTTCGTGCCTGAAAAACGGTTTGCGGAATTTGCGGAAGCTGCCCGTAAAATACTCGAGGGACAAGCGGACGACTTGATGAACGTCACCATTCGGCAAGTCAAGAAGGACGTCGATACCGCCCTGCCCTATGCAAAGGAGAACGTATTCGGCGTCGTCATGCTGTTCACGGTCGAGCGTTCCGCAAGGGGCACGGAAAGTCTGGAGGATCGGGCAAGACGATTGACCGAGGAGGCCCTGAAGCTTGGGGGGAGCTTCTACTTGCCCTACCGCAACTTCGCCACCGCGGCGCAACTGATGCGAGCCTATCCGGAATTCCCCCTCTTCGTGAAGGAAAAACAAGCGATTGACCCGACCTATCTTTTCACCAATGGCTTTTTCGATCATTATGCGCAAGCGCTCGATTACCCCGTTGAATAACCTTTCTTTTCATATGAACACGATTATGACCAAACTCATCCGCGTCTTGCTCCTTGCAAGCCTTTCGATTTCCTTGACCGCCGCCAAGACGGTAAAGGTGTTCCTGCTTGCGGGGCAGTCAAACATGGAGGGCCAAGGCGTGGTGGACATGGATCACCCGAAGTACTACAACGGAGGGAAAGGGACGCTTCTCCGGGTTATGAAGAACTCGAGCGACCAGAAGCGCTACGCCCACCTGAAAGACAAGAAGGGCAACTGGGTGGTGCGCGACGACGCCTTCATTCGCTTCCGCAACAAGCAGGGCATAATGGCAGGTGGCGTGAGCATCGGCTTCACGGGCTACGGAAGCGACAAGAGTCGCCACCACATCGGACCCGAACTGCAGATCGGGCACCGACTCGGCGACCACCTCGATGAACCCGTGCTGCTTATCAAGACGGCTTGGGGAGGCAAGAGCCTGCACAAGGATTTCCGACCACCCTCCGCCGCAGGTGAAACAGGCGCCTACTACAAGAAGATGCTGGAAGAGGTGAAGGAAGCCTTGGCCGCGGTGGACAAGGAGTTTCCGACCCTAAAGGGACGCAAGCCGGAGTGGACTGGATTCGTCTGGTTCCAAGGCTGGAACGACATGTTCAACAAGGACGCGCTGGCCGAGTACGAGCAAAACCTCGTCCATCTCGTGAAGGACGTACGCAAGGAGCTGAAGAGTCCGAAACTGCCTGTGGTGATCGGCGAGCTCGGCAACGGCGGGCCCAAAGCGGGCGCCAACATGTTGGCCATTCGTGCCGCCCAAAAGGCAGCCGCCGAACGGAAGGAATTTGCAGGAACGGTGAAGTTCGCAAGCACCACCGCCTTTGCGCGCCCCAAGGAAGAATCCCCCAACGTCGGTCACGGGCACCACTGGTTCGGCAACGCCGAGAGCTACTTCCTGATCGGCGACGCCTTGGGCAAGGCGATGGTGGAGCTGTTGGACTAGGCCCGGTTTCGGGATCAGGGAACTTCGGCCATTCCGTTGTCGAAGACTTTCTTGAACTGGGAAGCCTTGGACAGGTCGATGGGGGTGATCATCTCACGGTCCAGCGGAGGGTCACCTTTTTCGTACTTGCGGATGGTGGCAACATGCGGACGCCAGTTCAGGTCACCCAGACGGACGAGCTTTCCCAAGGGCTCTCCAGTGGCGTCACGATAGGCCTTGAAGACGAGTTCGGAGCAATAGATGAAACGGTCGTCCATACGATAGCGGGAATCGTAGGGTCGACCCGCGTACTTGGGCAGGGCGTCCAGAAAGGCGGGAAGGTTGGCGGCGGGTTCGGGCTTTAGTCGAAAGGCGGCGAACTTGGCACCGCGTCCACGAGCCACCCATCGGTGCAGGGGGATAGAGCCGACTACCCCGATGGACTCGAAGACCCGCCAGTTCCCGTCCTTCCCCTTGATGACGACTCCGCAGTGGGAGTAGTTGGATTTGGTGACTCCCTCGATGGCGATGACGAGGTCGACCGTCTTGGGCAGGGCCTGAAAGAC
>CAZNWO010000283.1:0-2675 GCA_964576585.1 uncultured Puniceicoccaceae bacterium | reverse complement strand
GACTGAGCCGGAAGCCCAGAAAGTCGTAACCACCGTAGGCGGGCACGAGACTGCCCCGATTTGCGGAACGCGCATGGCGCGCCGTGTGGCTCCAGGAACCGCCGCGCCCGACTCGAGCCGTTCCGTATGGAGGACCGACAGGGTCACGCGCGTCGCCAAGGGAGTAATCCCCGTACCAGTCCGCGCACCATTCGAATACGTTTCCATGCATATCGTGAAAGCCCCAGCCGTTGGGCTTGTGGCTGCCAACCGACGAAATGTTTTTGAAACCGTCGTCATGAGCCTTGTCCGTCCAGTCGAAATTGGTGTTGCGATCCGCATAATTACCGTGCCGATGCATGTCGCCGGATATCTCGCCAAAAGAATGAGCCGTCTTTGTCCCCGCTCGGCAGGCATATTCCCATTGGGCCTCCGTGGGCAATTGGTAAGACATGCCGACAGGCAATCGCCCCGCCTTGCTCTCCCGCGCGGTCAGCTTCTCGCAGAAGGAAGTTGCGTCGTGCCACGCCACCGTCTCCACCGGTCTGTTCTCTCCCTTGTGCCAGCTTGGGTTTTTACCCATGATCGATTTCCACTGGGCTTGCGTCACCTCATGCTTCCCTAGCCAAAACCCATGCGTCAACCTCACGACGTGTTGCGTTTCGTCGTCGTCTCGATCCTTCTCGCTTTTGGGACTTCCCATCTCGAAGGTTCCGGGTTTGCACCAAAGCATTTCCATGGCCAAGCCGGGGATTGTGAAAGGCTTTCTTGCGATTTCCCTCTCCTTGACCGGTTTGCCGTTCTCGAAGGTGGCGCGAGTATTATTTTCGTCGAGGCCAAGATTGGCGACTTCGGAAGTCTTGGTTCCAGGAGTTTCGGCAGTCGTCCGACTGGATTTCGAACCATCCGATCCTGAAGCCTCGCCCTCAACCATCAGCAGGGCGATGGACATGGCGAATAGTGTAACTTTCATGCCGCCCATCCTAGGACGGCGAGGGCGGCGGTCAAGCCCCCGCAGAACCCGGCGAGCAAGGGGACGTACGAGAAAGTACAGGGCGACGCCTTCGGGCTGCTTCAGTCGTCCTCAATACGGTATAAATGGCCGCCAGTGCGGATAATGAATGCATTACCGTCCACCGCGGGCGTCGCGAGTAGAGGTTGCTTTGCAAGTGTGTTGGTGGCGATGACCTCAAGCTTCCGGGCGGGGCGCAACACGATTGAGGTGGCGTCCTCGTTGAACAGATAAATCCGACCATTTGAGTAAATGGGAGAGGCGGAATAGGCCCCCTTTAGGCGTTCTTTCCAGATTAGTTTTCCGGTCTTGGCTTCGAGGCAAGTGGCAATCCCGCCGCGGTTGATGAGGTACAACAGTTCGTCGACCAGCAAAGGCGAGCAACGCTGGGGCATGCCGCGCGTTTCACGCCAAGCGATATGTGTATTGCTCACATCACCATTGCCGTCGGGACGAATAGCCCACAGCTCGGGACGATCTCGATCGACCATAGCGTAGATGAGGCCTTGGCCAAAAATCGGCCGCGGTGCCACCGACCAGCCGCGGTGGCGCATGAGCCAAAGCTCCTTGCCGGTGTCCGGATCGTATGAATACAGGCCTCGTCCAGCCGGGCTGACCAGCTGGAATCCCTTGCCGCGCGGGGCGAGGAAAGGCATGGAATATGCCTTGCGGTGGTGCACAGGGATCTTGCTATAATCTAGTGAGCGCGGTGTTTTCCACACCGTTTTGCCTGTAGTGGTGTCCAGCGCAACAATGTACTGCACATCACGGCCGTCCACATGCACGACCATCATTTTGCCCACCAGCATGGGCGAACTGGCTGGACCAGCGCCCTTCTCGTGATCACAATTCAGATCACGCCGGGTCCAAAGCACTTTGCCGTTGGCGGTGTCAACGCACGCCGTACCGTAGGTGCCGAAATGCAAGATCACGCGTCCCTGCTCAATCACCGGCGTGGGCGAGGCGTAGGAGTTCTCTGGCGTAATCGCCTGCGGGTTTTCGACATCGAAGAGATGCAGGTCATAAAGAATTTTGCCGGTGTTCTTGTCCACGCAAACGCCGAAGAGCTTTCGTCCGTCTTCGGTGGCAGTGGTGAGCCAGATCTGCTTGCCCCAGATGACGGGGGAGGAAAACCCACGGTCATGAATGGCGGTTTTCCAAGTCACGTTCTTGCTCTCATTCCAATTTTTGGGGAGATTCACTGCCGCAGCATGACCATCTCCGCGCGGTCCGCGAAATTGCCACCAGGATTCATCTGTTCCAAGCGCATTGCTCACATAACCTTGGTTAAGGGGCGAGGGCTTGGGTCTCTTGTCCTTGCCACCGAAGACAAGGCATTGAAAGGCGACCGTAGTGGACAAAAGAAGGAATGATCCTTTCATACCCAAGGCAACAAGGACAAACGCGGTACGTCAAGCAGTAGGATTGATCGGGGTCAGGCTCTACTTCGTCTCCACGAGGATCGCGTCCCAGTCGGAGAAGTTCTTGTCGATCCCGACGATGCGGACGTTCTGGGTACCCTTGGAGGCTCCGAGAGCCAGAAGAACGGTGGAGGCGAAGAGTAAGCCGATGAGGAAGCTTTTGAAGTCTATGGTTTTCATATCCCAAACCCTAACCACCCCATGTCGGCGGTCAAGCCTGCGGGATTTCTTCCCCGAAGACTAGGGGTGGGTTAGTCTTTGAC
>CAZNWO010000282.1:0-2695 GCA_964576585.1 uncultured Puniceicoccaceae bacterium | reverse complement strand
GCAGGGCCTCGTTGGCCCGCGAGAGGTTGAACGAGGCGGTCGTCGCGCTGGTGTTGGTGTTAACTACTATTGGCATGGTTGGTTTCCTCTATTGGAACTTGGGGTGGTTGCATCACCCGTTTGAGGTATGATTTTTTTGGGCTATGCATTCAGTCTAGAGAAAAGGTTCATGAGTTGGGTTGGCTGCTCGTTATCCAAGCAGGGAAAGTACTACGTTTGTGAGCTGGTTGGCTTGCGCCACCATGGCGGCTGACGATTGCACGAGGACGTTCTGTCTCGCGAATCGGGTTGATTCGAGGGCCACGTCAGCATCCATGATTCGTCCGTGAGCGGCTTCCAGGTTGGTCTGGTTCTGGATCAGGAGCTCGTTCGTCATGTTGAGACGTGAGATTTCCGCCCCGTTCTCGGCTCGAGCGTCGGACAGTCGCTGAATGGCGGTAGTGAATTGGCCGACAGATACGAACATGATGCTCTTGAGGAAGCCGTCGGAAGTATAGATTTCATCTCTTGCGGCTTGCGTCTGAAAATCATCGTTATTGAGCGAATTGACATTGCCTAGGTTAATGAAGCCGTCATTCTTCACCAAACCTGTTGCACCAGTATTTATCGAGACTGCGGTGCTTGCAGTTAAGTATCTGGTATCTAGTGCACCCAGTGAAAGCACGTACTGCAGATTGGTGACCCCAAGGGATACATTACCGTCGTCGAATTGACCGCTGGCTGCGGTGTATAGAGTGCGGGAGAACTTCGAATAGACGATTCCAGCATCATCTGTTGCCAGAGATGTCTTGCTGAGTTGCGGTCGAAGGTCGGGCGGGTTATTGACTGGCAGAGCTGCGCTGTTGGCGAAAAGGCTGATCCCGTTGAAGGTCTCCCGTTTCGTTTGCTGCAATTGTCTTTGCAGTTCGATAAATTCCTTGGAGTAGTTCTCGATGTCTTGCGTATTCTTGGTTACGTCTTGAGCCATCGTCCGCAGCTCGGACATTCGATCGAGAATCTTGCCCACGGTGTTTAGGGCTCCGTCCTGAACTTGCAGGTACGATATCCCGTTCTGGACGTTTGTGCGGACCGCCTCGGTTCTCTTGAGCTTGGAATTGAGTTTGTAGGCTACGGCAAGGCCACCTGCATCGTCGGCTGGCGAAACGATTCGCTTACCCGAGGACAGGCGACCTAGGCTCTTTCGCAATGCATCATTGGCATGCGAAAGGTTGAACGACGCTACGGTGGCAGTCGAGTTCGTGTTAACTACTATAGGCATGGTTGGTTTCCTCCTTGAGTTGAGTCTTCACCGGCATCCTTGTCGGCGAGTAAATCTCAGTCATCTTGTACTGGCTTTGACCTCGATTCATTTTAGAGTCTTTTATGAGTTTGGGGTTGTTGCTATCCGAGCACGGATAGTGCGATGTTGGTAAGTTGGTTTGCCTGGGCGACCATGGCGGCGGACGCCTGCACGAGCACGTTCTGTCTCGCGAAGCGGGTGGACTCGAGGGCCACGTCCGCATCCATGATTCGGCCGTGAGCGGCCTCCAGGTTGGTCTGGTTCTGTATCAAAAGTTCGTTCGTCATGTTGAGGCGGGAAAGTTCCGCGCCGTTCTCGGCTCGGACGTCGGCAAGGCGCTGAATGGCCTCGGTAAACTGTCCGACGGACACGAGCATGATGCTCTTCAGGAAACCGTCGGTCGTGTAGATCTCCTGAAAGTTCGGGTCCGCCGTTCCCCCTAGGTCATCCAAGTTTAGTTGGTTGATGTTGCCTAAGTTGATTAATCCGTCGTTACCCGCTTCTCCAGTGATGGCGCCTGCGGTGTCGATCCCGGCTGCACCACTAATGTATCGGGTGTCCAGAGCTCCCAGCGAGAGGACGTACTGAAGGTTCGTCACTCCTAGGGAGACGTTGCCGTCGTTCATTTGGCCGCTGGGGTGCGTGTAAAGAGTTCGAGAGAACTTCGAATAGGTTCGGCCCTTGTCATCAACGGCGGCCGAGTCCTTGCTCAACTGCGGGCGAAGGTCGGGCGGATTGTTCACCGCTTGGGCCGCACTGTTGGCGAAGAGGCTGATCCCGTTGAAGGTCTCGTTCTTGGTTTGCTGGAGCTGCCTTTGCAACTCTATGAATTCCTTGGAGTAGTTCTCTATGTCCTGCGTGTTCTTGGTCACGTCCTGGGCCATGGTGCGAAGCTCGGCCATACGGTCCAAAATCTTGCCCACAGTGCTTAGGGCTCCGTCCTGCACCTGCAGGTACGATATCCCGTTCTGAACATTGTTGCGGACCGCTTCCGTGCGCTTCAGCTTGGAAGCCAGCTTGTAGGCGACGGCGAGACCGCCCGCGTCGTCTGCGGGAGATACGATCCGGTTGCCCGAGGACAGTCGTCCGAGGCTCTTGCGCAGGGCCTCGTTGGCTCGCGAAAGGTTGAACGAGGCGGTCGTCGCGCTGGTGTTGGTGTTAACTACTATTGGCATGATCGGTTTCCTCCTTGAGTTTGATTCTTATCGGCTTCCTTGCCGAAATTCCTTGGTTGACAAGCAATGGATTTCCTTGAGTTCAGTCTCTTGGTATCTTGCTTGCATTGCTTTAAAGTACTTGTGGCTTGGGTTCGTTAATTACTTTGATGGGGCCGACGGATTCCATCATGGCCCAACTCTTCTGGTGAGGGCGGGACAGTCCAAGTTTCGCCCATGGCTATTGATTTCTGTCGTCTGT
>CAZNWO010000281.1:0-2723 GCA_964576585.1 uncultured Puniceicoccaceae bacterium | reverse complement strand
TTGAACCCCCACGGCCTTACGGCCAACGGATTTTAAGTCCGGTGCGTCTACCAATTCCGCCATCCGGGCAATACCAAGAGTCGCATTATGCCCAAAGAGGTTTTTCAGCCAAGGGAAATCAACGAGTCCGACTTTCGTCCTCGTTCTCCCGCTCCTCCTCGACTGCTTTTTCGTCGAGCAAATCCTCCGTATCCGCATTCTCCTCTTCAGGGTCATTGGAAACGGGTTCGGGTTCATCCCACTTTTTCTTAAGGGAAAATCCACCCGTCGCCGCCTTGTCCCGCAACAAGCGTTCGGAACGCTCGATACGCCTCTTGCGCTCGACGTCTCCCTGAATCACCTTCAGCACAACGAAGGCGGCCGCCAATACGACCAGTACGACGATCTCGGGAACCACCTCAGCTTATGCCCGAAGCATCCAAGGCGCCATCCTCGAGAACACCCTTGGCCTTTGGAAAGAGTTGCCATGCCTCGAAGATCATCCACACCTCGAGGGCAATGGTGGCCAGGCCGATCAAACCAAGAAGATAGTCGGGATTCTCGCCGACCAGCCAACCCGGAGAAACGAAGAGCTGGTGCAGCATGGCCCACATGGGCATCACGAGCATAAAGATCATCGGCAAGACCAGAAACCAGACTGGCTTTCCGCGACGCCACAGGTAGAAGGTGATCACGAGGAAGGAGAGACCCGCCAAGAGCTGGTTGGTGGCGCCGAAGAGGGGCCAGAGGATCAGGCCTCCCTTGCCTGCATTCGCGAACGACCATTCCTGCCCGCCGGGAGGCGTCGCGGCCATGACCCCCGCAAGAGACACGGCGAAGATCGTCGCGCCATGCTTGTTCTTCAGCCATCCGAAGGCGCCGCCCTCCTCTCCCGAGCCGAGGGTACGTCCAAGCTCCTGCACGACGTATCGCTGGAGTCGACAGGCGGTGTCCAGCGTGGTGCCGGCAAAGGAAGCCACCAACACTCCCATCAGGGCAACCGCAACCGCACCCGAAAGACCGAGGGCTACGAGAAAGTTGGCCGCGCCATCCACGAAGGCTCCCACCTTTGCCCCAAGCGACTTGGCGGCACCCCAGGAGGCGTAGCGTTCCGCCCATGCCGCCTCGCCCAGCAGCACCTCTCCACTAGCCGCGGTTACGCCCAATCCTAGGCCGGCTCCACAGGCAAGAATGACCAAGGTCGCAAGAAATCCTTCCGTCAACATACTGCCGTAGCCAACGAAACGGGCATCAGGCTCATGCTTCAATTGCTTGCTGCTGGTGCCGCTGCTCACCAGGCAATGAAAGCCGCTCACCGCGCCACAAGCGATGGTGATGAAGAGAAAGGGGAAAATCATCGGGGCGCCCTCGGGGTGCGCATTGAAGGCGGGCGCCACCATGGCCAACTCAACGCCTCCTGTCCCACTGCTCGCTGCGGCCACAAACAATCCCAAAACGATCAGGCCCAAGGCGGAAATCAGTTGCAGTGAATTGATGTAGTCTCGAGGTTGCAGCAAGGTCCAGACGGGCAGAACCGATGCCACGTAGGAATAGCCGAGGAGAACCACGACCCATGACCATATGGACAAGCCATCCCCTGGTTTTTCTGTGCCACCTAAAGCGTAATTGATGGAGTGCAACGGTCCCCAGTCTCCGAAAACAACGGTGAGGTACATAATGCCCAATGCAATGAGTGAGGGCAGGAGAATGCCGATACCCTTTCGATGCAGCACTACGCCGATTGCCACCGCGATGGGAATTTGCACCAGGCATGGAAAGATGGCTGAAGGGTAAAGGTCAAACACCGCTCCAATCACTAGGCCGAAGATCGCCAGCACCACCGTAAGGGCCATGAAAAGGACGAAAAGGAAAAGCAGGCGCACGCGCTTGTTCAGCAAGCGCCCCGCCACGTCGCCAACCGTCTGCCCGTTGTTCCTCAGGCTCACCACCAAGGCTCCGAAATCATGGACCGCCCCGATGAGGATGGATCCGAAGACCACCCACAGCAGAGCCGGCACCCACCCCCACATGATGGCAATGGCGGGACCGACGATCGGACCTGTACCGGCAATGGAGGTGAAGTGGTGCCCGAAGATTATGGACTTCTTGGTAGGAACGTAGTCCACGCCGTCCTCAAGACGTTCCGAAGGACAAATCGCCTTGGCCGACAAAGCGAAGATCTTGGACCCCAGCCAACGCCCATAGGTGTGATAGGCGACTACGAAACCAACCCCCGCAAGCAGAGCAATCAATAAAACTTCCATTCCAAAAGGATAGAAATCAAGGTACCGTTGGCAAGAAAGACTATTTCGGGAAGACGGATAAAATTATGGAAAATCGAGGGAGTACCGGAATAATTCCACGAAAACAAATCAGATCGTAAAGAATTAGCCTGTAAGCACTTAGGATCTATCTACTGGAAAACTAAAAAATAAATGCATCATTTGGACAAATTTCGCTAATTATTGTTAATGAAAAAGAATTTTACGCATGCGCGTTTAATGTGTTACGCATGAGGAGTTCCCGTGCAAAATTGTAGTCATCTTCATCGTTAGACTATGTAAAAGTTAACTTTGCCCAAGTTATGAGTTTCCAGAAAGCAATTCCCTTAATAATCACTACTTTTCTATTCTCCTGCAACCTATTGGTCGCACAAGATCCTGCCGGCGATCCCGGCAAGAACGAGGGCTCCGACCCCGCGGCAGGCAATTCGGCGGGAGACCCCGGAAAGAACGAGGGCTCCG
>CAZNWO010000280.1:0-2751 GCA_964576585.1 uncultured Puniceicoccaceae bacterium | reverse complement strand
CGCAAGCCGAGAAAACCGAAATCGAAAAAATAAGGTCAACTCCCATGCCAAATCGACGTGATTTCATTAAGTCTTCTACGGTGGCTGCTGGAGCTTCCGCAGTCGCAGCATCCGAAAACGAACTCTCTGCAGAGCCGAAACCAAAGGTGAAAAACAACGGCTTTCGGGAAAAGTTGCTGGAAGGACTTGGAGGACCTTGGCCCGAGGGCGGCGACCTGAAACCGAAACGTCTCAAGACCGAGCAAAAGGACGGCTACCGCTTGGAATGGATCACCTACGAACTGGAACCGAATGACCGATGCCCCGCCATCCTGCTGGTACCGGACGGGGTGACCGACAAGTCAACCGCACCTGCAGTCGCCATCTGGCATCAGCACAACGGGCAATGGCATCTCGGCAAAACCGAGCCCGCGGGACTGGCGGGCAATCCCATGCACCACACGGGAGTCGCCTTGGCCAAATTAGGTTACGTCGTACTGTGCCCCGACGCCTTATGCTTCGAGGAACGACAGGATCCGGAAGAGAAACTGAAGGGGAGCCGCTACGAACGTTTTGAATTCCTACGTTACGTGGTGGCGGGTAAATGCATGGCCTGGAAAAACATTCTGGATATGCGACGAGCCGTGGACTACCTCGTTTCCCGACCGGAGGTGAAGGACGATCGCATCGGTTGCTACGGCCACAGCATGGGATCCACCCACACTTGGCTGATTGGCCCATGGGAACCTCGCCTACGAGCCTTGGTCGGAAACTGTTGCCTGCCAACCTATGAGGGCGTCCACCGAGTCAAGCTCCTGCACTGCTTCCCGAACTTCATCCCAGGCATCCACGCTCACGGCGATACCCCCGACATCGCAGCGCTCATCGCTCCGCGCGCCTTGCACCTAAACTTGGGGGAGGACGACCGCGGATCTCCCATCAAGGAAGTTCGCGAGGGCATAAAGACGATTGCCAAGGCTTATGACAAAGCGGGTGCGTCGAAAAACTTCTCAGCCTTCATCGAGCCGAATACCGGACACGTCCTATCTGAAAAGATGTGGGAGAAAACCCAAAAATTCTTTTCCAAGCACCTCGGTTCCTGAAACCGAGACCCTTCACCTACAAATTTCATGACTATGAAAACCTTGGTTATCTGCTTTCTCGCGCTGTTTGCAGCAAAGTTCTCAACCTCTCTTTTCTCAGCTGAGAAAGGATTGTGGGCAGGCACTGCAGCCGTCGACGTCACGCCCCAAGAATGGCCGCTCACTCTTCGTGGCTCGTTTTTTCCAAAACCCGCAAAGAATGCCCGAGATCCGCTACACGTCAGGGCCCTCGCCTTCGAGAATGGCAAAGGCCGAGCGGTTATCGTGATCGTGGATGTTATAGGCATTTCCCGCGAAACACTAGACCCCGTGAAAAAGCGGGCCGCCGAGGCCACTGGTTGGCGAACGGACCAAATGCTGATCGCCGCCACACATACCCATTCGGCTCCTTCCGCATCTGCCTCGGGCCCTGACCCTCAGGTCGCCTTCGGCAAAAAGCTGGCCGACGGCATGGTGGAAGCAATTGAAAAGGCAGTTAGCTCGCTTCAACCCGCTCTAGTGGGATTTGGCTCGGACCAAGTACCGGAAGAAGTTTTCAACCGCCGTTGGTACCTGCAGGAAGGTACAATGCCACTGAATCCTTTCGGCGAACTGGATAAGGTGAAGATGAACCCGAACCGCAACCACATCGTGAAGCCGGCAGGCCCGACCGACCCCGAGGTATGCATCGTGGACTTGAGAACCCGAAAGAAGAAACCACTGGGCTTGCTGGCCAACTATTCTCTACACTACGTAGGGGCAATCAACATCGGCGAACGCCTTGTCTCCGCCGACTACTTCGGGGAGTTCGCACGCATCTTACCGTGGCGTCTCCGAGCAATGTCTTCCGACAACTTCGTGGCCATGCTCTCCAATGGTACTTCCGGGGACATCAACAACATCGACTTTCACGGCAAACGCGCCCCCCGCCAACCCTTCGAGCAATGCCGCATCGTTGCCGCCAAGGTAGCCGACGCATCCTGGCGAGCCAGCAGAGGAATTGAAGAATACCGCTCGGATATTCCCGTAGCCATGTTGGAACGCGAGGTGCCTCTGGAATGGCGCAAACCCACGAAAGCTCTCATAAAGCGTTCAAAGGAGATTCTGGCCATGTCTCCTGAAGAACAGGCCAAGCTGCCGCGTCTAGCCACTAACTATGCCCATCGAGTACTTTCTCAAGCAAAACGAGAGGGGAAAGCCGATTGCCTCGTACAGGCGATAAGAATAGGGGATCAAGCCATTGTTTCCTTTCCCTTTGAAACCTTCGTTGAGACGGGGCTCGACATCAAGAAAGCCAGCCCATTCAAGCACACTTTCGTGATCGAGTTGGCCAACGGCTCGTACGGCTATCTCCCCACTCCCAAGCACCACGAATTAGGCGGCTACGAAACTTGGCTCGGTACCAGCAAAGTGCAAAAGGACGGCTCCGAAGTCCTCAAGCGCAACCTACTTGAAATGCTAAAGAAGCTCCACCAAGCGAAATGACCAATCGACTGCTCCTCGCTCTTCTCTTCATTAGTCTTCCGGCACTCGGGCCGGGGCAAAAGAAAAAAGCCAAGAATGCAAAAGTATCTGAATTCCGTCCTTGATCGAATCCTCGGACGCCTCAAAGGCTAGAAGCATTGAAGAGTAAACTTCCTCGAGCCTGAGAATGCATTACAAAAAGAACACATTTTTGTAATGGAATGCA
>CAZNWO010000279.1:0-2773 GCA_964576585.1 uncultured Puniceicoccaceae bacterium | reverse complement strand
CGCTCTGTTCGTCGCCCTGCTGGTGGCGGGGTGCGGAAGTTCTGATTTTCCGCAGGACAGTTGCGAAGATAAATCTTTCAACTCATTGCTGATGGTCAGGTGCGAGGCCTGCGGATTTGGAATTTCCCAAAAAGCCAAGACCTGTCTTGATTGCGGTCATCCGAACCCCATCTACGTTGCACTTCAAAAAAGAAAAGAGGAGGAGGCGAAGAGACTCGTTGACGTTGAACAAAAGAGACTGATGGACGAGAAGGCGAAAACGCTCGCCGAGATGGAGCTCAAGACCATTGAGGAAATGAAGGCTAATGGACTTGCCGAGGAGGAACGGAGGCAACGGGGCAAGGCAACCAATGAAGCGCAAAAACGCCAACTTGGCGTAACCATACTCAACCTTGAGGTCAGAGGCGGTGAAAAGCCCACGCAGGTAGTCATTGGCAACCACCCCCGTCCAAGATTCAACGGCACTTACCAAGCCCAAGCCAAACCTGTGAATGAAAGAACGTGCTACAAGAACGAAAACGACATGTACCTATACTTCTATGATCAAGCGGAAGGAGGAGAAAAAGGCTGGAGCTTGGATCACAGGGAGCCTGATGGCAAAAAAGATCACTACAGTGGAGGTTGGTATTATCTCAAAAGCTTCTCGCACTTGAATTCAAAGTGCAATAAGTGGCTTGATGTTCATTAAGGTTTGTTCAAATTCATCAGGACAGTCCGGGACCTGAGCGAAATCGATGCTTTTGCGAAACCTCGCTGAGACAAACGCCAAATTGCCAGCGCCGCATCTCCGCCCCAGACTGAAACATGCCCTACCAAAGCGCTGCGCCGGCTTTTTGCTAAAGCAACCCGGAAACGAGGGGGCTTGACCGAGGAGGCGAGGAGCATAGGGTCGGGAAATGCAGAAATTGGTGATTGCCATAGCCATTGCCCTCCTTGCGCCGGGATGCGGGCGTTCAGATTCTCCGCAAGCAGGGGACGAGCAAGATTCCTTCAACGAATCTCTCATGACGAATTGCGAGGCCTGCGGCAAAGGCATATCAAAGCAAGCCGAAAGCTGTCCCGCTTGCGGTCATCCGAATCCAATCTTCATTGCGTCTGAAAAGAAAGCCGAGGAGTTGGCCGAAGAAGAGACTCTCAAAGCTCAAGGTGGAGCCGAGACATTATCCAAGATTGGAAAAACAATCGTGGAAGGAAGAGACAGGTTGTATCTCGATGGCAGAGAAATCACCGACCTCACGCCCCTTAGGGGATTGACCAACCTGAAGGCTCTGAGCCTCCAGAACAACCGAATCAGCGACCTTACGCCGCTTGCGGGACTGACCAATCTGATCGAGTTGCAACTCTACGGAAATCAAATCAGCGACCTCACGCCACTAGCGGAATTGAAGAACTTGGAGATGTTGTTCCTAAGTAGAAACCAGATCATCGACGTGACCCCTCTTGCGCAGCTAAAGAAACTGGAGGAACTGAGCCTCGGCAAGAACCCAATAATTGCAGTAACACCACTTGCCGGGTTGACGAACCTGACCAATCTGAGTCTCGACGGCAACATAACTTCAGCCGACCAGAAGACTGTGCTTCGACAGGCCCTCCCGAAGTGCAAGATATCGTTCTGACCTGAAGTAATGGTCTGCAATTCGGCGATATTTGCGTCAATCCGCCTACGGATGAAGCGACAGTTCAAGCGAGAAGTCAAGCAAGGGGAGGCATTCAGGATTCAGTTTCTTTGCCCCCTCGCAACAGTTGTCGCATTGGCGCTCTCCTCCTGCGAGCAAACGAATGAAGGCGCAGGCCGAAGACCTAAGGCAGCATCTTTCAACCCGTCTCTTATAATCAGGTGCGAAGCCTGTGGACTGGAAATTTCCAAAAAAGCCGAGACCTGTATCGATTGCGGTCATCCAAACCCCATGTTCACTAAACTCCAAAAGAAAAAAGATGAGGAGAAGAAGCGACTTGTCCGGATGGAGCAAAAGGAGCTGGACGAGACGAATAAGAAAAGACTCGCCGAAAGGGAACTGGAGACCATTGCAGAGATCAAAGCGCAGCGACTTGACGAGGAAGAGAAGCAGAGGTTGGACAAAGCGGCAAAGGCGCTTTCTGAGGAAGCGATGAGACGCGATGGAGGGAAGACCAAGCTCAGATCACACGGCGGACCTGCAGCACTAGCTCAGATTCAAAGAGCTGAGGAAATCGGCGCCACCAACCTGCGATTAGTTGGCAACGGCATCACAGACGTCACGCCACTGGCGAGACTGACAAGGCTTGAGGAACTGGATCTTTGGAACAACCGAATCAGCGACGTCACGCCCTTGTCAGGGCTAAGAAACCTTGAGGAACTGGATCTTTGGGGAAACCGAATCAGCGACGTCTCGCCACTGGCAAGGTTAACCAAGCTTACCAAGCTCGTGCTTGTCGGCAACAGAATCGCCGACGTCACACCACTGGCGGAATTGACCAACCTGGCAAAGCTGTACCTTCCCAAAAACCAGATCAAGGACATAACGCCCCTGGCGGGCCTCACAGATATAAGAAAACTGGTGCTTACCGACAACCGAATCGCAGACCTCAAACCACTGGCGGGATTACTTGCACTGACTAGGCTGCACCTTCCCAAAAACCAAATCTCCGACCTTACGCCGCTGGCGAAATTGACCAACCTGACAACACTCAACCTTAGCGACAACCGAATCAAGGATGTGACGTCATTGAAAGACTTGACCAAACTGGAGACCCTGTGGCTAAAAGGAAACCCACTCTCCAACGAACAGAAGGC
>CAZNWO010000278.1:0-2850 GCA_964576585.1 uncultured Puniceicoccaceae bacterium | reverse complement strand
GCTGGCACAGAAAGGCCAGTTCCTATGCTTCGAAAACCCTGCAGTTTGCCGCGCCCGATGCCCCGCGCACGGAGAAGGTGATTGTGCAGGCCATTCGCATCGGGGACCAAGCGATTGTTTCCATGCCGTTCGAGGTGCTCGTGGAGATTGGTCTGGAGATCAAGGACAAGAGCCCCTTCCGGCGCACGTTTTTGATCGAGCTAGCCAACGGCGGCTACGGTTATCTCCCTCCGCCGCACCAACACGAACTCGGCGGCTACGAAACGTGGCTCGGCACCTCGCGCTTCCTTCCCAACGCCTCCACGCTCCTCACGCGCAATCTACTGGAAATGCTCAAGGAGCTAAAGGCAGCCGACTGACCAACGCGAAGGGCCCGGAGAAGCTCACGCAGTTGAAGCAACTGCATCTCCTCTACAACCCGGAAAATATACCCCGCAGGCTTGACCGCCGCCTTGGGGAGATTAGGGTTTGGGATATGAAAGCTACGTTGTTCGCTGCGTTCGTCGCCCTACTGATGGCAGGGGGGGAGGAGGTGCGATGAAGCGGCAGAGGAAATGGATCGTTATCGTGGCGCTGGCGCTGGGAACATCGGGCGTGGGTGTGGCGCCTGCCGACGAGCCGTCGGCGGGCATGAAAATCGTCTCGCAAGTGGATGGAGCGATCATGGTCTACGTGCCCGCGGGGGAGTTCACGATGGGGCTGAACGAGGCGGAGATCGAGCAGATCTCGAAAGACCTCGGATACAAGGACTCCGCCGCCCTCTGGGCCTGGGAGGCCCTGCCGAAGCGTCGGGTCCACCTGCCGGGCTTCTTCATCGATAAGTACGAGGCCACCGTCGAGAGGTGGCAGAAGTATGTGAAGGCCACGGGACGATCTCTGAAGTCCACGGAGACTTCACGGCATTTCGACAAGCCGGCACTCGGTCTGCTGCCCGCTGCGGAGATTCCGTGGGACGAAGCCAGGGCCTATGCGAAATGGGCGGGCAAGGCGCTGCCGAGCGAAGCCCAGTGGGAGAAGGCGGCCCGCGGAACGGATGCTCGGCTCTACCCCTGGGGTAACGAACCGCCGACCGCAGCCCGAGGCCATTTCAAGAACCGAGACACGGACCCTCCGGCCCGACCGCTCTACACGTGGGTGGGCCGCTTTCCGAAGGGCGCTTCGCCCTATGGATGCCTCGACATGCTCGGCAATCAGTACGAATGGACGCGCGACCTAAACGATCCGTACCCAGGCAATCCGCAAGCGGAGAGGATGAAGGATTACGCTGGGAAGATGGTCGTGCTCCGCGGCGGATCCTGGTATCACGGGTGGGTCGGTTACTACGCCGCGAAGCGGTTCGGTTTCCCCGTGCAGCAAACCTACTACCATGTCGGCTTCCGCACCGTATGGGAGCCACCACAGGGCTATTTCGGGTCCGCGGATTTCGCCAAAGCCAAGACTGCCGTGCAAAACCGCGCGGCCCGCATCGCCGCCATGAAGCGGTTGCCCCGCCCCGAGGATTGACTCCCGCTCTCGTCTTAATAGGATGAAGGGATGAAGAAAAGAGAATGGGTAAAAAAATACTAATTAAGTATGATGGGCAGATGAAGGAATTTCGGGGCGGGCTCGGGCAAGCGTCCGTGAAAGTGCGCCGACACTTCCTACAACGATAAAGGAGATCCAATGGCTTATACACCAAGTAAAGATTACAAGCGCAGAGAGCGCGAACAAAGGAAAAGAGATAAGCGCAGGGTTCGCGAAGAGGCGAAGGCCGAAAAACTGGCTGCTGAGAAGGTTGCTGCCAAACTGGCTGCCGAGGAAGCGGCCAAGCAGGCGATTGCCGATGAGGAAGCTCGAATCGAGGCGGAGTTTGAGGCGGAAATCCAAGCCGAAATTGATGCGGAGAAAAAGGCGAAGGCCAAACCCAAATGAGTCGGGCTGTGGGTCTATGGACCCCACGGGAACCGAGGAAGGCACCTTCAAGGACGGCCCCCACAGCAACCGAAAGGCCGTACGGAGCGTCTGGTGAAGAGAATACGGGACCCTAGCTAGGTCGAGGTCAGCCAGCGGCAAGGGTGTGCAGCAAATAGTGAACGATCAGTGCGCGGTGGGTGGTGGAGGTACCGGTGGTGCGTATCAACGGGAGCAGGCTGTTGCCAGAGTTGCATCTCAGCCGAAGGCATTGGCTTTTCGGCTCTCGCAGACCAATCGAAAGACAAGATATACTTGGCTACTTGCGAATCCGGAATTCGACAATTCGCAGGCTTGACCGTCGCCAAGTGATCGGCAAAGCGGTTGCCCCGCCGCGCCCCGAAGACTGACCGTCACATTAGACCAAAGCCCCTGCAAGCTTGACTGATGGCGTTGCGAGCCTAGGGTAACGAAATGATGAAGCTACTGGCCGTTGCGTTGGTCGCCCTGCTGCTGGCGGGGTGTGGGCACCATCCGGACATCATACGCCAATCATGGGGAGGATATTTCCTGTTTCCCGGACCACTTGCAGATGCACCACGTTTGCCGGAGTTTGACTTTGATTTCGGGAAGGGGCTGGGGGGACTGGCAGGGGCGTTAATAATGATTGCTTTGATGATGCTTTTGTTGCTGGTCGGCATCGCTGTAGCTGTCCCATTGATTGGAGGGGCAGTCGGTGCCGTCGTTGCTTCCAAACGAAAGAAAAGTGTTTGGAAAGGAGTTCTTGTCGGGTATGGTTTATCGTACTTGTTATTGGCCTTGTTCGTCGTCCTCCTCGACGACCCGTTCAGAGATATTGTGGTTTCCGTCGCCATGGGCTGGGGTCTTCTTCCAGTAGGCATGAGTATTGTCGGTCCTGTCCTGTATTATTTTTTTGGTAGAAATGCCCAAGGAGGTGGT
>CAZNWO010000277.1:0-2864 GCA_964576585.1 uncultured Puniceicoccaceae bacterium | reverse complement strand
CATGTTGTACCCCGCTAGTCCACAAAAAGAAACTCATTCATGGCAAAAAGCGCGTGACAGAATTGACTCCAGGCAAGCGCATGATCGGCGCTCCCTACTTCTTCCGAATGCTTTTCGGAAGATTCAAAGGATGAGAGAAAGTCTCTCGCCCTTTTCTTTTCAGAAGAGGTCGGCAAACGGGCGAAACAAAGCTCGTAGGCTTGGTCAATTCGTTCGTCGGTTGTCTTTTCTCGACCGTGCAGAAGACGTTCTGCGAAATGACGGGCCTGTTCGGTCATCCATGGGTTGTTGATGAGAAATAATGACTGCAGCGACACCGTGGTGGGAGTTCGTTGGGCTGTGACTGAATTCGGATCCCCGAAATCAAACAAGGCGAGGAAGTCATTCAAGGAATCACGTACAACGGGAAGATAAATCGAACGGCGTTTGGTTTCGTAATTAGCTGTTTCCTCGTTCTTGTCGTTGACGCTGAAAAGCTTGGGTTTCCAATCCTGCACTGTCCCGAATTCGGCAAGATCCAGTTGTCCGGATATGGAGAGGATGGCGTCGCGCAGAGGCTCGGCTTCCAGTCGAAGACGTTTCTTGCGACTCAGGAACCGATTCCCTGAATCGACGGAAGCGGAACCTGAGCCATTCGCGACCGACTGGCGATAGGTGGAGGAAAGCATGATCCTTCGGTGCAAAGCCTTGATGGACCATTGATCCTCCATGAAAGTTTGAGCCAGCCAATCGAGTAGTTCGGGGTGAGAAGGCAGTTCGCCGAGGCTACCGAAATTGTCGGGAGTTCGAACGATGCCTTGACCGAAATGTCCCTGCCAGACGCGATTGACGAAGACCCGTGCGGTCAGCGGATGCCGAGGGTCCGTCAACCATCGGGCCAAATCAAGTCTGCCGCTTTGATTTCTAGACATCTCAAACGATTTCCCACGCGTCAACACCCTCGGGAAACGCCGCTCGACGACCTCGCCCAAGTTTCTGTGGTTTCCTGCCAAATGCACGCGCAGGTCGACGGATTCGTTGTGATCGTAGGCAATCATTGCCGTCGGGGATGGTGGGGGCTTTTCCTCCTCGATTCGCTTTTTCCGAGCGATCAACTCATCGATCCTCCGCTTGTCTTCCGAGGAGTACAAACTTTCGGCATCCTCCCCAAGCGCGAAGGGAGTTTTCTCGGCATCATCCAACAGCTCGTCAAGGGCTTCGCGGCACTTCTTCGAAATGCTCCGTAAATCCTCCGGACTCCTGACTCTACCGGAGACAATCTCACGGAAGGGAGAATCAGCCTTCGAAATTGCTTGGCGAAGAATTTCGATAAAATTGTGAAGAAATGTGGGGACAAAGCCCTCCTTCTCCGCCATGGCAACATCATAGGGTTTCGATGCTTCGTCCGGGTTTCCGAGGGTGCGGGAATCGTCATCATCATTTCCCTCGACGTCCAAAAGCGATTCGAGTTCCTCGACTGCGGACAGTTTCCCCGGCGAAAGGACAACGTCGACGGGTGGCGGCAATCGCATGATTCTTAGAGCAGCCCAAAGGTAATCGTCCAGTTTCATTCGGGCGTTTTGGACGACGGCTCTCCGGGCTTCCTCTCTCGCGTTTTCAATCGCCCGACCATTCGCCTTGACGCGATCGCGGTGGGCTTCGCGAGCCTCCTTGTCCTCAGGGGCCTCCAGTGGTCTTTCAGGCCAATAAGATGGATTCTTATCCACATCAACAATGGTGACGGTGCTGCGGAAAATTCCTGCCAATCCGTAGTAGTCCTCAATTGAAATCGGATCGAACTTGTGGTCGTGACATCGGGCGCAAGCCAAGGTTAGCCCCATAAGGGAACGCCCCAACACGTCGATTTGGTCCTCGACGACGTCCATAACCATTTTTTCCTTGTCCTGCTCTCCGAGTCCCTTTGATGCAAGGGTAAGGAATCCCGTAGCCTTCAGTCTATCAAGGTGTTCATGTCGATCCTCGCAAGGAGGAAGGAGATCTCCCGCGATTTGCTCGAGGACAAAGCGGTCGAAGGGCTTGTCTTCGTTGAAGGAACGAATCACGTAGTCGCGGTATTTCCAGGCATTTGGATACACGTAATCGAACCCTCCGCCGTTCGTGTCAGCATAGCGAACGACGTCGAGCCAATGCCGTCCCCATCGCTCGCCATAACGAGGTGAGGCCAACAGTCGGTCAATCTCCCTCGAGAAGGCATCGGGAGAGTCATCGGAAAGATACCTTGCGAGCGCATCACGAGAAGGAGGCAGGCCCAACAGATCAAATGCCGCCCGACGAAGAAGAGTTCTGCGCGTCGCTTCCGAGCCAGGCAACAGACCTTGCTTCCGTTGGCGGTCGAGGACAAAGGAATCCAAGCCGTTTCTTGGCCATGGCGAGTCGGCGAGAACGGGTGGAATCTGCCCGGCAATCGGCAGAAATGCCCAATGATCTTGTTCGTTCTTCGTATATCCACCGCCATTTTTCGGGTGAGAACGCTTTTTGGACAAAGATCGAGAATCGGGCAACTTCGCGCCACTCTTTACCCAGTTTACCAAATCCACGATCTCGGCATCGGGCAATGGATTCTTTGGGGGCATCTTCAGCTTTCCGGTATGGCGGACCACCCGTATCAACAAACTGCCCGTTGGATTCCCTCGGGCTATTAGCGAACCGGACTCCCCGCCTTTCAGGATTCCGTCGACGGTTGTAAGCGTGAGCCCGGCCTTGGTCTCGTTTCCGCCATGACACTTGCCGCACCTCTCGAGAAGCATGGGGCGAATCTTACGTTCGAAGAAATCCCCATCCAAGGCACATGCATCTATTAAGGGCCAGCAAAAAGCAAGCGCAGCAATAGCTCCGAAAAAAATCATTCTCATTCGCAGAACCCG
>CAZNWO010000276.1:0-2869 GCA_964576585.1 uncultured Puniceicoccaceae bacterium | reverse complement strand
GTCCCAGGCTTCCCAGGTCTCGTCCTTGTAGTTGTAGAAAAGGCGTGGTTTGGCGGAGCCCAGCTCGTAGTGGTGCCAGCTCTTGGTGGCGCTGCTGTAGACGGTTGGGTAGATGTTGTCGTTGGTGAAGAGCCATCCTTGGTCGGGATCGTAGATCCAGCCGTTTACGAATGGGGTGTTCGAAACTTGCTTGGCGGCTTCCAGCTCTTTGCGGGCCTTGGCGAGGTCTCCCGAGCAGGTGGCAGCCTCCTCGGAGGCCTTGGCATGGCGTTGCCTGAAGTCGTCGCGCTCGTTCCTGAGGGAAGCGACGGCCTTTCGGAGGGATTCGATTTCCTTGTTCAGCTCGGCGTTGGATGCCTTGGCCGTGCCCAGCTCGGTGGAGCATTCCCGGTTTTGGCTCCTGAGTTCCTCGATTAGCTTGGCTTGCTCTTGGTTGGCCTCGGTCAGTGCCTTTAGCTCCTGCTCGTTTACCATGCCGGGGGGAGGACCGGGGATTTCGCTTGGGAGCTTGTTGCCGGGAGCGGGCTTGGTGGGTTTCTTGTCAACGACGTCCCGAGGCTTCTCGTAGTTGGGAGACTGCATCCACTTTGCGAGAGCGCCGTTGGGATTCGAGGTGACGTCTCCCCGGCCGTTCGTGGTGATTGTCTTCCCGTTGGGCGAGACGATGACAAGGGTGGGAATTCCCCGGATTCCATATTTTTGGGTGAGCTTGTTCCCCTCTACGGAGCCGTAGGGAAGGGTATACCATTTCATGTTGGATTTTTTCATGTAGTTGAGCTGTGCGGCCGAGCTCTCGTCGAAGCTTACGTAGACTACCTCGAAATCCTGTTGGTTCTTGTTGCGAAACTCGACCAGCTTTGGGCTGAAGCTTCGGCAGGGGGGGCACCAGTTGGCCGAAAAGTAGAAGCCAACGATCTTGCCCGACAAGACGTCGCGTGAAAACTTGCTGCCTTCCGCGTCCATCACCTTGGCAGGCAGCATTTCCGACATCTCGGGAGTTAACTTGGATTGGCCCTTGGCCGAAACCAGAAAGAGAGGGGTGGCGAGGAAGAAGGCGATGGAATATCTGCAGAGAGCTTGGGAGAGTTTCATGGTGTGGCTGCCTTGGTTGAGTGTTTTCTAATAAATACACTAAACATACACTTATTATAAAAATCAAATTCCCGGAGGAGGTTTTTTCATGCTTGTTGAGCTTGAGTTTTCTAACGCATTAATCATCTGTGGTTTAGGTTGTGCCTTTAAAAGTAAACTTTCTTATGTTTCCGCCTTTTGGGTACAATTTGAGTAGGGGGGCTAATGAGCCAAGGCTTGGGAGATCGTTTATCTTTTGGGTAAGGCTTGAAAATGTATTTGGGGCTCCAAGCGCGCTTGTCGTTGCCCCAATGCCGGAGTTGTCTACCTTTGGCTACGAATGAAAATTTCTGCGAATGGTTTTCGTTTCTTTTGCCGTGAGGCTTTCCTAGGGTCTCGCTTGAAGGCATATGGGAAACTTCATGTCGGCTGCGTCTTTTTGCTTTTTGCCTGCGCGACCCAACCTGCCATTGCCGAGGTAGGCGATCCGCAGCTCCGTACCGACCATCCTTGGTATCCGGGAGAACTGGCGATCTCGACCTTCGATCGATTGTTTGCCACGCAGGCTGAGGTCTACGAGCGTGTGACGGGCAGGAGGGTCGAAACGGACGAGGACAAGGCCCTGGCATCCTGGCTTTGGCGGAACACTCATTACTGGCATGCCGAGGCTGGCCGCCGCGACCTTTGGGGAGAAGGCTTGGGGCGGGGGAAGGACCAGAGGCTCCGGGAATACTGGAACGGTCTGTTTGGTTTTGGTTTCGGCCTTTGCGGGACCACGCATTCGCAATGGGTAGCCGAGCTGGATCACCTGCTTGGCCATGCCCGAGGCAGGGGCGTGGGGGTTGCGGGGCACAATTCCTTCGAGGTGTTCCTGCAGGGGGGACCCTACGGCAAGGGCCAATGGGCCATGCTCGACCATGACCTCTCGACCGTGATTTTCGATGAATCCGGAAACCGTCTGCTGGGGATCTCCGAGATTTGGAAGGACGTGGACCGTTGGATCAAGCGAGACTACAAGCCGGAAAGGCAGAGAGGTTGGCTGGTCTGCGGGTTGCACCCCGGCGACGGCAACTCCTACCGCAGGTATTCCGTGGCCGAGTACCTTGCGGGATATGCCGGCCCGCCGCCGATGGTCAGCCTGCGGCGGGGCGAGCGCATGAGGCGTTACTTTCAGCCCGGCTTGGATGACGGAAAGACCTTCGTGTTCTGGGGACGCAACTACAATGCCGACGGCATTCCCGGTCCCGAGCGTTCCCGTACTTGGGTTAACCAGCCCGAGAGGATGCATGGCTCCAAGAGCGGCACACCCCACCGGAACGGACAGGCGCGATTCGCAAACGTCGAGTACGTCTATGAGCCCGACTTCGCAAGTGGAGACTATCGGGAAGGTGTCGTCCGGGAGGATTCCGGCGAGGTCGTCTTTTCTTTCTCCACGCCCTACGTCATAGCGGCCACTCCTGCGGGGGAAGGGGCTTGGGGCATTTACGAGGACGGTTGTCGAAACGGCTTGGTCCTCAGGGGAAGGCCGGACTGTTCCGTCTCGGTTTCCACGGACGCCGGACGCACATGGTCGCCCTCGAAAGCCTTTCGAGATGGTCTCGACCTGACCGACTTGGTCAAGGGAAGGTCGAGCTACTGGTTGCGTTTGGATGAAAGCCCCCGAGGCTTGCGTGGGAAGGGCTTGAGCATCCGCACGGTTTGCCAGGCGAACGTTTCGGTTTTGCCACGTTTGAAGGACAAGGGGACGACCATTACCTTCGAGGCGTCCGGCAGGCGTGTCCTTCCTGCAGGTCCCGAA
>CAZNWO010000275.1:0-2905 GCA_964576585.1 uncultured Puniceicoccaceae bacterium | reverse complement strand
CAACCGAGGTCAAGTCCACCTCCAGGTCCTGGTCCATCGCAAGCGCCACGCCATCAGCTCGAGCGGAAGCGGCGCAGTCCGCCCCGAGGTACCACTTGATGCCAGCGTTCACGTTAAGACGAAAGCTGCCGTTTGCATCGCAGATCGTATCCATAGCCTGTCCATTGGGAGACCAAGCCCAGACGTAGGCACCGGGAACGGGCTCGCCCTGAGGGTCAAACACTTTCCCCGAAAGAAACTCCTCCGACTTGCCCGAGGTCAGCCTCATCTCCAGCGACGTGTTCTTCGATGAGGAATCAAGGCTCAGAGTCCTGATTTCCGGCTCCAGGTAGCCTTGCTCGCGCAATTCCGGCGAAAGAGTGACTCCAACCCGAACCCTCAGGCCCAAGGGCAAGGAATGACGGAAGGAAACTCCGTCGAGTTCCAGCTCTCCGGAGAGCTTTCCCTTGCCGTCGGCTTGCTCGAACCAAGGGTAAACACCGCCGGTCAACGTGCCATTGGACTCGTCCAGGACCGTCACCGTCAGGCTCCCCTCGACCTTCTTCAGGGAAAAGACGTGATTTTCCCTCCCCCCCGACTTCAAGGTGATTTCACGTTCCACACGCGAGGCATCCTCCACGGGGTCGGCGAAACCCTGACTCAGTACGTCGTAGCCGATCCGCCACACGCCTTCGCCGAGAACCAGTTCGGCGCTTCCGCCGGAGGCAAACAATGCCGTCTTGAAAGAGGACAGCTTCTCCGACGGCTTGTAGGCCCGAACCCTGGCGGAAAAGCCGGGATCGACCACCGCCTGCCCATCCAAGGCAAAGCCGATCTCGAGCAGGGCGTCCTGGGGTCTCAGCTCGATCTCGATTTCGGAATCGCTCGCTCCAATCAGGCTTTCACCCGTAAAGGAGTAATCGGCGGAGTCGGGCAAACGAATCCCCACGGCAAACTCACCCGTTCGGGGCAAGCGAATCTCAAAGCGTCCCAAGCCATCCGCCAAGGCCTCGGTCAATGCCTGCCCCACCCCAAGTCCCGCAGTGGCGCTGCGTGCGTAAACCGTGGCCTGCAAGCCCGTCACCAAGGTCCCGTCCGGCGTAACCAGCTTCCCCTTCACCACCCGAGTTGCCTTGGGCACCACGAAGGAAACCTCGCTGGTCTTGTCCGCCTCCGCCAACGCCTTCTTCGCTTCGCCGTCCAGGTAGGGGGAAGTCCTCCCGCCGGGCGCGGGCGGAACTTCGTAAGCCACCTTCCAACGCCCGGGCAAAACCCGTATGAGGTAGCGGCCACCGGAATCCGTCCGGGCGGACCTCGTCTTGCCATCCTCGTTCACCGCATGCACGAAGAAACCTTCCAATGGTTTCCCGTCCTCGTCCGTCAGCATGCCTCCTATGCCCGAGGAGAGCTCCAGGAGATTAAATGTTCCCATGTCGTTCGACTGGTTTTCCCCAATCGTTACGATGTAGTTCTTGGGCGTGCCGTAACCAAGCTCATCAACGACCAGAACCCGCACCTCGTACACTCCCGGCTCCAGGGAGAGTGAGAATTCCCCGTCGGGCCCGACATGCATCCACCAGCTGCCTCCATCTTCCCCGATCACCTCGACCTGGACCTCATGGGCACGGCTCCCCCAGTCCGTGGAGCCATCGGGCCTCGCGATCCTTCCCGTCAACGTGCCTCGGGCTGGGGTCTTCTTGCGCTTCACCCGCAGGTCCAGGGTGGCTCCGCGGGGAGGATTCTCGTCGGGAAGCCTCAGCGCTTGGTAAGCCGTGTCCCCGTTCCAGTCTCCCGTTGCCTTCGGACCGGGGTAAACCATCACCTCCCAGGCGCCGGGCATCAAGTCCAGCGAAAAGTTCCCGTCCGCTCCCGAGTTCTTCCATTGGGGCAGGTTCGGCGGCTGACCCGCAAACACCACGATGGCATCGTCCACCGGCTTTCCGTCCTGGTCCCTCACGTAACCGCTCACGAAATGGAAAGGCGAGGAGAGCAGTACCTCCACCTCCGTCGGGGCCGCCTGCCCTGGGGCAATCTCAAAGCGCCCCAACTGGCCCTGCCTCGGGTATCCCCGAGGCGGCTCCACCTTTAGGGAATAATTGCCCTCGGGCAGAAGGTACGAGAAGAATCCCCGGGCATCCGTGTCCACGATTCCCTCGGCTCCACCGCCATCCGGCCTGCCGTCGCCATCCTCGTCGAGAAACGCCCAAGCCTTCGCCCCCTCCACGGGCTCCTTGGCGCCCTTCGCAAGCAGGAACACCCTGCCCATCAGGTTCACGCTTCGCAGGCGCAGCTCCAGTTCTCCCGTCTCACCCGCCGCCACCGTCAAGGTCCCCGGCAGGGACTCCCGGGCCACCGTCGAGTTCGCCTCGTCCGCAGGCGGAAAAGCCGTCAGGGTCCAGTCCCCCAAGGATAGCCCCGTGAAGACGAAGCTCCCGTTCTCGTCCGCCTTCCCCTCGAGCAAGCGCAGGGAATCCGGGCTCAGCGCCTCGATCCCTGCCCCCGGCACGGGCGCACCCAAATGATCCAGCACGATCACCCTTGCTCCCCCGGTGGGAGGCGGATCGTCCGACGGGTCGTTTCGCGTCTCCACCCGAAAAGCCTGCAAATCGCTTCCCCCACGCCCATCCGAGACCGATACCACCACCTCGTACAGGTTGTCCCCGTCCGCATCCTTCGGGTTCTCGAAATCGGGAAAGCCGATCAAGGTCAACTCCCCCGTGGCGGCGTTTATGGAAAACTCCCCGACGTCCGCCCCACCCGCCAGCGAGTAGACCAGGGAATCCCCGTCCGGGTCGCTCGCCCGAACCCTCTGCCGAAACCTCTTCCCCTCGTTCACTGCCAGGACTACCGTGGCATTCCCGTCGAACGAAGTAATCGCGGGCGGTTCGTTCAGGTCGATCACGGATATGGCGAAGACCTTCTCGAA
>CAZNWO010000274.1:0-2934 GCA_964576585.1 uncultured Puniceicoccaceae bacterium | reverse complement strand
TATTCTTTTCAGTTTACCAACCAAGTTTAGTTAGAAAATTTACTCTTATGAAAGGAAACGATCAAGTCATTGAAGCTCTGAATGCAGGCCTCACCATTGAGCTTACCGCCATAAATACTTACTTCATCTATTCAAAGATGTGCCGGAATTGGGGGCTCAATAAATTGGCCGATCATTTTTATGCCGAGTCTATCGAGGAGATGAAACATGCCGATGAAGTGATCGATCGCATTTTATTCCTTGAAGGTGTTCCGGCCATTGCGCGATACGACGTCATAAAAGTTGTTGAGACGCCTAAAGAGCAAATAGAGTGGGCCATGCAGATGGAGATCAAGGGTGCTTCCACTTACAACGAAGGCGTTAAGCTCAGTACCGAATTAAATGATTCATCGAGTCGCGACCTTATGGAGCGCATGGTCGTCGAATGTGAGGAGAGCGTGGATTGGGCCGAAGCTCAGCTCGACTTGATCAAAATGATAGGGATCGAGAATTACCTTGCCCAGCAGATGGGCGAAGCTCCTGCCGGCTGAATCCAGCCTGCTTGCGACAAATAAACTGATTGAACTAAGCTTCGACCATGGAGTTCGTGAGCTCAGCCTTTCTTTGCTAGCCGAGACCCTCCACCTCCCATCCCTTGCGGTATTTGGGACGGATATATTTATTGGCTTTTGGTGAGTTGGTGAAGCGGAGATTATCTGAGTCCCAAAGAATTTCTTCATTGGCTCCGATGCGAGCGGCGACCACGCCGAGCAAGACGGTTTCCGTGAGCGGGCCGGCATAGCCGAAATGGCTGTTGGGCTTTTCGCCCGTGGCGAACGCGTCGAGCCAGACCTTATAATGATCGAGCCGATCAATGCGTGGGCGTTCGTACTTGGCGGATTTGTCTGCCAGCCACAGTCGTGGCATTCCGCCGTGTGGGCAAAGAACCGTGCCTTTCTCGCCGATAAACATAGCGCCTTGGCTCGGGACTTCGGTGTCCTTCGGGAGGTGTGTGCCTTTTTTCGTTGGGCGTTGACCGCCGTCCCACCATTTCATGACCAGTTCGTCTTTCGCCGTGTACTCCGTGCCGGCGAAGCGGTAGGTTAAAATCTCTGTGGCAGGAAAGGTTTCCGGTTTGGGTTTGGGACCTTCATAGGAAACGCCTTTTGCCGGGCCAAGGTCGAGAATCCAGACGACTGGATCGATGATGTGGCAACCCATATCGCCTAGGGCACCTGCCCCGAAGTCGAACCAGCCGCGCCATTTGAAGGGGTGATATACATCCTTCTTAAAAGGACGTTCGGGAGCCACGCCGAGCCACTTGTCCCAGTCGAGTCCTCCGGGAACGGGATCGGAACCTTTGGGACGGTCGATACCTTGGGGCCAGACCGGGCGGTTGGACCAAGAGTGGGTGGTGATGACTTTGCCAATTGCTCCACCGCGTACCATCTCGAAGAGTGTGCGGTAGCCGAGACCGCTGTGGTGCTGATTGCCCATTTGGGTGGGAATGTTTTTTTGCTCCGCCAGTTCAGTAATTGCTCGGGCTTCCTGAATCATGCGCGTCATCGGCTTTTGGGTGTAGGTCCCAAGACCTAGTTGCAGGGCCGTCATTGTGACTGGTGCGTGCATGTGGTCGGGAGTGGAGACAGTGACGGCATCGATATGCTGGGCCTCCTTCTCCAGCATTTCCCGCCAATCGACGTAACCTCGGGCCTTCGGCCATTTTGCCTTAACCGCATTATAACCACCCTTGCGGTTTACGCTAACGTTCACGTCGCAGTATGCAACGAGTTCGGCATGGCGAGCTGCCCCGTTTAAGTCGACCCACCCTTTCCCTCCGCATCCGACTGCCGCTAATCTCACCTTGCCGGCATTGCGGGCTGTCGAGATATGAGGAAAAGCTAGAGATAAACTGCCTGAGGCTTTCAGGAATGATCTTCTTTTCCAATTCTTGTCTTTTTCGAGATTCATCATCGTAAGATGTTTGCCTTGCTCATCTTTGTGTTTTGCCAAAGCCGGTCCAAGGTATGTTTTTGGTTGTTTGACGGTTAGGGGTTTTGCCCGATTAATCTGATTCAGCCTGCCCTTTGATTATGTTTCGGTCAAGTTAAGGAATGCCTTGATGCATCTTGTAAGCACTTCATGCCATTGGATGCCTCATCTTTTTTCAATGTATTCTTTTTCCTTTTTTTCACCTCGTTCTTGCATCTCCCTATTTTTTTCTAAAAATCATGTTTCTTGATCATAAGATTGATCGACTCTTGGACGTTAAGACCTCATGCCACTGACTTACAATACACCTAAGCTGGTTTGCACCTTTCTTGCGTTTACCAGTTTACTTTCCGCAAGGGTAGACTTTTCCCACGAAGTTCTTCCAATCTTGAGGGAACGTTGCGCGGAATGTCATGCATCGGGGAAAAAGAAGGGCGGCTTTTCAATGAATTCTCGATCCGAACTCCTGAAGGGAGGAGAAAGCGGAGCGGTAGTCGTTGCAGGTAAATCGGCAAGGAGCCTTCTGCTGGAATTGGTACAAGAAAAGGAACCCGACGACCGCATGCCTCCGAAAGGTGATCCCTTATCCTCGAAGGAGATAAAAGTCCTGCGGGATTGGATCGATCAAGGCCTTTCGTGGCCCGCTGGAATTAGTTTAGGCAAATCCGCATGGGAGCCGCCTCTAAAACCACGGATCGTAAAGTTGCCGCCTTCCGTGAATGGTAGGACGCATCCAATTGATCGTATCTTGGACGATTACTTGATACGCAAGAAAGAGAAACCTCCTCAACCGTCATCTGATTCAGTTTTTGCACGGCGCGCCTACTTGGACTTTATTGGAATCCTGCCGACCCCGACCGAACTGAATCGTTTTCTTCGCAGCGGTTCGCAGCGCAAGCGAATCGAATTGATCGACGCTCTTCTTGCCGATGACGTCGCCTATGCCGATCATTGGTTGACTTT
>CAZNWO010000273.1:0-2935 GCA_964576585.1 uncultured Puniceicoccaceae bacterium | reverse complement strand
CAAGCCTGATCATATCTCAAGTGGGTTGCGGAAATCACGAGCCTCCTGGCTCGCAGTCAGAGGATTCAAGTCCAGCAGTCCGTGATTCGAACGTCACGCGTACAGTCCCGTCCTTCGCATCCCTCGACCTCGATCAAGATCCTTTCGAGCACAGCTCGACAAAAGACTCACAGCTTGCCGTCGCGCATGCTTTGTTCAATAAGGTTGACGGGTATCGTATCCCGGGAATCGAGAACCATCTCCCCAATGCACTGTTCGAAGACATTAGGATGGGATATTTCGGCAAGACAGAAGGCATTGACGATCATGTTCGCAGGGAATACCACACCTTTACCCACGCACTGGACGTAATGATTACCACCCACGCCATCTTGCGCGGCGGCGGCGGCGTCTTCCTGAAGAAGCACGAGCAGGCTTCGTTGGTTCTCGCCGCCTTAGGGCATGATATCCTGCATGCTGGTGTTAATAATGGGTTCTTGCTTAAGATTAAGCATCCTCTTGTGGAGGAGTTCGGGCCTGACGGGATTCAGGAAAAACGTTCCGCTACTCACTTTCTCAAACTCATCGACAAGCACGATATTCTCGCCCCGAAGGCAGAACTTAACAGTCAGTCGAATGATATCATATCTGAATCTCGCTCGATGATTGAGCAATCTATCCTCTGGACCGACATGAAACGACACGGCGACCTCATGAAGGAAGTGTCAGGAAGGATGGATGATATTCAGCAAGCACTAAGCCAAGCGAGGAAAGCAGTTCGTGTATCCGACTTCAATTCAAGCAAGGGGGCTACCGCCGATGATGTTGCCGCAGGTGTTCGAGCAGTCGACTTTCTCGATGCAGATGCGAGGATTCTTATAGGTGCCTTAATCCTGCATTGCGCAGATGTTAGTAACCCCACAAAGGATTGGGATGTTTGCGAGAGATGGAGCGTTCTGGTCATGAACGAGTTTTTTTCTCAAGGAGACGTAGAAAGAAAGCTGGGCCAACCAATTTCAATGAATTGCGACCGAGGTACGGTATCCATCCCAAAGTCTCAAGTCGGCTTTGGGCAGTTTGTCATCAGGAGCCTGTTCGAGTTGCTTGCTCAGATTTCCCGCACGTCCGGCGAAAATTCGCTCCGTAGATTTGAAGCAAACTTCAAGAGATGGCAAGAGTTGGCGAAGCAGGAGACTGCAAATGACAAGCCATATAAGATGACCTTCCGGCCACCATCTCGCGAGGGCGGTTGGCTCGGGGAATTGAGGAAGGTTGAACAATAGCTTTCTTGTTGCCCTAGGCTCTTCACTTTGACTGATTCTGTTCTCATGACAAAGACCATTATATTCAAGTGCCTTGCATTGACTCTCAGCATTATACTGCTGCCTTCCTTTCAGTTCGCCCAAAAAAAGAAAAGGAAGGATCCATTGGCAATCCCGGAGGTCGGCAGAGACAAGGTGATTTGCTTTGCGCTGTATACTGTACATGCAAAGATCTTGAAGCTAACAGCCCAACTCTATCCGTTAAAGGAAGGAGAGGAGCGCAAGGCGAGACTGGAGGTCAAGGAAGGAGACGGATGGCGCAAGGTAGCAGAGTCGAAAGTAATTGAGCGAGGATGGACAGTCCCCTTCAGAGTCGAGAACTGGGATGATTCTCGCGAAACGGTTTACCGAGTTCGCCATGGAAAGCATGCGATCTATGAGGGAATTGTACGGAAAAACCCTTTGCAGAAAAGAGAGTTTGTAGTCGTTGGGTTCACGGGAAACTCGATCAACCCTGGGCACGGCGGAGATATTCCCAAAAACGACTTGGTCTCCAACATCAAGAAGATCAAGCCTGACCTGCTCTTCTTTTCAGGCGACCAAGTTTACGACCATCGACGCCATTATGCTGCATGGTTAAGGTTCGGACGCGATTTCGGTGAAGTGATCAAGGATTACCCCACAGTTACAATTCCCGATGATCACGATGTAGGCCAACCAAATCTCTGGGGGCATAGCGGTAAAAAGTCCACGCTGCCCGGCGCATCGGACGGTGGTTACAGGATGCCGGTCGACTACGTAAGGGAAGTGGAAAGAGCCCAGACTAGCCATTTGCCCGACCCATATGACCCAAAGCCAATAAGTCGAGGCATAGGGACCTACTTTACAGAGTTGAATTGGGGACGTGTAAGCTTTGCAATATTGGAGGACAGGAAGTTCAAGACAGGTCCCGCCGGCATGATCCCGAAGCAAGGCCCCAGGCCCGACCATATCAGGAACCCAAACTATGACCCGAAAACTGTCGACGTGCCTCAAGCTCGATTACTCGGAGAACGTCAGCTCAAGTTCCTGGAGGATTGGGGTCAGGACTGGACCGATGCAGACTTTAAGGCAGCTCTTTCCCAGACTATTTTTTGCGGAGGAGCTCATATACACGGAAGGATCGGAGGCAGGCTCCATGCGGATTTGGATTCGAACGGCTGGCCTCAAACTGGGCGAAACAAGGCCATAGGCGCCCTTCGGAAGGCATTCGCCTTTCATTTTGCCGGAGACCAGCATTTGGCAACCGTCTTTCATCACGGGATAGACGACTGGAGAGATTCGATACATTCCTTTTGTGTTCCCTCGATTGCAAACCTGTACTTGCGATGGTGGAAACCTCTCGAGCCAGGAAAGAACAGGAAGCCAGGGCAAGATGCAATTCTAGGCGATCATCTCGATGGTTTTCATAACAAGGTGACCGCCATTGCTGCTGCGAACCCTACGCCCGAGAAATCGGGGGACAAGCTTACTACTAGGGCCGCGGGGTTCGGCGTAGTTAGGATAGACAAGCAGTCTAGGGATGTAACCTTCGTCTGTTGGCCCAGAAACGTGGATATCGCTGACAAGGAAGCTAAGCCCTATCCCGGTTGGCCGTACACCTTCAACCAGTTGGAGAATTACGCTCGCAAAGGGGTTGCACATCTTCCTCTCGT
>CAZNWO010000272.1:0-2949 GCA_964576585.1 uncultured Puniceicoccaceae bacterium | reverse complement strand
TTCGCTATTACAAAGGTTTGGCATGGTATCGACAGACCTTGGTCGTGCCTAAGAAATTCAAAGGCAAACGAATCTTCTTCTGGTGTGGAGGAGTCGATGAATCGGCCAAGGTCTGGATCAACGGGAAGGAAGTCGGCATCAGCCATGGAGCCGCCATGTACCCCTTTGAACTCGACGCCACCGATCAGCTCAAGCCGGGCAACAACGTCGTGGTGGTCTGCGTGGCGAACAATCGTGTCAACGAAATCGGAACCGGAGGCATATTGGCTCCCGTAATGCTGTACGCTCCCAAAAAAGGGAAGGAAGCCGAGCTCGAGAACGTGCGCGACCTCAAGCCCACCTTTCCCTGAGTCTCGGCTCGACCCACTATGTTTACAAGCAACACTTCCTCTCGAATGACACGGCGACTGCATCCCCTTTTACTCCTATTGCTGGCCTTGCCCGCAGGAGTAGAAGCAAAAGAAAACCCCAAAGATCTCGAATTCACCCGCATGTTGGCCCATTGGGCGCAATACGCGGACCCCGAGTACCTCAACTTTATCGACGAGACGAAGCCCGACCTCGTCCAGTTAGGCTTCTACGGGGCCCACTTCTGGGGCCTCGCCCACACCCCGCAATACAAAGGCTATCCCGCTCATTTCCCCGTAAGAGGGTTGGACGAGTGCGGTCAGTGGTTTGAGCGCCGAAACGCTGAATTGGCGAAACGCAAGGTGCGCGTGATCGGGCACCTGAACGTCGAGTTCCTGGTGGGTGACCCCGATGGACCGGAAGGTCCCCGAGGATTCTTCAAATTCTATCGTGAACTATGGGACGAAAAAGAGCTCGGTCCCAAACCGTCGAAAGATCCTCTGGACTTTCTGGAGAAGGACAGGAACGGGAAACCCTTGGTGAACAGCAATTACAGCATTGGAGGGATGAAGGAATATTTCGCCTGCCTCCGCAATCCCGGCTGGCAAGGAGTACTCAAGGCATGGGTGAAACGAGGGATCGAGCGTGGGGTGGACGGCTTCGTGGCCAATTACTTCTACCGGCATGACTGTCACTGCAAGCACTGTGTTTCCGGCTTCAAGAAATACCTCGCCAAGCGCTTCACCAAACGGGAACTAAGGGATCGACTCGGCATCGCCAACTTGAATGCCCATCGCTTCAAGGAGATCGTTTTCTGGCATAACCCAAAGGAAACCACCCCCCTGCGCCTCGAGATGCTACGCTGGTCGCAAATCTCCAACAAGGAGGCGTTCGACGAGGTATTCATCCGTCATGGTCGCCAGCTCAAGCCGGGCTTGATCGTCTCCCAATGGAATCACATCGGCAACTTCAGCCAGATCAACGGAGACGAACGCTGCCTCCTTCCCTCTGACCTTTGGGGGAAAGATGAGGACTATGCTTGGTATAGCACCGGAAATGCAGCTACCTACACCGATCTATCTAACGGGCTTTTAGGAGACGCCACCCTGCAAGCGCGATACATTCGAGGCGCATTCGGCGACAAACCTTTCACGATAGGCAAATACGAGGGCGTGCGCACCCGTGTCGCAATCGCAGAATTGGCGGCCAACGGCGGTGCCCCAATGGGTTTCTACGCACGGTTCCAAGACCCCGAAGCTCGCAAGGTATTCTCGAGCTACTATCAATTCCTCGAACGTAACGACAATCTCTTTCGAGCCAACTCTTCTTATGCCGAAGTGCTTCTTCTCTATCCCCGCAAAGCAATTTGGCAAGGCAAGCTCGAACCCTTGAAGGCCTTCCAAAAGCTCGGCAGGCAAATGCTCGACAAACACATCCTGTTCGACATTCTGCCCGACGACTTGGCGACACCCGAAATCCTAGCCAAGTACCAAGCGACACTAAATCCGGCCAAGGACTCGGTTCCGTCCATAAAGTCGCTGAGTCGCTTTGATGCCCCCAACACCCTGCGGGTATCCGCAAGTCGCCCCGTCGAGAAAAAGGAAATCAACTTGCACTTCGTCAATTATGACCGAGACGAGCTCCCCAAGAGAGCCAACGGCAAACCAAACCATGGTCGTGGCCCGGCAGACGAACGGCCCAAGCCTGTATCGGAAGTAAGTGTTTCATTCGCACTTCCTCAAAACTACGAGGTCTCTGAAGTGGAAATTCTGTCCCCGGAATACGATCGACCGGCTCATCCGAAGTTCAAGATGGCAGAGGGCAGGATTTCCTTCACCTTGCCAAAATTTCTGGTTTACGCCGTGGCAAGACTGAAACCTTAGAGAAAACCAAAAGACTACCGGCCTCGAATCTCGACAAGAAGCTTCCGCACACGTTTGAGTTTTGGCAGAAACTCAGGGTCATGCCCATTGAGCTGGCGTGAAAGCCAGGAATCGGACTCGAACTCATCGAGAATGCCTTCGATACGGGCTAGCTTGCTCTCGATCTGACCAGCGGCATCTCCACGGAAAAGCTCGGACTCGAACCGCGGAAGGTCTACCTGTAACTGACGTATCTTGCGGTCCAGGGCCTGACGCTTGCCGATCTCCTGTAGTTCCTTGATCTTGGCGGAGCTGGTCTCCTTGGCTTTCTGGGTGTAATTGACACCTTCGGGAATAGGCCAGTCGTCGGTACGGAAAGTGGCCATGGGGAGGCGTTCGCGACCAACTAGGTTGCCGGTGGGCCAGTTGGCCCAACCGTAGCGGGCCGCCACGGGATCCTTTACGAGGTCGCTGGTGAGCTCGATGCACCATTCGTTGTCGAGCTTGGTGTGACGTGCCTTGGCGGGATACCAGCGGCGATCCTTGCCCGCGATGATGAAGCCTTGGAACTCGGCCTTGCCCTCACGGGGACAGGGAAGCACCTGCCAGTAGGCATTGTTCTCGATGTGTTTCCAGCGCTCGTGAACCACGGGATCCTGATCGAAGAAAAGGTACAGCTTGTCGTCCTTGACCTTCATGTGGAGGTACTCGTTGCCCCGATGCACCACGGGCTTCTTGT
>CAZNWO010000271.1:0-2953 GCA_964576585.1 uncultured Puniceicoccaceae bacterium | reverse complement strand
TTCTCAAGGATACCGACGGCGACGGCAAGGCGGACCATCGCGAGACCGTCCTGACCGGGTTCGGTTGCGAGGACTCCCATCATGCCTTGCATGACTTCGCATGGACTCCCGACGGCGACCTCATCTTCCGTGAATCGATCTTTCATCACACGCAGGTCGAAACGCCTTATGGCCCGGTTCGACAGCAAAACAGCGGCTGGTTCGCCTGGGAACCGAAGCTGCATCGTCTTACCTCTTTCGGCACTCACGCCAGCACGAATCCATGGGGCGTGACCTTTGACGACTGGGGGCAGCATGTGGCGAGCTACCCGATCTTCGCTTCCGCTCATCATGCACTCGATCCACCCTATCCAGAACAGCATCCGCGTCCGTCCGGACTGCAGGCGTATTCAGGGGTTTGTGGTCAGGAGTTCGTTGATTTCCCAAATTGGCCCAAGGAACTACAGGGGAAGATGATCAAGGTGCGCTACAAGTCGACCAACCGGGTAGAGATGCTGGAGTGGAACGAGGGTGATTTTGGCTATGATGAGAAGTACCTCGGCGATATCATCTTCTCCACCAACCTGAGCTTCATTCCGGTTGACCTGCGATATGGGCCGCGAGGAGCCATGTACGTTTGCGACTGGTACAACCCTGTGAAGGGTCACGCCCAGTATTCCTTGCGGGACGAGCGACGAGACCGAAAGTCGGGTCGGATTTGGCGCATTTTCCCGAAAGGAGCAAAACTCCAGGAACCGCCTAAGATCGCAGGCGCAGGGATCACCGAGCTTCTCGAGATACTCAAGCGGCGGGAGTATCGTTATCGTTACTGGACCAAGCGAGAGCTGCGCGAAAAGAATCCCGCTGCGGTCAAGACCGCTCTCGACGAATGGGTTGCCAAGCTCGATCCAAAGGGCGAGCGCTTCCGCCACCACCAGGTCGAGGCCATCTGGGCCTATCGCAACGTCGAGGAAGCAAACCTGCCTCTGTTGCGTGAAGTGCTTTCATGTAACAACCACAATGCGCGAGCTGCTGCTGCCCGACAGTTGCGTCACTGGCATGGATTAGCCAAGGATGGTGATGAGCTTCTCTCCAAGGCGGGACAGGATGAGAACGGCCTTGTGCGGATGGAGGCCGCCATTGCGTGCAGTTACGTTGGCACCAAGAGGGCCTTCGAAGTTCTTACGGATATCGCCTCTCGCCCAAGCGACAGACATTTGACCTATGCCATCCGGACTTCGCTTGGCTCTGCTCCCATGAGGAAATTCTGGGACAAGGATACCGTCGGGAAGGTGAATCCTCCCTTGTATGCCTTTTTGTTCAAGCAGAAGGCGAAAGACCTAAAGGCCGAGAAATCCCAGCGAGACAGGAAGTTCGATCGCCAGAAGGACTTGCTCAAGGTTAAGCTTTCATGCGTGAAGGAAAGGATGCTCTTTACCGCCGAGTACATGTCGAAACCGAACCTCGGCGAGTACAAGGAAGCTTTCGGCGAAATTCCAGCCAAGCCAAGCCAGCCTATTCGGATCGAATTCGACAACCCCGACGCCACTCCGCATAACTTTGTCCTGGTCCAGCCCGGTTCCTTGGAGGAGGTTGGTTTGGCCGCCAACGAGATGGCCAAGGATCCGGAAGCTGCGAAGAGCGGTCAATTTATCCCGAAATCGAAGAAAATAATCATTCACTCACGGATGCTTAAACAAGGAGAGAAAGAAACCCTTCGTTTCAAGGCTCCCCGCAAGCCCGGCAGGTATCCATACCTATGTAGTTTTCCCGGTCACTGGACCATTATGAAGGGCGTGCTCGTCGTCAAATAGAACGAGCAAGCATTGAAAATAGGTTTTCTCCTTCTCCTCTTTGCCTCTTGTGCAAGTACAAAGAGGCATAAGAAACATGGAAACTGAACAAGCAATTGAAGAGGCTTATCGCAAGGGTGAGATTTCAAAAAGGGAATACCTTGAACTTCGCATCAAAATGACGGAAGCAATGAGCAATCCATCTCCACGATGGGGATCGTTTCCGTTTGAACTAGCGGCAAAAAAGGTTCTTGCCAATTTGACATGCCGCACGCCAGATGTCGGGCCGAGCTCTATGATTTTTCGACCGATCCATCGGAAAGAAAGGATCTTGCTCAGGTTCCAAGCAATCCAACGACACTCCTGTTGAGCCCGACCTCACCTGGATGAAGTCCGCGTTGAAGCCCAAAAGTAGTCCCGAGGTTCGCCTCTAATCCGATCCTTGCGGGCACTAGGATATTTTGCAGGGCGACTACGACCAAAAGGTAGTTCACTCAAGCCTTGCAAGATGCTTCAGGATCATCGTTTATTCTCGATAGTAACTCTCATGACCTTTCCTCGCTATTTCATTCCATGCCTTATGGCTTTTTCTGTCTCCTTCGTGCTAAGCGGTGTTGAGAATAGAAGCCCTGGTGATCTGTTGTGGTCCTTTGAAACCGGGGGTGCCGTTCGTTCCTCGCCTGCCGTCGGTTCGGATGGTACCGTTTACGTCGGTTCAGTGGATCACAAGATCTATGCCTTGAATGGTCGGACGGGGGAAAAGAAATGGGAATTTGCGACGGGAGGTGACGTCTTGTCGTCACCCGCGATCGGCAAGGATGGAACCGTCTACTTTGGGTCGGAGGACAAAAAGCTTTACGCTTTGAACGGGCAAACGGGAAAAAAGAAATGGGAATTTCCGACTGGTGATCGCATCTTCTCTTCTCCGGCTATCGGGAGAAACGATATCATTTACTTTGGATCCATGGACGACAAGGTCTATGCGTTGGACGGGTTGACCGGGGTCAAGAAGTGGGAGATTGTAACGGGCAAGGACATTGGTTCTTCGCCCGCTATCGCACATGATGGTACTGTCTACATCGGGTCGTTGAACAACAAATTCTACGCACTGGACGGGCAAACGGGGAAAAAGAAATGGGAATTTGCGACGGGAGCCCGTATCGGGTCATCGCCTGCTATCG
>CAZNWO010000270.1:0-2962 GCA_964576585.1 uncultured Puniceicoccaceae bacterium | reverse complement strand
TTTTTGAGAGGTGAAGAAATCTCATTACTCTCCTATCGCCTCCGCTGCGGCAAGGGTTGCTGGAGATAATTTTGCTTCTTCCATCCACAATGCAACGTGACCGTTAGGCGGTACAGGAGAGACTCCCTCCGGTCGGTAGTAGTCAGGATGGGGGCCAAAGTAGCGGCCACCGTTGCGGAAGTGAGTGTGACGTAAGAAATTGATGACGGCGATGGTAACCTTGCCTCCATTGAATTCATGCAGGATGTCCTCGTAGAGATAAGCTCCTCGTATGCCGGGGTATCTGAAGAAGCCCCCGTTGGACTGAGTAAGTAGTTTGCCGTTTACGTAGATGGCAAATCCTTCGCCAGACCTGTCACACCCGGCCCCACCAAGAATCAAGCGGTAGGCATGGCCTTTCTTGACTGCCGGGATATCAAAGGTCTGGCGAAGTAATAGAACCTCTTTCTCCCAAAGAGTTTTTGGCATCTCGCTGCATCCGCAGTGGGAGCCATTGCAACTGGCTCGACGGCGGTCCAGTTTGTCGCCAAATCGGCCGAAGGGTGCCTGGTCTTGCTTCCATCCTGCCTTTTCTGGTGTAAAGTCCTTGGAGAACCAGTTTTTCATACCTTTTGGGAAGGTAATTTTTCGGAAGCGGTCGCTTTGCGCTAGATCCTGTTTTTCGGGAGGCTCAAAGCTGAAGTAGGACCATTCGGCGTTGCGCATCTCAGGACCAAAGGGTTTCCACGCATAATCAGAGATGCCCGCCATGTCGTAGAAATCAATCAGGTCATCCAGTTCTCCGCGAATGTCCGTCGCCAAGCGAGAAGGCTTCTGGCCAGTCACGATGCCCTTCAGGTTGCGACTCCTCGGACCGAGGGCTGTCTCCAAGAAGCCGGGCACCATCTCGCTCATGATCATGGGCTTTAGTGCCTGTCCCATCTCTCGGTAGTAGCTGGGCGGATAGTGGGGGCCGCGTTTATTGTATTTCGAGGTCACTTCATCTGAATAGATCCATTCAACGCTGGGGTGTTTGGCTGATTCCGGAATGGTCTCGATTTTCTCAGCCTTGCCTCCATGAAGCCCGACCATTGCGCGACCAAGGGCGTCGCCGATGAGTACGTAGGTTTCTGCATTATGGTTGTAGTGATATCCTGTGCCGGTAGGGGACTCTCCTCGGTTGCGCCAGAACTCTCGAGTGTCTACGCTCGCAACCGTTCCGGCAAATTCAGGATGCTGCTTAGGGTCTCCAACGGCCATTTGCGCCTCCCATGTCATGAAATGCCCTGGCTCCATCTTCATCCCTCCGAATCCCACCGTGGCCACCACCGCCTTTAATTTCGGAGCCCGGAATTCTTTTCGCAGGTCGTTGATCAAGTTCACAAGGTGCTTTTCGTAGGATTCTTTGGGGACGTTTTTGTCTTTATGTCCCTGAAACCAAACAAAGCCTTCGATCTCGTAGCCCTGGCCTTTGTAGCTGGGAATGACTTTTTCGATATTCTTGAGCGTCTTGTGAACTCCCTGTATCATGAGGTCATACTCCAGACCGCAGAATTCGTTGGCCTTTTCCTCATCGGTCTTTCCGCTAGAGGGAGGCCGGAAGTCAAAGCTCAATGCCCGGTTGCCCATGGATGATTCTATCAGAAGCACGGGCTCCTCATGAAAGGTACCCATCACATGGCCAAAGGGAATTTCAGGTCCAATGAATCTCCCATTGGAAGTTGTAGTAAGGGGGCCTCCGCTTCCATTTTTTTCTTTGGAGATGCGTGTCTCCCAGTAAGTGACGTCATTACGGACGCTCCATCCACCTTGGCCATCGCTAAACCATGGGTACTTTCCTGCTGCAATAAGTGAAGCAAGGTCCCCCTTGCCGGGGATGTCGATGTGCTTGAGCCAAAACGCGGCTGAACCACTTTTCATGTAGGTGATTGTGATGGGGTACCGCTTTCCGCTCTCAAGTTGAACTTCAGTATGCATTGCATCCTGTTCTAGGTCCCTGCGATATACCTCCTCGTCACCTAGTCGAACCACGGCATAAGTGCTGGAGGCGTAACCAACATGAATCTGATGTTTGCCTGACATGGGGACATCAATGTATGCTTTTACGACTACTGTATGCGGGCCTTCCACTGAGGGCAATTGTTCGGCAACCGTTCCCAGGGGCAAAGTAGACACCTTGATTGGTTTTACTTTCGAGTAGTCCCGGTCTTCTTTGTAGTGCCCTTTGTATATCATTACCTTTGCACCTTTTGGGGCATCTTTCTCTGCTGTCTGGTAAACTCCATGCGGAAGAAGTGCCGAATTCCCCACTGGCATTCGTCCGGCCTTAAGCGCTGGGTCTGCCGACAAATATATGCTCGGGTAGGTGGGTCTGGCTCTTTCAAGAGTCCCAAAGCCTACCATGTTGGACTGGCCGGCTAAAACGTAGACCTTGACCTTGCCATCTGAGGGCGGCGTTTGATCGGGTTGTGGTAGCACAGCAGGTACATCTGCCGCTGTAGCTGTTTTGAGCGTTACTAAAAGATATGAGATTAGGAGCCAATGTTTCATGTGCGGGAAGTTGATGCAGGGTCCGTGAGCAACGTTTGGTTGGTGTTTTTTGGGATCAGATTTCATAGCGCAGCCGATGGAATGGCTGTTTGCTTTTTTTAGAATCTTACTAGCAAGCAAAGGATTTAGCTCTGCCGAATTCAGGCTACCTCTTTATTTTTATAAGCGAACCTTGCCTGTGAAGAAATTAGGTTAGAAACCGATCAATCGCTCCTGTCTGTTTAAAACGTTTGCGCTGCATGGTCAGGTCCAAGTCGCCATAATGCTCGATCGGATTACCATAGGCATTGAGCAGTGTGGTGTACCAATTACTCAGTGTCTTATGGCCTTCTGTGCCATGGAATGAAAGACGGATGTAGCGGCCGGCGAGGTCGAGTTTGGAATTCTTTCCGGTCATCAAAATCATGGGCGCTTCATTATCCGGTCCGTGATG
>CAZNWO010000269.1:0-2979 GCA_964576585.1 uncultured Puniceicoccaceae bacterium | reverse complement strand
AAAGGGCATGAAGACGAGCTTTGGCGGAGGCATGGGTTTCCGCCATCTCAACCAAGGAGTCGGTCATGGATACCTCTTTTCGCTGCACCAGTAACCGGTGGGCCATGTCCCGGATAATTCCATTGCTGTCTCCAAGATGCGCCACGAGTTCCTTGCCAGAAGACTTCTCCATTAGGGGAATGCGACGAGGAGGCTTCTCATCCTTGAACACTCGATAAATTCGACCATATTCCATACCGGAGCGCTCGAACGGTTTCATTTCAGCTTTACCTGCAGCAGGGAGCCATTGAGGATGCTCGATCATGTAGCGGTACATGTCGACGACCCAGAGGGCTCCGTCGGGTCCGGTACGGGCCATCACCGGCCGGCACCAGCGATCTTCCGAGGCAAAGAAATCCAGCTCCTCGTTCGGTTCCGCCCGTTCGGCGGTGAAGCTGGTGCCGTCCGGCCTCAGGACAAGGTGCTGCACCAGGTTGTGAAAGGGTTCGCAGATGAAGGCGTGAGCGTCTGCATCCTCGAAGAGATACTCGTCTCGGTAGATCGTGGGGGAACAGGCACTGGTAAAGCGTCCGGACTGGTTGAAGCTGTGGAAACGTTTCTGGGGTGGCCTGGCGGGAAAGACGAGCGGGTTGCTTTTGGTCAGTAAACGTCGCGGGTCGGGTGGAGCAAAATCCGGATTACGGGAAAGATAGCGATGTTCCAGTACGTAGTGCCAGATCGGAAAGCTGTTCTGGACGCCGAACCAGTTCCCCCAGTCATCCCGCGAACGTCCGAACTGGGAAGGTCCGGAAAGCGGTTCCAACAATCCCTCACCGGGTTGGATCCGAAAATCAAAGCCTCCGAGGTCAAAGGTTTGGCCCGAAAATGACTTTATTTTGATCCCTGCGGTGTACCGAGAATGGTGGCTCCCGTTGGCCCCGTGCACCCAGTTGTCGAGCCCCCAACGCAAGCCGTTGACCCGAAGTTGCTGGTTACCCTGCTTGAAGCCGGTGTAGAGAATGGTTCGCTTGTCCGCCTTGCCGTCGCCCGTGGTATCCTCGGCATAAAAAATATCAGGGGCCGCGGCAACCAACGCACCTTTTTGCCAGCTCATTATGCCGGCCGGAAAGTTTACCCCTTCAAGAAACAAGGTGGATTTGTCGTAGATCCCGTCCGCATCACTGTCTTCAAGAAATCGAACCCGACCACCTGCCTTGCCATTTACACCACTTGGATAATCCGCCATCTCAGCGACCCAAAGCTTCCCATCCGGCCCCCAATCGATCGCCACGGGGTCCTTGATCAAAGGCTCGGCAGCCACCAGTTGCGCCTTGTATCCCTTCGGCAACCGGATGGCTTTCAGCCCCTCTCCGAGATTCATGGGCTTCGGGGCCTTACTCGCTTTTTTTTTTGGCACTGGGGTTAATTTCACAGCATTGAAATGAGAGCCAACCTCTTCGGGCGTCAAGGCACGGCCATAAAGGGCGACCTCGTCGAGAAGGCCCTGCAGGTTGGCAAAGCTGTCGTTACGCCCTCCGATGAAGAACTGCGGATGATTTTTCGGATAGGAACGGGCGAATCTGCCATCGATATCGGGTTTGGGATTGCCGTTAAGGTAGACCCGGATGAGGTCGCCCTCACGCACCATGGCAACGTGATGCCAAGTCTTGGGGTCCACTTGGGCCAACCCGGTCAACAAGCCTTTGCTACGGTTGCCTTGATAAACGACGAGACGACCGGCCGCGAGGTGAGTTCCGCCAATACCGAGGTGATCTCCCTCAGCTTCCTTCATACCGTCGATTCCCCGCGAAAAGAGGTAGGCGGTAACAGGGCGACTGTTGTTGGGGAGGCTGTTGCGAAACCAAAACTCGATGGTGTAGGTATCACCGATGCCTTCAATCTCCGCCCTCATGCGCCCTCCTTTAAAGGAATCACCATCCTGAGCAGGGGCCCTTGGGCCAGCCCCTTTCTCAAATTTACCGTGGTATGCCTTTGACGCGCTATCCTTAGCCGAATCATGGAGACGCCAGAAGGCAATGGGCTTTGATTGCATGACCGCCTTGGCGTAGGCTTCGGTGGACCCGCGATTCATCGCAGGTCGCGGTGGCGGAGGCTTAGGTGGGGGGGTTATGCCCGATAGGGTGTGGAGTCGCTTCGCGTCCTTGCCGGAAAGTGAAGACCTGAACCAAGCCACTTCGTCGATCCGCCCCTCGAAGGGAAGTTCACCACCGAATCGCCAGGGACCCGTTGGCTGCCCCATCAGTTCAGCCTGAATCTCGGGTTCCGGATTACCGTCGAGGAAAAGGTTTAGGCGTGAAGCGTCCCAAGAAAGTAAGATATGGCGCCAAGTCCTCAGGCTGAGTTCAGTGTTTCCCTTGAACTTGTTTGCGCCAACCTCCAATACGAGGTGACCGCGTGCTTCGCCGTCCGCCTTTCCCCCAATGCGGCAAAGGAAGGATTCGCCTTGGGCGACAAGGTCTCCCGTGTTGTCCCGCACCGCGCTCGACATGCCGTTCCAGAACCAAAAAGAGAGGCCGTGGGCATTGGGCACGTTTGCGGAAACCGTTCCACCAGCCAGTTGGAGGGAGGCATTGCGCGAGTCCCCGGAAAAAGATTCGTTCTCCGGACCGGGCAGGTGGTAGGCCACCACACCTTCGATTTTACCATGAACGTCATTGCCGGAAGCATCCGCCAATCGACCGCCCTCGAACTCTTCGCACCGCCAGTAGGCCAAGGGCTTCTCGGCCAAGATGGCTTTGGCATAAGCGCCATGAGTAGCTGCAGGGCCACGGCGCGGTTTACCAGCCAAGGACTCCAAGGAACTAAGCAGGGTCTCCACGATCTTGGGCTCCGCCCCGACTTCGAGCCCGGCGGTACGGGCAGGCCATGTGGTGTACCCACCAAGCGCATGCTGGGCGGGTGGCGGAATATAGCCTGCCGCCCCGTTGGCCAACTCGATGTTGAAGGTGGCGGGAAACGGACTGCGGGCCTTCAGCTTCA
>CAZNWO010000268.1:0-3002 GCA_964576585.1 uncultured Puniceicoccaceae bacterium | reverse complement strand
AAATCAACCTGACAAGCGAGACACGGTCCACTGGACAGGCAACGCGAAGTCGACCAACTGGAATGATCCCGACAACTGGGATCTAGGAATTCCGGATCAGCACGACGTCGTCATCTTCGATCAACGGGCTGCAGGTCAATCAATACGCGTTGCTGATGCCGTCCGGATCGGGAAGATTGAATTACGACTGGATAAGAAAACGGACCGAGTGACATTGACCGGATCCGGCATGCTTGCGATTCACGGCGTGGATGGAGGAGGAAAGAAATATTCCACGGCGTTGATCCAGACCGGCATCCTCGATCTCGGTCCCGAGTTGAACGTAGAGATTCGCAACCAGCGTTTTATCGCGGGCAATCAAGATGGGACGATTGTCATTCGATCCAATCGAGTCCGCGCCGGAAAGAAAGAATCGACAAGCAACAGCTACAAAAGCGACGGAGAAAACCTGAAACTGGCCATCACCGACCGTGGACACATCCATCTGATGACGGAGCACTGGGAACCCGGCATGTCGCTGGACATGTCGGCAAGCCACACGAAAGGCCCCAAAGTCTTTGACTTTGCGTTGGCTGACAGCCCTCAGGGCGTGACGTTCATACGCCTGAAGGAGCACGACGGCGACCCCGTTGAGATTCACGGTTTTGATGAGGCCGACTTTTTCCGATTCCGTGCCGACCCGTTCAAGTCATGCGACAAGGGCAAAGAGTTTCGAATCGATGCAGTGAAGTTCATCGGTTGGCCCAACAACGGGAAAGCCGCGATTGAGCAGCGTGACGATTTTTGGTACCTGAAGCCTGTGACAGCCAAATTACCCAAGGGAAAGTAGTCGGAACGAAATCTCCCCCTCTATCCACTCCGCCGCCATGAAGCGGCTTGTACAGTCTGCCTGCACAGGGTTGACGAAGGCGGGATGATCGATGAAATCGAAGGGGAATTGCGTTCCACACAACTGGAACACCTGGACGAAGTATAAATAAAGTCGAAGTTTATAATGGCGGAAACGAGACCGAACATTGTACGATAAGTAATGAAGGCATTCCTCGCAATTTGCGCAATCCTCCTCATTGGGGGTTTCTTCGCCCTCGTCTATACCTTGGTCCAATACGTCGTCCCGGAGGAGGGAACGGATAATCCGGTTCCGGAGCAAATTGCGCTTGGCGAGGAGTCAAACGAGACCACAACGGCTACAAGCTTGACCGAAGACTTGGAGGGAGAGGAAACGAGTGAAGATACGACTGAAGTTGAAGGCCTCGGTGAAGGTACCGGGGCGCAGTCTCTCGCAAGCAAGCTCCCCGACCAAACGGAACTTGAAACGAACAAACCGACGAATGCTTCTCAGGGATTCAATGAGTCCATGCGCTTGACTGCGCAAGACGTCCAGGACATTGCCGCGCAACCGCATCGACCGATTGCCATCAATCCACAATTTGTATCATCTTCTCTAAAGCCAGGCATCTGGGAACGGATTGGAAGAATTGAGGTGCGAAAAACGCCCGATCAGGAAGCTCGGGTCATCGAGGAGAAGCTCACCAAGACGATTAAGCACGTTCAGAGGAAATATGTGGTTGTTGAGACTAGTGATGAAAACGGGGTTAAGACTGAAACCGAAGTTCATAGTTATGACTCTAAATCGAACATGATGCGTTCAAGCCTGATGAATGCAAAAGGTACCCTTTACCATGCAGACGGAATCCCCGATTCAAGAACGCGGACTATCCGCTGGAAGTCGGTCCCCACTGACGATGCCACATGGGGCAGGGAAATGTCGATCACCTGCTCTAAAGATGGCCTGAGCGCCCGACTTGAGGGAAAATTTCATCGGGAGGGCGTATTGCTCGCAATCTTCTCCGGACAGCTCAAGTGGATAGCCGATTTGCCTCAATCTGATTCAGTGCAAGCCAAGTCCGAACCCACGCATCATGCGCTCTCTACAGGATTGGTTGCCTACTATCCCTTCAACGGCAATGCACGGAATGAAGCGGGCAATGAACACCACGGCTCTGTGGTCGACGCCAAATTAACAGTCGATCGCCACGGCAAGGCAAACGGCGCCTATCAATTCAAACTGGGCGACCACGTCAAGATTGACGGTCTGATAGGCGAGCCAAAATCCCTCACGCTCGCTGCTTGGGCGAAACTTGAAGGCCGGCAGGGAAGCATGGGAGCCGAGATCATCTCAATTGGCGGTTACGTCACGCTGAGAATGGACAATAGGCAGACCGACCACAATTCCGGAACAGGAGGCTTACTATTCACGGGCAGAACAGGCGGGAGTTACTGGGTTCATTCCATGGCTAAGACAAATTACACCGGCACCGGATGGCATCACGTTGTCTTCACCGTTGATGATGATGCAGACAAGCAGGTTACCTATGTGGATGGACAACCGACGGCGTCTAAAGAAAATCCAAAGCCAATTGTCTATAAGGGACTTGGCCAAAACACTTTTATTGGAATCCATGGCTCAAATGACCCAAAATTCATGGCCCAAGGGGTGATTGACGACATCCGAATCTACGATCGCGCGCTGAGCCCAGAAGAGGTTCAGGAACTGTTTCTCAAGGAAAAGCCTGCGCACCGACTGCAAGCCGGGAAGGAGATCCAAGTGATCGCTTTAGACGAATGGCGCGGCAGGGCTCAAGCCGGTGATCTCCGAGCCCAGTTCCAAATGGGGATGAAGGCTATAAACGGAGTCGACGGCTTGGAACGGAATCCGGTAATGGCTGAAGAATGGTGGCTCCGCGCGGCCAAGCAAGGACATGGCTTCGCTCAAATGAACCTAGGCATGCTCTATAGCCGTGGAGCTCTTGGGAAAAAGGATCCGGCGAAGGCTTATCAATGGGCCAAGCTTTCGCTCACGCGCGGCAATCGGCGGGCCAAGCAACTGGTCGAGACGCTGGAAAGGGAACTTAACCCTGAACAGATTGCCGAGGCGAATGCCTTTGTGAAGGTCTACAAGCCGATGCGGGAGAAGGCCGAACTCGCGGGAGGCGCTCCGG
>CAZNWO010000267.1:0-3012 GCA_964576585.1 uncultured Puniceicoccaceae bacterium | reverse complement strand
ATTCGATTTCTACATGAGGGCAATGGCTTATATGATGGCCTTGTTTTTTTATGGGGTTGGTGGCTTGGCTACCTTGATTGGCGTACTTTCTCTGTTCGATCCTTCCGAGCCTGTTCTCATGTTTTTGCTCTCCGGCCCCATATTTATGGGTGTCGGCCATTTCATGTGGAAAGCCTTGCGTTCCTGGACCTAGGATTAGGCAGATCGTGGCGATGGGACCTGACTCGGACAAGTCGTTCTATTTGGAGCGGGCGGGATTCTCGAACCAGATGACTCCCCATCCGCCGTTCTCCTCGGTGGTGGCAATGTCCAGGGCGCCGTCGCCGTCGAGGTCTACGAGGAAGGCGTTGTCCATCTTCTTGCGCGACTCGGGTGCAGGCATGCCCATCAAGGTATTGGTCCATTTGCCGTAGGCTCCACGGCTCAGGTATCTCAACTGGGCCTCAAATTTGGGGATGACCAAGATTTCAGAATAGGTGGGGTCTCCGTTCATCTCGAGGATAGTCACGCCCTTTGGTTTGGGATTTACCCGTATGCTTTTCGGTTGAGTCGGTTTCGTCACCTCTACCATCTTGTACTGCGGAGAGTCTTTGTCGGTTCTCCTGAATTGATCAGGGAGTTGACTGAGATTTCATCCAGTTGAAGATTGCTGTTTCTAAAATTGCGGCGTGTTTCGTCTTTCGATCCGGAAAAGATTTTAAGAGGCTTAACTCACCTTCCGGGCTAACCACTTCATAGGCACTAGAGTAGTCTCTAGAAGTAAAATGCTGACTTAATGGCAATCGGAACACTCCCTTGGGGTTCTGTTGCTATCTATCTCCCCATGGCTTGAACGAGGGAACTTACATCACCCATTCCAACATTGAAAGGCAAGTGATCGCCTGACTCATTCAGCAAGAAACTCAGTAATAAATCCTACACGACCTCACCTGTAACGAGTAAATCGATTTGAATTCTACCAGTCGTCCGTACGGAATGGTGAAGCGGCGATGCCGTCCTTGTTGTATAAGTTGGCGTTGGCCGGGTTCATGGTGAAACCATAACGAACGGCAACAGGTTTCTTCACTTCCTTGGAGCTTACAACCACGGTGTCTCCCTCGATTTTGGCGTCTGCCCAGACCCATTTCTTGTCCTCGCCGGCGATGGAGAAATGTTCCAGCTTTCCGCCCTTCACTTCCGCAGTGGGTTCAAGCTTGATCTTTTTGCCCACTATCAGGCCCTTGCCGACGTGATCGAAGGAAATGTGGACCTTGTCTCCCTTGATCGCGTGGCTCTTGTAGAGTGGACCCGTTGGAACCAAGTCCTTCTTGTCGTAGGTTTGGTGCAAAGCCCATTGGGCGAGTCGTCCCCCGACGTCCTGCTTGTTGCGTGGGTGAATGTCGTTCGGGTTATGAGCGTCCGCGAGGTCGATGGCCACCGCCATGCCGGTGTGTGGGATATCAAGGGCCTTGGTCTGGGCTTCACGAATCTTTGCCCAGCCATCCCCGCCGGCAGGATTTTTGTTAGGTTGGCGGAAGTTTGCCAACTGAACCCAGTAGAAGCCTAGATCCTTGTTTTGAAAGGCCTTTCGCCAGCCGTTCACGAGCGCGTGCTTCTTGTGGTAGTAGGTCATGTGTTCGCCGCCGTTGGATTCGCCTTGGTACCAGATTGCCCCACGCATGGCGAACGGCGTTAGGGGATGAACCATGGAATTGTATATGGCCGCTGGAGTTCCTCCTCCCACTCGGGTGTTTTCCTTGTAGCCTTTTACTTGTTGGGCGATCTTTGAAAGCTCGGGAACGGATTGAAATCCAGCCAATGTGGTCCAAGGCTCTATCCTAGTTCCTCCCCAATTGGAACCAATCAAGCCGATCGGTACGTTCAATTCCTTTTGCAGGCGCCTTCCGAAGTAGTATCCCACGGCACTGAACCCGGAGGAAGTCTTGGGCGAGCAGACCTGCCAACTGCCGGCTCCTTTCTCCTTGGGTAGGGGGCTTGTCGTGTGTCCCGGTACGTTGAAGAGGCGGATGTTGGGATGATCCGAGGCAGCGATTTCCTCCTTGGCGTTGACAGACTGTCGTATGCTCCACTCCATGTTGGATTGGCCCGAACAGATCCAGACTTCGCCCACTAGGATATTCTCGATGGTGATCTCGTTTTTCCCCTTGATCGTAAGCTTTGCCGGTTTGGGACTTGCTTTCAGCTTGTCCAGCTTGACCATCCACTTGCCGTTCTTGCCGGTCTCGGTCATTTTCGTTTGGCCCGCGAAGCTGACCGTCACCTTCTCGCCTTCTTCAGCCCAACCCCAGATCGGGACGCTCAAATCCCTCTGAAGGACCATGTTGCTGCCAATTACTTTCGGCAGGGTTACATCAGCATTTGCTGTTGTCCACGACAACAAGAGGAAGGCTGCGGACAGCTGTCTCAAAAAAAGAGTTGCGGCATTATTTTTCATTTCGAAGGATTTTTTTGATTTGGGTTGGGTTGAATGTTCGAGTCGCTCACAGTTGCCGGAATGTTTCAAACAAAAAATTCTAGGTTCACAAAGGTTTTGAACCCTATTCGTCATTTACAAGGGCATTGCTGAATGCCGTACCCTCTTGTCTTTGCTGTCTAAACCTTGAGGGCGTCATGCCTTCGACGCGTGAAAAGACCTTGTAGAAGTGATCGGCGTTGCGAAACCCCAGGTCTACAGCCAAGGCCTTGAAGGATTCTTCCGTTTCGATCATCAGACGCTTGGCTCGCTCGATGCGTAATCGGGTTATTTCCTCGGCAATGGAGCGCCCAAGGGTATCGCGGAACTTTCTTTCAAGACTGCGCCGGGTAATAGCCACTGCGGAAGCGACGTCATTTACTTTTATCCTGTTTTCCCCGTTTTCCGAAATGAAACGCAACGCTTTTGCAACGCTCGGATCTTCCGCGGCATGGGAGTCCGTCGATTGCCTTGGGATCAATCCCTTGGGTGGGGAATATTCATGCATTTTTGGAGAATCTCTCCCATTCATCATGTCATCAAGTTTTGCCGCTGCCCGA
>CAZNWO010000266.1:0-3048 GCA_964576585.1 uncultured Puniceicoccaceae bacterium | reverse complement strand
TCGAAATACATGTGAATGGGACGCTTCACCAACGGAGGCTCCGCCACCCGCTGCAGGGCATAACCGTCGGGCAGGGTAAAGGTATGCGGAGAAAACTTGATCGTCTCCACGCCGCAAACCAGTAGTGGGAAAACAAGAAACAGGGTTTTTATGACTAGACCGTTAGCCGAAGAGAAGAATGAAGGACAGCTTTTCATAAAATGAATTCAAAGTCATCCTCTTCAGAGGAATCCAAGGGGTGATTGTGAGGGGAAGGTTACGGTCTTTCCCATGATTGCCCACGGATTGTAACCAACCATTTTGACTTCAGGAATTCAATAAAACTGATCTCACAAACCGAGATAAAGGTCACGTCCTTCAGCTAGGTTTGCAATCTTCCGGTCGGCCACAGAACGTTTAAGCATCCAAAAACCACAGTCAGGGTGGATGAACTTCACCCTTCCCTCGCCGAGGGCTGATTCCGCCTCCTCGATGGATTTGGCAATTTCATCCGGTGTCTCAATCCGGTTGACCTTAATGTCCACCACACCAAGCCCAATCCCGATCTCTGGCTGAATTCCCTTGAGTGCATCTAGATCGTCCTTGGGGCGATGGGCAAGCTCGAGAACGAGATGATCGGCCCGCAGGGCGTTGAGAAACTCAAGGAGAGGCTTCCATTTGCCGGCTTGTATGGTTTGTCCGCCATAGTTGCCGAAGCAGAAGTGGACTGCTCCAGGGCCATCGAAAGCGTCAAGGATTCGGTTGATAGCCTCGGCGGCAAGCGGTCCGTGCTCCGGATTACCAGGAACATTGGCCTCGTCCACCTGCAAACAGGAACAAGGCAAACCCCTAACTTGTTCGGCAAGCACTCCGGCAATGGCCAGAGTCAGCGCATCGAAGTCGCGGTAGTGGTCGTCGAGCAACGTACGAGCCAGCATATATGGACTGGTGACAGTAAACTTGAACGCACCACCCGCAACTTCCGAGGCTCGTCTACAGTCGTCGATCAGATTCAATCCCCCGCCATGCAATTCCGTGCGAACCACCGCAGCGGGCTTGGAGCGAAAACCCATCTCCTGCTTGGCTCGAAAGGCCTCGGCATCGGAACGCCCAATGACTGAGTCGCATCCCCCCATCGGACCGACGAAGTACTCGATCATGCCATTGGTATCGGGGTGATTGATGTCGAAGCGGTAGAGTTCACCATCTGTAGGCAGATCGATTCCTGCCTGTCGCTGGGTATCGAAGATAACCCGAGTGGCGTCGATCACAGCCTGTTCAGAGGGAAGGGCGCTGAGCCAGTCCGGCACGGGATATGAACCCACCGTCGTGGTGAGGATTCTTGGTTCTGGGGAAGCATCCATATCAAGAGGATAAAGAATGACTGTTGATTGTTACAACATGGAATTGAAGCTCAGTTGCTAACAACCGACTACCCCTTACGGCAGATCAATGGAAATAGCCATTCCCATGACCAAGCCGATTAGGAGTGACACGGAACGATTTGGATGAAAACCGAAAATAGTAGTTTGACGATGAGGAAAGGGGAGATGCCGTTATTCTACACTTAGGATCGAGCGGTGGAAATCAGTAAGCAACCATTCCTTATTCTATCGAACGAAAATTTCCGTAAGTATCAACGGGATCTTGGATTCAACTCAACCTTGATGCGTTTCGAAATGTTTTCAACGACGACTCGACGAAAACTTGGGTTCCCAATAGAGTCAGCCCATTTGAGAGCCGCTTCAGGATCGGAATGGACCAAGCCATGGGCAAAACCATTGAGCGCAAAGTCTCTATCCATTCCATCTTTCATGGCATTCAACTCTTGGGCCGTCAGGTTCGGGTCATGACCGTTCACACCATTGGCGAGCCGAGCGTAAGCGGAAGATAGCCCAGTCCTCTTGGCTTTTTCGTTGGTAAGCGAATGGGCGAACTTGACGGCATCTAAAGGTTCATCGTCAAAAGCTCCGCTTTCGATGACACGTTGAACAGTTGCAGCCTGAAGTTCTGGTTTCTCATACCCAGACACCCATTCCTTCAGCGAATCAAGGTCACGGTCGTTGATCACCCTCTCGGCAAATTCACGCATCAACGATTCTCCTTTCATAGAGTCGTTTTCAAGAAAGTAGTCGACCACCTCGCTGATGTTGCTCAATTGGTCGTCCTCTATACTCTTTCCCTTGTCCCCACCTATGAGACCATCGAGAATGCCACTTGAGAATTGATCAATGAAGGGAAGTTCCCGATTATTGGTCTGAGCAAGGTAATTCTGTACTTTTTCATTCTTGAGGTCCAGTTCCAGAAAATAATCAAATAGGCCCTGTGGGTCCGCCTTTCCCCATCCTTCCAGAACTTTGGTAAAGGCAGGGTCGGAACGTTCCAGAAGTTCATCCGCAACCATTTGTCCTCCAACCTCGCCGACTTTACTCCAAAACTCATTCTCCACGAAAGGGTTTCGAGGGATGGTTCCATCCTTGTAGGCAGTAAGAAGCGCGTTTCGGGCCTCTCTCCAATTCTCATGATTGGAAAGAAGCTTTTCAACAAAAGATCTGGCAAAGACTTTCATCTCCTCTGGATTGAAGTCTCCTTCTTCCTCTTCGACTTCATAATCAGTTGCGTTTTCTTCCACCAACTCCACGACCTTCTCCTGCACCTCTTCTTCGCCTCCCGCCAGATCCTCATCGAAACCCTCTTGGCCCTCAACGGATTGAACGGATGTTAGAGGCAATGGAGAAACCCGTTCACTCAAAGCATCGGTTTTTTGAGTAAATTTACGCTGTTCGGTCACTGGATTGGGAGTCAACAAGGTATCCTTCGCACCAGCACTTAGTCCATTAGGATCGTCCACAGGGGATTTCGAAAAACGAAGATCGGAAAGCAGAAATGTCCCCATGGCAACAACCGCTGCCAAGGAAAGTAGCAACCAAATGCGCCCTTTTTTCATTCGATTAAAACTAGTCTCAGCCCTTCCCGAGTCAAGCTGCGAGATAGAGGACAAAGGCTTCCAACGCAGTCATTTCAGCACGCACTCCGGATTAGGCAACTTCGGAACGGGGGCCTTGGTCT
>CAZNWO010000265.1:0-3133 GCA_964576585.1 uncultured Puniceicoccaceae bacterium | reverse complement strand
GGAACCCGAAGCATCCGAAGACGCGGCCAAGGAGGAAGACTCCTCAGAGGAAGCAAAACCTGAAGAAAATCAGGAGGAGAAGAAGGAAGAATAGCGGCGGCTCACCCCAAAGTTTATGCCCCGACCCAAGAAAAAGTCCAAAAAGACACCCCTTCATCATGTTGGGAGGATCGATTGGCAAGACGATCGCGACCTTATAGAAGACGTTGCCGCATCCATTGACCGTCCGGGCAGCAACTACGATCGCTATCAGCCCGGCGTGCGAGCCTTCCGAGAATGGGTTCACCAGTTTCGCAAGCAGGGCTACGACAAATCCCAAGAGGCCTCGCACATAGGCGGTTGGCTCCGGGAACTCTTGGCGGAGAAAAAGCGCAGAGAAGGCAAATACGACCTGAATACGCGGCCTCTTTTCATACCCGACGACCTCACGGAGGTCATTCGGCTCCGGCAAACCAAGGAAGAAGAGGAAGAGGTCGAGCAAGCGGTCGATCTACCCCCGACCTTCAAGGAAGTACTCACCAACGACCGAACCCGCAACCTCGCCAAGAAAAGGGCGGAAGAACTGCACGAAGGCGACCTTGGGGCATACCTCAGTTCCCTTGTCGAAAAGGAGCGACACCTTATGGAAAGCCCCAGTTGGTCGACCATAGACCTACTGGACGCTTGCCGATTCCAGCTCCTTAGGCTCGGGCTGGAATTCAAGGAAAACTATGTCGTCAACGAGACCGACTTCTGGATTCCTAAGCTTTCGCTAGGCGTCGAAACTACGACCGACTGGGACAAGGAGAAGGAAGAAAAGGTCCTCGGAGTGGTCGGTGAGACCCAGTTTCGCCTAAAGGCCCAACACTTCGCCATCGTCGTTCGAAACGACATCCCCGAGCACCAACTCGATGCCATGAGGAAAATCGAAAAGCGCAAGACCTTCGAAAACCTCAGAATACTAAAGATCGAACAATTCGGCCCGCACCTCAAGGGCATCATAGCCGGACCCACCGTCACGCAGGTCCACAGGCCCTAGAAGTTCACCAGTTCCTCTCGGATCAGGCGGCCATCCACGTCCCAGAGGCGTCGCCCGCGGAAGCGACCCTTGCTCCAGTACTCCTCGTCACGCTTCCTGCCGTCGGGCCACCATCGGGTCTTCATGCCCACCATGATCCCGTCCTCAAACAACGCCTCCAGCACCAAGTGGCCGTTCTCATGCCAGCGGAGCTGTTGACCATGTGCGAGGCCCTCCAGGTAAGTCGACTCGAATGCGGGACGGCCGTCGGGATAAAGTTCGCGCAGCTTGCCCGTGAACAAGTTGCCGTTGGGATCGTAAAGCTTGCCGTCCTTCAACACCGACTGGTTCACGTCCATCACCGAGAGCCTGCTGGCCGGCTGGCCGAAATCCAGCATGATCTCGGAAACGTCGCGGTCCACGCCCGGCACGGGCATCAACGGATCCTCCTCCACGGCGCGGGAAGTCACCTCCGCAGGCTTTGGAGCAGGCGGGTTATTGGACGTCTCCTCCTCATCGGAACCACAGCCGAAGAGGAACAAGACCCAGAGAAACGAGAACAACAACGTTCGATTCACCCTTGTAAAATCTACCCTTAGCCCATCCTAGGCAACGAGAAAATCGTTACTACCATCGCCGTTCTTGCCTTCCGGGCAAAGTTCTTCCAAGCTACGCCCCATGAAGACCCTGTTTCTCGGGCGACACGCCAAATCCTCCTGGGATCACCCCGACCTCACCGACTACGAGCGCCCCCTCAACGACCGTGGCGAACGCAACGCGCCCGACATGGGCCGCCGACTCGCCGCCAAGTACCCGCCACCCGACCTCATCGTCTCCAGTTCCGCCGTACGAGCCCGCACCACCGCAGCAATCCTCGCCAAGGAATGGGGGTACGAAGGGGAGATCATTCTCGAGACCTCACTCTACGAGGCGACTCAGTCCAGTATGCTGGACCGCATAAACCTCTTCGGCGAAGACGTCGCATCCGCCCTCATCGTCGCCCACAACCCCACCACCACTTGGCTCGCCACCTCACTCGCCAACGTCTCCATCCCCAACGTCCCCACCTGCGGCATCGTCGCCCTTAGCATACCCTGCGAAACCTGGGGAGAACTCGAGATCGGCGGGGCAGAGCTCATCGAGTTCGACTACCCCAAGAAAAAGCCCGAGGCCTAGACGGGAAACCGCCGCAAGGCCCGGGACCGGCCTTCTCGCCGGTCCCGAGCCTCGCTCGCCTTCGCCGTTTCCGGGGCTGGCCCGGTCGGCGGCTTAAAATTTCAGCGGTTCAGAATTCCTCGTGGGCAAGGATTCGCTCGGCCGTGAAGTCGAGCGCCTCGTCGCTTGGCCAGGTCGGCTCATCGGCCAAGACCCGTGCCTTTGCCAAGGCATCTCCCTCGTCCATCTCCACCAGCTTCTGTACCCAGCGACCAATCTCGCTTGGGGCCACCTGCTCGGCGGCGTCCTCTCTTGTCGAGGAAGCTTCCGCCTCGGCGAGAGCCACCTCGAAACCCTTTTCGGGATCTTCCGCTCGCGAGAGCGGGAACTTTACGATACGGTCGGATTCATTATGGATTGATTCCATCGGTTGTTTTTTCCTTTAGAGCTTCGCGCCGATCCACTTCGTGAGGGCTGCCGAGCCTCTTCGGGAAACGAGTAAATCCGGGCTTCCGCCCGAAACTCACTTAACCGACGCAAGGAAAACGTCCTTGGGAAGGCCTTGGAGTGAACTGTAGTTTCTTTGCAGGTTTCCACGATTCTTTCGGCTTCGCCTCCCTCTCGTGAGGGAAACTGCGCGGTTGATCGGGACTTGCATCCACCTCCCTGCAGATGAAATCTCGGTTATTGCTCAGGCCACGTCCTTGCGGCTAAGGCATATAGTCGGCGCCCCCGGCAGGCACTTTAGCCATTTTTTTCGAAAAACCTCCGACCATGGGCCTCCCCGCAAAAAAACTTGCCTCATGCGGGCGCGCCGAGTCAAACTCTGCAAACGATCCCGTAAAGCAATCATGAACAGCAGGCAAATCCTACCAACCATACTCCTGTTGCTCGGCAGCCTCGCCTGCCTGCCCGCCTTCTCCGCCCCCGTCGCATTCTCGGGCAAGGTGGCGATCAACGGCCTCAACTACTCCGGCGCCG
>CAZNWO010000264.1:0-3150 GCA_964576585.1 uncultured Puniceicoccaceae bacterium | reverse complement strand
GGATTGCCTTCTGCGACTCTATTTGAGCGGCGTGAAGGTAGAGGAATCGTAGGGCAGGGCGGGTGAGGTAAGGCTGCAGTCGCTGCGCAGGTAGTGGCAAGCGAATCCTCGGCGAGGCTTTGAGCTTTGGTTTCTTCCCGACTGGTGCAGAGTGTTGCCATGGTGAAAGGAAATCCCACCCCTTGGCACGGGTGCGGGAGTCATTGAATACTTGGATGACACCTCTGCCGGAACCTGCAGGTTGAAGGGTTCTTCGGGAGGCGCGATGTGGTCGAGGATCGGTTCCTTGTGACTGCCTTCGCCGTAGAATAGGCATCCGTTTTCGGGGGTGGCGTCGTCTAGGGCTATCCAGGCGGTGACCAAGGCACTTGTGTCGTTGGGACCGAAGTAATGGTTGTCCTGATGGATCGGCTTTGGGCCACCTTTTTCGGGAGGCTTGAGAAAAACTTGGCTGAAAACGATGGTTACCCTCTTGCCGATCAGTTGCTCGACCATTTCCACCAACGCTGCCTTTGTAGCCAGCTTGCGAAAGGCTTCCCGATGAAATACGGGCGAATCCAGCTTGCGAAGGGGAGCGTCCTCGCCGGAGTCGTCCTCCAGATACCAACCTTTCTCCTTTTCAGTGAGTGCTTGCCTGAACTCCTCCGACCATTGCGCAAGGTCGGTCTGGACCATCCCGATTTCCATCTCGCTAAAAACCTCGGGAACGGTGAGGTGTCCCTTCTCCTCGAACTCCTGCAGTTGTCGTTCGTCGAGCATATGGCTTTTAACTTATTGAAAGAACAAGTTATAGGGAGCGATGGAAGATGTCGGCGATTGCCCTTCCATTCCTCGGACTAGGCAAGCGCTTCGCCCGGAATTGTGAATAAGGGAATTATTTGTCGTAGCTGATCGTTTCAATTTTCCCGTCGACGGTGCGAATCTCCAGATCCACTTTCACGTAATCCCGCCAAATGAAAGTGGCCTCATTCCCGGCCCCGCTGGCTGTGCTGTTCACTTTATCGTGTGGTTTGCCTATCGACGCCGCAAGTTGGGCGCGTGTCGGTTGGATGTTCATCAGGCCTTGGCTCCTTAGCTTCGTCTTCCACTCGGCAAGCGTTTTGACGCTGTTCTTTGAAAGAGCCAAAAGCTGCTGCTTCAACCTGTCCCGTTCGGAGGTCAAGGAAGCGTTTTGCGCCTTTAGTTGAGGAATTAAATTTGGATCAACTTGGCTTTTCGGTTTCTTCTGAAGCGCTTGCATGTCTTTCACTCTTTTTTCACTCCTGGCCAAGGATTGCGTGAGCTTGGAGTTTTCCGCCTTTAACTGCCTGATCGAGCTCATGAATTCTGAGTTCCTAGGGTTGCTTTGAAGGTCTTGTACCTCTTTCAATCGTTTTTCACTCGTGGCCAAGGATTCGACGAGTTGCGTGTTTTGCGCCTTTAGTTGAAGAACTGTATTTGAATTGTCTTGCTGTCCCCTGCCGGTAAGCGAGGCCTGTAACCCTTGGATCGTTTTGTCACGAGCGGCCAACTCCTTGGAAAGATAGGTTTTCTCCAAGGTCAATTGCCGGATCTTCAGCATGTTTGCGGGGTTTTGTATTCGGCTGACCGATAGTTCCAGCTGACCTACGCGTTGCTTGCTGGTTGCCAACTCTCTGGACAACTGGGTGTTGTTTACGGTCAGTTGCCGAATGGTCTGGGCGCTGGAGGCGTTGCCGGCTCCGCTCGCCGCTAGGGCTGACGTCTTGTAAGCCTCGGCTTCGGCCATCACCCTCTTGAGTTCTTCTCGAGTGGTAACCAAGGCGTGTTTCAATTCATTGAATTGTTCCAAGTGCGACAACAGCTTTTCTCGTTCTGCTTGGATTGCCTGCAGTTCTCCGGACGCTAGCTCGAGTTGCCGCCTCAATTCCTGCCGTTTGGCTTCATGCTCGGCCATCAACTTGTCATGGAAAGCTTTTGGCACCATCGCCTCTGCCTTCTTGCTTTGGTTGCCGTCGGTATCGGAAGGCTTATTGTCGGCGTCATCGAGACATCCGCCAAGGAACATCAACAGACACACAACCATCGGTGCTGTTGTCTCCTTTCCGATGCAGGTTGTTGGAAAAGATTCTTTGAATTTCATGAACTTGCCTCCTTGGAGTCTAAAAATGTTGTGCATTGGATTCGCTCCTCTTCGAAACGAGGTCCAAGGCATACGAGAAACCTTGACCAATCGGTTTCGGATAATGTGGTTTTAGATTTATTTCCTAGCTAATGGAGCTTGGGATGGCAAGTCCTCAGGCAGGAGCTTCCAAAACAAATGCTGGGTAACACCAGACCAATCGAGTTCTTAATCTCACAAGACCTCGTGCCTATCAAAGGTCTAAACCTTTGATAGTTCGCATTGCTTTACCGCCCATCCTTTAACTTTGGGTTCTGAAAAATTAGGCCGTCAGGCTTTCTGGTTTGCCAATCTACGGATTGATAGGTGGCTTGAGGTCATGAAAAAGAAACTTCTCCTTTTCCCTAGCTTGCTCACCTTGTTGGCCTTTTCTTGCCTTTCGGCGAAGACGCACCTTTTCATTCTCTCCGGCCAGTCCAACATGGCCGGACTCAAGCCCGACGTATCCTTTACCCCCACGGTGAAGAAACTGCTCGCACCCGATGAGTGCATCGTGGTGAAGAGCGCCCAGGGCGGCCAACCCATCCGCCGTTGGTACAAGGCATGGAAGCCAGCCAAGGGAGACGGGCCCAAGGCAGACGGCGCCCTCTACGACAAGCTAATGACCGCGGTCAAGAAAGCCGTCGGCGACAAGAAGTACGACACCGTTACCTTCGTCTGGATGCAGGGTGAACGCGACGCCAAGGAACGCCACGGGGAAGTCTACGAGAAAAGCTTCGCCGGATTGGTCAAGCAATTGAGCGACGATCTCGGGCGCGAAGACCTTAACTTCGTCATCGGTCGCCTCAGCGATTGCATGAACAAAAACCCCGGCAAATCCCACTGGATGGAGGTTCGCAAAGCCCAAGTCGACGTGGCGGAAAAGAATCCCCGTGGGGCATGGATTGATACCGACGACCTCAACGGTCCCAAGGACAGCCTCCATTACAACAAGGAAGGCTACTCCAAACTAGGTAAACGCTTCGCCGAAAAAGCCGTCGAGCTCGTTAAGAAGGGAAAGTAGGACTAGG
>CAZNWO010000263.1:0-3163 GCA_964576585.1 uncultured Puniceicoccaceae bacterium | reverse complement strand
GATCCCACGCAGCCGGTCTATGAGTTCGTCAGTTATGCCGGCAACCGGGGATCGGACATGTTCCGGATTCGGTTCGAGGAGCTCAAGGACGACATCTTTTCGAACTTTGAACTGGGGCTATCCTCCGACCACGGACGAAGCTGGTCGGACGTGGAGAGGTGGAAGGCCGCCCCACCCGGACCGGACGGACGGCTGCGGCGACTGTTCCTTTACGGCAGTTTCTTAGATCCAAAAAATGGCCGTCTGGTGTTGATGGGCAACGAAGGGATGCTGAGGAATGACCATCCGCTCGACGGCCAGACCCACTATTACCCGATCTACCGTGTCTCCAAGGATGGCGGCCGCAACTGGTTGTTCGAAGAACGCGTGATCCAGTCCGGGAAAGCCTATACGAAGGACCATCCGTTCCAAGGCGTGCGCGTGGGCTCCAATTCCCTGTGGGTGTCCAACTCGCTCACGTCCCGAGCCGACGGCGCCGTGATCGTCCCGGTGCAGATCAGCCACACCGGCCCGGACGGAAAACTGTTTCGACCACCGGGAGCCTACACGTACCTGGACGCAGCCGTGCTGATCGGCAAGTGGCGCGACGACGACCGCCTGACGTGGCAACTCAGTCGTCGGCTGAACCTGCCACCCGAAAAATCACTGCGTGGGATCTTCGAACCGACGGTCATGGAAATGCCGGATGGCCGGATGTTGATGGTCTGCCGAACCAACAGCGGTCGGAAGTGGTTCAGCATCTCCCGCAACGGGGGCCTGTCTTGGGCGAAACCCGATGTCTGGCGGTACACCGACGGGACGTTGTTCTTTTCCCCCAGCAGCATCTCGCGACTCGTTCGCCACTCCACGGGGACCTGCTTCTGGATCGGCAACATTTCACCCGCGCAACCACATGGGAACGCACCCCGTTATCCACTGGTGATCGGCCGGGTTGACCCGAAGTCTCTGCAACTGGTCCGCAAAAGCGTCACGATAATCGACTCACGCGGACCCAACGACCCTCCAGGACTGCAACTGTCCAATTTCCACGTTCACGAGGATCGGCAGACAGGGAACCTGATCGTCCGCGTCACACGCTGGGATGGAAAACCCAGTGGCAAAGAGCCCGTCAGCGGCAGCGTGCACGCGTTTGCGGTAGAACTCCGGCAACCTGCGCTGATAAAACCCAAGAAGCCTACCGCCACGGAGGGTAACTTGAAGAACGATATTTTAGTGCCCCCGCCGCGATGAAGCGGTTGCCCCGTCCCGAGGATTGATTGGATTATTTATTGAGGAGAAAAGATGGAGTTCGCGCGAAAAAAGGCACTTGTTTTTGGTGGTACATCGGGTATCGGCCTCGCAACAGCAATGCAACTGCGCGACCTTGGCGCTGAAGTGGTGGCGATCAGCCGGGATCCGTGCAAAGCAGGGGACGTAAGTGGCGTGCGTTTCATGAGTTGCGACGTACGCGATGTAGACGGGTTGGCAAAACTGTTCCGGGCCGAAGCGCCGTTCGATGTCCTCATCAGTGCAGCCACTGGAGGCGATCGCGCCATCGGACCATTTCTGCAGATGGATCTTGACGCTTACCGAGCATCTTTCGACAAACTCTGGGGCTATGCCAACATCGTTCGTTTAGGTGCCGAGTATTTGAGCGCGAGTGGCAACATTGTTCTAGTCAGTGGCGCACCGGCACGCCGTGCCAAACCTGGGCAAGCGGCTTTGGCATCGGTCGGTGGGGCGGTTGAGCAATTTTCCCGCGCGGTAGCACCTGAGTTGGCGCCACGCCGCATCAATGTGGTTTCTCCCGGCGCGATTGATACGCCTATGTTTGGTCCGGACGCCAAAGAGCGGGGAAAAATGCTGGGGGCGGCGACGACGAAGAATCTTATACCCCGTGCGGGCACCGCGGACGAAGTGGCCCGAGCCATTCTATTTGTTGCCGGCAATGAGTTTGTCACGGGCACAACGGTAGAAGTCGACGGCGGATGGATTCTCAGCTAGAGTATCGCTGTGTCTGGATACCGTTGGGCGGCTAGGGTTTGTGTATGAGGAAACTACTGACTGCTCTGTTCGTCGCCCTGCTGATGGTGGGGTGTGGGGAGGAGGCGCAGAAGAAGGCTATCCAGAACGAGACTAAGGATGATCCGAGTGTGCCGCTGTTCATACCTTGCGAGGCTTGCGGCAAGGAAGTTTCCAAGAAGGCCGAGAAATGCCTCGGTTGCGAGCATCCTGCCACAGACTCAGTTGTCGCCTACAAGGCTGAGCAGGAGTTGGCTAGGATACGGATCGAGGAGGAGCGGAAAGCCGAGCCGTTCGGAGGCATCAGAGTCCTCGTCGAAATCAAGGAGGCGAAGGAAAGCGGTGCCACCAAGCTGGTCCTCCCCGGCGGCAACAGAATCTCCGACCTCTCGCCGCTGGCGGAATTGACGAATTTAGAGGAACTGGTCCTCGGCTTCAACCAAATCACCGACGTCTCGTCGCTGGCGGGGTTGACGAAGTTGAAGGAACTGGACCTCTTCAAAAACCAAATCACCGATGTCTCGCCGCTGGCGGGGTTGACGAAGTTGGAGTATCTGAACCTCTACAACAACGAAATCGCCGAGATTTCGCCGCTCAAGGGGTTGACGAAGTTGAAGGAGTTGGAGCTCAGAGAGAACCCCATCCCCAAAGATCAAAAGGAGATGCTCAAGAAGGCCTTGCCGAACTGTAGTATCAAGTTCGACTAAAGCCCCTACTCCTCCGAGAAGCCCCCCGCAGACTTGACCGCCGCCGTGAGGCGGTTAGGGTTCGGGAATATGTAAGCTATGTTATTCGCCGCGTTCGTCGCCCTGCTGATGGCTGGGTGCAACGGAATGCCAGGAGCGCACAAACCCTACGGAGGCGACCCACCCAACACATCTCCTCACCCTTGACCCTCGATCAAGGAGGCGATTGGATTGGGATATGAAAGCTATGTTCGTCGCCCTGCCGATGGTTGGGTTCGGTTCACCTGATCTTGATGACCCCGTTGGAGCGAACTAACACTGAACAACATGGACGTGCCCTCAGTTTCCCGCCGTCGCTTCATAGGAACCTCCGGCCTTTTCGGAGCGGCAATCGTTTCCGAACGGGCGTTCCGCAAATCGAGGCAGTCTCGTGCCCGCCTACGGTGGTTACGACTTTCTGGGCTTCCGGCTCAGTC
>CAZNWO010000262.1:0-3178 GCA_964576585.1 uncultured Puniceicoccaceae bacterium | reverse complement strand
CACAATCCTGCGACTAGCGAAAGCAAGGGACGGAGTCTGATTTTCATGCGAAGAGCAAGGTGCGCGAACGGCTTCTGGGCAAGCCAGAACGTTTCGCTCCGCCCTATTTTAGCCCTTCGATCATGGCCTGGGCGTTCTTGACGTAGGGGTCTTCCGGTCCTCGTTTCTTACGCCAGATATCCCTAGCCTTTCGGAGGTGTTCCAAGGCCTTCTCCTTTTCCTTTCTCTTGGCGTAGGTCTTGCCCACGTTGTAGTGAGAGTCGGCGAGGTCGGGGTGGTCGGCGGGTAGGGTCTTGGTCTCGATGGCGAGGCATTTCTCATAGTGCTCGACGGCCTTTTCGGGCAGGTCCTTCTTCTCATAGGCATTGCCCAAGTTGTTGTGGGTGATGGCGACGTCGGGGTGTTCGGGTCCGAGTGTCTTTAGCTCGATTGCGAGGCATTTCCCGTAGTATTCGACTGCCTTGTCGTGATCCCCTTTTCGCGAATAGGTTCCGGCGCCGTTGTTGTAGGTGGTGGCGACGAGAGGGTGATTCGGTCCCACTACCTTCAGCCAGATGGCCAAGGCCTTGCCGTGGCTTTCGATGGCCTCGTCGTACATTTCCTTGTTGTCCAGCGCCGTTCCCAAGTTGTTGTAGCACCCCGCGACTTCGGCGTGTTCGGGACCGAATGCATTGATCCTCGCCCTTAAGGCCTTTTCAAACTGGGCGACGGCTTCGTCTGTTTTTCCATCCCTGTCCAAGGCGACTCCCAAGTTGTTCCTGCACGTGGCCACGTCGGGGTGTCCTTCTCCCAATGCCTGAATCCAGATTTCCAAGGCCGCCTCGTAGTTTGTGATGGCTCTGCCATAGGCCCCTCTGCCGGCGTAGGCCGCCCCCGTTCCGTGGTAGGCGGCAGCTATGCGGGGATGCTTCGTGCCGAGGGCCTCCAGCCAGATCCTGACGGCTCTCTCGTGGTAGGCGATGGCGGTGACGTAATCGCCTTGCTCATGGCAAACCTTGCCAATCTGGTGATAACTCAAGGCGACTTCGGGGTGGTTCTCTCCGTGGATCTTTTCCGCAAGCGTCTGGGCCTCTTGATGGTTCTCGACAGCTTTATCGAAATCGCCCTTGCGCCTGTAGGCTGCACCCAGCTTGCCGTAGGCGAAAATCCTGTCCACGTCGACCTTGGACGTCGTTAAGACTTCTTCGGCATACTTGATCACCTTGTCGTCCTCCCTAAGGGCATCGGAAACCTTGCAGAAACCCTTGAGGAAGAAAACCTGCATGGTCTCGTCGTCGACCTCCCTGCTCCGGAAGGCTGCGTAGGCTTGGGTCATCTTGGCCTTTGCCCTAAGGTACTCGCCTTTTTCCAGTAGCGCATTTGCCTCGGCTGCGAGCTTCTCGATCTGGGGATCCGTGAACTTCTTGGCGATGTCGTTCCTTGCGTGACTCCCCGAGGTTTTCTTTCCCTTCGTTTTGTCCGGGGCATCGCCCCCGTCGCCACAACCTGCAAGGAGCAATGTTGCGCAAAGAACAAACAAGATTCCCTTCATTTAGAAAAAGTTAGGTTTATGTCTTTCGATGGTCAAGCTAGAGACTTAATCCCACACCTTCAGAGTTGTGATTACATCCTGTCCAAAGCTATTCAAGCAGCATGAACACCACTGCGATTATGCCCCAGGCGACGATTGGGGGAACCACGTTCATCGCGAGCGTGATACCGCAGGGCCATTTTTTCTCGGCTTTCCTGAAGAAGCCCACGAGGGCAACCAAGGCTCCCGCGGCATTTGAGTATATGCCAATTTGAATGGAGTAGGGAACCACGAGGATGGTTTCGTCTCCTTGGTTCGCGTCCCCGGACATCCGGATTAAGAAGAATACGATTGCGACGCCATAGGCGCAGACGGCAGCCAAGAAGAGGCAAAGGGAAATCGTGGCAAACTTAAACCCGTCCATGAGCGGAACCTACCTCCAGTAGCAATGAAGGCAAGAACTAGACGGTCAAGTAGCTACAAAAGCCTTTTTTTTGGCGAAAACCTTCTCTTTTTTGCGTTAACCCTGAACGAAAAAAGGCAAAAACAAGTCATTCTTAACGGGAAAGTCGTGGTTTTGGGATATTAGGCATTTGGTTTAGCGTCCGCTTACCCGAAATTCGACCTCCTTTTGCCCTTTATGTACCCTTTGACCGGACATCACCTTCCAATGATCCTCGCTATCGCGACTCGTCGCGTTTGGTTTGTCGGGTGCGCAAAGATCCTTGGCTCGTTTTCCAATTCGCTTGCTCGGAAGGCGATCGACACGCGATTCAGGCTTGGATGGCGCTCGCCACACGCAGGTCGTTTGTCGGTTAGTTCCTGAGGCTGATGAATAGGCTCGTCTTCCCAGTTTCGACTCTGGTGGCCTTGGTCACTTTATTGCTGTTTAGTGAAGGGATTGCCGAGCAGTTCAGCGAGAACCTAGGTGCCGTTGCGAGAGCCTATCTTCGCTATGGATTGCAAGCCGCCGTTTGGCTTTCGGGGGCGCACGTCGCGACGCGCTTGCTGGAGGTGGTTTTCTGGGATCGAGTTGCCAAGGGCTTGCTGGGAAAGGAACCGCCTCGAATCGCGAGGGACATTTTGGCCATCCTTGTCTTTGCCGTAGCTGTTTCCGGAATCGTTGCAACTGTTCTCGATCGTTCCATTACGGGATTGTGGGCTACCTCCGGAATTCTCAGTTTGGTGGCGGGTTTTGCACTCAAGGACATGATCCTGGACATCGCCTGCGGCGTCGCCTTGCAGGTGGAGAAACCTTTCTCGGTTGGCGACTGGGTGGAAATTCAGGGCAATCGACCCGAAAACAACGTGGTGGCTTGCATAACCGAAGTGAACTGGAGAACGACTCGCCTGAAGTCGACGAGCAACAACGTGATCGTTATTCCCAACCGCAGGATTTGCGATGCAACCATTACCAACTACAGGTCGGAAGATCCCGTTTGCAGGGCGGACCTGTTTCTCGTTTTTGATATTGGCGTCTCGCATGACAGGATCTCCGAGGTACTTCTGCAATCGATTCACGGTGTTGCCGATGGTGAGAAAATCCTCTCAGACCCCGTTCCCGAGGTTCGTTTGGCGGAGAGGGACTTGTCCGGGCAGCGCTATGAGGTGCGTTTCTTTTTTTCCAGCATGAAGATTTCTCCCGGCTCGGCCAAGGACTTGGTCATG
>CAZNWO010000261.1:0-3193 GCA_964576585.1 uncultured Puniceicoccaceae bacterium | reverse complement strand
CCTCGCGGCTTTTTTTCTGAATGAACTCGATCGTGATCGTCTCGTTCGCGACGACGTCCTCGAATTCCCGAACGACGGCGCAATGCAGGCCGGCGTTCTTCGCGACGTCGAATGCTTCCAGCTTTTTCTGACCTTGGATCAGGACGTCGAACGAACGTTCGCCTGCGCCTACGTCTTCCAGTTCTGAAAAATGCAGTCGCACCAAGTATTTGCGAGGTGTAGGCGATGGGGCTTTGCCGATGCCCAAGGGAGCGAAGTTCTCGCAGCTGTCGCGTCCGGGGAAGCCCAAATACATGAGGGCCTCGCCGAGGTTGTATCGTCGGTTGACTTGAAAGTTGATGGCGAGTCGATTTTTGTCCAGACCCGCCTCGGCAAGCAATTTCCAAGGCACGGCGATTTCGGTTGCAAACCCCTTTTCGTTTGCTGTGACCGCGCTCCGCCATTCGGCGTTCCAGCGAATCGTCTCGCGCCGACCGTCGGTCGACAATGCGTCGTACTGGGCTCCCGAAGCCGATACCGCCAGATGAACGACCTTTCGGGATTGATGATCGGTGAGAAATATTTCCCAGGAATCGTCGCGGTAGACCTGTGAATCTCTCTTGGTCATTCTCTGCTGCCATTTTTCGGCCTGCCCTCGGCGATCGATGATCGGCGGTCGGAAAGATGATACGTAGAGATGGTTTTCGTCGTGGCGAAGAAAGACCTTCGTCTTGCTGTCCTTCAAGACGACCGTGGGTTCCGACCCCCATTCCGCTTTATCCGGTTGGCCATCCACTTTCGGCGGGGCGACCAACTTGGAGGTCGCGAGACGTTGCAGAAAATCCAGCTTCATAGTCGCTTTGCGAATCCCTCGATAACCCGAGGTATACATCCATGGCCTGTCTGTGTCTTTGATGCGGACGCGATCTGCGTTCATTCGATAGGTGCCTCCGCCTTCGAACAAATCGATCGTTAACGGCACCTGCAAGGCGATCGGCATGTTTTGCTGAGGCACGCCGGGTATGTTCAGCCAAGAACCGTTGCTGGGGCGTTTCGGGTAGAAACGTTCCTCGGTAGATGGGCGAGGAAAACCGACCCAGAGCGTTCGGTTGTCGTCGCGCCGATCTCCGGGCGCGCCGAGATTGACTGCCGCCCGACGCACGATGGAATCAACTTTCCAGTCGTAGAATACGGCCCAGTCCTCGTGCAGTCGTCTTTGTCCCGGAGCGAACGCCAGACTCGTCTGGTAGCTGTAGCTGCATTCGCAACTGCTGCTGCCTTCGTTGACAATCCACAGTCCGAGGGCTGCAATTGTGCTCTGTCCGCAACTTGGCCGCAGACCGCCGAAATTGCGCATGCCGCTGTCGTCCGCAAAGTCGTACGAACCCAGCGAGCCTGATCGTGTGAAGACGCTGGTTGCCGAGCATGAGAGCCCGGAACAACCGAATGCCTTGAGCCAGACCTTGGGCATCGAGCGATCGGTAAGCGGGTGTTTTCTAGGAGCGTTTACAATCGCCTGATCCACGATTGGCCTCGTCCATTTTCGAAATCTTTCCGGCACTTGTTCAACGGCGTCTCCCTCGTAGCGCCTTGTTTCCTTTCCGTTCCTAGCATCAAGAACCACACAGGCGTCGGGAAGAGTCAGGTATACGTGTTGGCCGTCGGCGTTCATGGCCTGCAGCGGCGGGATCACCTTGCTCCACAATTCCGTGCCGTTGTAGGCATCCACCGCCAGCAAGTGACCTTCGCCCATGACGAAATAGCGACCGTTGGAGAATGCCAGAGTTTGATTGCGGTACTTGCGACTATTCATCTTGGCCGGACCGGGACCGCCGAACCAGATCGGCCGCAACGGCCATTTTACCCGACGATCCGATCGTCCCGTGGAATTCCAGTCGAGCGAGCCCGGCAGTTGACCGCGCTCGATCAGCGGACGATCTTCGCCAACGATTTCTTCCGGCGGAACGTTGGCGGCAGCAATCAATTTCCTTGCCGCGTCGTCATTCATTCCCGGGAAGAGCATGATTCCGCCGCATGGACGCAGCGTGCGGTAAAGCTCTGCGATTGGCACGGACGATTCCTGCCCCGATACAATTACGACATTGGCGAAGTATGGGCTGAAGGGCAGTGGCGAACCTTTTTCGATGAACTTTACGTGGATGCGTGAACCGTACCAAGGCGTCGTGTCCAGCAATTGGTCTCGCAACTGTATGGCGGCATGCCGGTCGCGCAAGACGTTGATCACGTGCAATTGGGTCTCGGCGGCAATCGCCTTCGATCTGGTTCCTTCGGGATCACCCAGCAAGAGGGCATACCCACGATCGATGCCTCTTGCTTCAAGCTGTGCTTTTAACCCTGAGTCCAGCGAACCGAGAGAGGGTTTCGGTTGTTTGCCGTCGGACAGGTCGGGCCTAGGTTCAAGCCGATTCCCGTTACCCGATTCAGGGGATGCGAAGCAGTGGATTTCGCCTTGATCGGTCGAGACGAACAGCCGAGCGTCGGCGACGGCAAGACCTCGCGCCTGCCCGTTGACTTCGGCTCGCCAAATTTCTTTTGCGTCGACACTCTCGGCGCGCACGTTTCCGTCGTCTCCGACGATCAATTCGTTGCCGGCTTTGATCAGACCGTATGACTTTCTGGCATAAACCTTCCCTCCATGAACGACGACACTGGTCTTGCCGTCGTAAAGCGAGTACTTCTTTTCCCGATAAAACGTCGAATGTTGAGGCAGCCTGCGTCGCGCATCCGGGATGAACCGACCGTCGGCCAGCCTTGCGACCCGCATCCCCAGCGGACTGTAGAAGCTCTTTGCGAACGCATGAAAGCGATCGCCTTCAATCGTGATCCAACTACCACCGAAGCCGTTGTTCTTGTGACCGGGATCGTAGTATAGCAATTTCCCGCTGCGGCGGTCGTAAGCGGCGGGACCCGTCCGTCCCGTCGGTACCAACAGCACGTTGCCGGCAGTCAGCAAGTTTCCCTGAGGATTGACGCCGGTCAGCGAGAAAGTTGCATGTGCTCCCATCAACGGCATCACTCCGCTCGTATCGTTGCACCAGACGACTTTCCCCGTTTCCGCATTGAGTGCATACACGTAAACGCCTTCCGCCGCCCACATGCCGCTTGCGAAATATGCCACCCCACGATCGACCAGAATCCCCGTCCGGATCGGCCAGCGCGAGATCATCCGTCCGTTGCCCAATATTTGTTCGAG
>CAZNWO010000260.1:0-3248 GCA_964576585.1 uncultured Puniceicoccaceae bacterium | reverse complement strand
ACGAAGGCGGGGCAAATTACCAGCAGCTTTTTTATTCCCTTACGGGCAAGTCTCTCGATTTCTTGGTCCGTGTATGGTTCCATCCAGGGGTCGCGGCCAAGCCTAGACTGGAAGGATACGGACCAATTTTCATCGGGGATTTTTGCCTTCCGGACGAATTGCCAGGCCGTTTCCATGGATTGGTAGCGGTAGCAAGTGGCATGGCAAGGGTGGGGGGTCTCGCAACAATTTTCGACCATTTGGCAATGAGAACGGGAGGAGTCCGCTTTGCGCAGGTGGCGAATCGGTATGCCATGAAAGGAGATCAAGAAGTGGTCGTATTCTCGTTCCAAGTCATGCTTGGCGGATTCCACGAGTGTATCGACGTAATCTTCGTCTCCGTAAAAGGGTTGCATAAGGTGGGTTTGAATCCGTGAACCTTTTTCCCGGATTGTTTCCTGAAGACGAACCACTGCAGTTTCATAACTGGATGCGGCATAGTGCGGGTAGAGGGGAATGACGAACAAGTCCTCGATTCCGTCTTCATCGATCTTGTTCACGACGGAAGGTATGGAGGGTGCTCCATACCGCATGGCGAGATAGACGTTAAGATCGAGCTCTTCTTGCACTAGATCCCTCAACCTTTTGCTCATCGTGATGAGAGGGGAGCCTTCATCCGTCCAAATTCTTGCGTAAGCTTCCGCAGTCTTCTTCGGTCGAGTGGGAAGGATTAAGCAGTTGACTATCAACCACCTTGCAAGGGGTGAGACATCTATTACCCTTTCGTCCATGAGGAATTCCCTCAAGTAGTTCCTGACGTCCGATATGCCTGTGGAAGCAGGGGAACCGAGGTTCATCATCAACACGGCTTTTTTGCTCATATGAAATATTTTAAACGATCCATTTTAGCCTCGAGCGAAGCAAAGTCAAAGAGCGAAGACAGCCAATTAAGAAAAGGAGGACATCAAATTTTCTCGGAAAAGGCTTGCCCGCTTTCCTGCCCCATACACTCTGCGACCTCTTCACTCTTTTAAATATCAATGAACATACACGAATATCAAGCCAAGGAACTTTTTGCTGAGGCAGGTGTCAGCGTGCCTGCTGGAAGCGTTTCTCATGCCGTGGAAGACTTCGATGACGCCCTGTCTGGTCTCAACCAAGACTGTATCGTGGTCAAGGCGCAGATTCATGCAGGCGGTCGCGGCAAGGGAACCTTCAAGGATGGCTTCCAAGGCGGCGTCCACGTTGTGAATTCTCGCGACGATGCGAAAGCAAAGGCCGCCGCCATGCTCGGAAACGCGCTGGTCACAAAGCAGACGGGCGAGGAAGGGCGTGAGGTCGGCTCCATCTATTTTACGGATGGCGTTGATATTGAGAAGGAGTACTACCTCGCAATCCTCATGGATCGCGCCACTTCAAAGCCAGTGATAATTGCCTCCACCGAGGGAGGAGTGGACATCGAGGAGGTGGCGGAGACTAATCCCGAGAAGATCATTAAGGTGACCGTCGATCCGACCCTTGGCTTGAGGCCCTATCAGGCTCGTCAAATTGCCTTTGGGCTTCAATTGTCGGGTGACTCCTTCAAGCAATGCGTTAAGCTCCTCAACAAGCTCTACGCCTTTTTCTGGACGAAAGACTGCTCCCAAGTTGAAGTTAACCCACTGATAACCACGACAGACGGTGACGTTGTCGCCCTTGACGCCAAGGTGAACTTTGACTCAAACGCCCTTTTTCGCCATTCGGACATAGTCGAGCTGCGGGACGAGTCCGAGGAAGATCCTCGCGAGGTTGAGGCCTCCAAGTTCGACCTCAACTACATAGCGCTCGACGGCAACGTCGCCTGCATGGTGAACGGAGCGGGCCTTGCCATGGCTACCATGGATATCATCAAGCACTACGGTGGATCGCCTGCCAACTTCCTCGACGTAGGAGGGGGAGCCAACGAGGAACAAGTGGAAAACGCCTTTCGCATTCTTGTCTCGGATGAGGCAGTCAAGGCAATCCTCGTCAACATCTTTGGCGGCATCATGAAGTGCGACGTCATTGCCACGGGCATCGTGAACGCCGCTCGCAAGCTAGAGCTGACCGTTCCCCTCGTCGTTCGCCTGGAAGGCACAAACGTCGAGCAAGGCAAAAAGATCCTTGCGGAAAGCGGATTGGCTCTCGAGCCGGCGGACTCTCTTGCGGAGGCTGCGGAAAAAGTCGTCAAGCTGGCTGCTGAGGCCTAACCCTAAAGATAGGAAATTTTAAGATGAGCGTCTTAGTAAACAAGGATACGCGCCTCGTGGTTCAAGGAATTACAGGGAGCGCGGGTAGCTTTCACACCAGTCAATGCATCGAGTACGGCACAAACGTTGTGGCGGGAGTGACTCCCGGTAAAGGTGGGCAAAAGTTTCAAGATAGCGTCCCCGTGTTCGATACGGTCAAGGAAGCCGTGGACAAGGAAGGAGCCAACGTTGCCGCCATATATGTGCCTCCTCCTTTTGCCGCCGACTCGATCCTCGAGGCCATCGACGCTGAAATTCCCCTCGTCATTGCCATCACCGAGGGTATACCCGTCCGCGACATGGCGGAGGTGAAGGCTCGCCTAGTAACTTCCAATACCCGTTTGATTGGGCCAAATTGCCCGGGCATCATCACCCCCGACGAGTGTAAGATTGGGATTATGCCCGGATACATCCACAAGCCCGGAAAGGTGGGCATCGTTTCTCGTTCGGGCACACTCACCTATGAGGCAGTCTGGCAGATCACTTGCGCGGGGCACGGGCAGTCTACTTGCATCGGCATCGGAGGAGACCCTATCAATGGAACAAACCATCTTGATACCATCAAGCTCTTCAACGAAGACCCTGACACCGAGGCCATAATCATGATCGGGGAAATTGGTGGTACTGCAGAGGAAGAGGCTGCTGCATTCGTCAAGGAACACGTCGACAAGCCCGTTGCCGCCTTTATCGCCGGCATGACGGCGCCTCCTGGTCGTCGCATGGGGCACGCCGGGGCCATCGTGTCCGGAGGCAAGGGAACCGCAGCTGCCAAGGTCGAGGCTATGCAGGATGCGGGAATCGCCGTTGCCGAGACCCCTTCGCATATCGCCGAGGCTCTTTTCAGCGTCTGGTCGCCGTAATATACTACCCTTTGCTGTCCGTTGAGCTGAATTAGGCGTGGGCCTGCTCGGCTTTCAATTTGCCTAGGGCTTTTCCGACCAACCGTCCGCTTGTCATTGCCCAAGCAATGTGCAGGCCGTGTCCCCAGAGGATTTGACCTCC
>CAZNWO010000259.1:0-3256 GCA_964576585.1 uncultured Puniceicoccaceae bacterium | reverse complement strand
TCGGTGGTAGTGTCGGTGTAATCGGGGGCTGGCTATTTGCTGTCTTTCGCCAGAACATTCTGGAGACCACCACGATAGTGACTGAATGGTCGGTCGTTTTGGCTTTCGGGTTGTCCGTTGCAGTCGGGTTGATCTTTGGATTGTATCCAGCCCGTCGAGCGGCGCATCTCGATCCTATTGAGGCTCTCCGTCACTCCTAATTACTACCTTCTTCTTATTTTCTCGAAGGAAAATCAAAGGCCTTAAGGTAGGTCGATTCAGGGGGGGACGCCAAGAGACCTCCGTCTGCCATAGGTTTACTGAAGGTTTTTCGCCATTGATCGTCCTCTCTCAAATCCTTCCAGTTTTCATCCGCTTGTTTTCTGGATTGGTGATGGATCATGCTGAGCATTTTGCTCTCCGAATCGGGCCTGTCGAAAGGTGTCCAGTATGCAAGGCTTTTCATGCCATGTCTGCTGAAAAGGTCTGTCGCGTTGTTGCTAAAGAGATTTTCAAGCTCCGACAACTTTCCTTCTTTTGTGACGTAAGTCCGTAGTTCAAAGATGCCGTCCCCTTCATTGATTCCCTTCTCGAGTCGGTCTGAAAATTCCTTGGGAAACATGAAGACGCTAATTGGTTTTTCGGAGAGCAGGCCCTTGAATTCGGGGATTTCCAGAACTGCTTTCCATTCGCGGTCGTGCGTGAAACGATTCCAGTTTTGGTAGGCCGCATACCTTGAGGGATGCTCGAGCACGTACACGAAGCGCCTGCGCTTGATTGGAGAACCGTCCGTAGGAGCCCAGTACCCCAAGGGTTTCATTCCGTGCTTCCTGAAGATTCTGTCCGTATGTAAGCGAAACCTTTTCACCAAGTGGCCGAACCTGTCCTCGTTGGCTTGGTAAATGCGGAGCTCTTGGATTGGTCCTTCCTCCACCCCTGGAAGCCTCTTTGACTTTCTTGCGATGGTCTTGTGCTCGAAACCTTTTCTCAGTCCCAAGGCGACTTCAGTCGGAGCCTTGAAAACCCAAGCCATGTCGTCCGATATCTTGTTGCTGGAATCGTGTCCACCGACGAAGACGTGATTGTCTCCAAAAGGTGAAAGACAAAAGGTCCTTGGCGACACCAGCGGCTTCTTGTCGGCGGCGAATGCGTTGTTTACCTCTTGGAGGCTGTATTTTCCTTCCGATGACCTGATTGCGTACATTGCTCCGCCATACAGGGCACTGCCTTTCCAACGAAGGTTGTTCCTGCCGACAATATTTCCCTGAAATCCTATCAGGTGCAATGTCTTGCCCGTGGCAGGGTTCAGGATCGGATACATCATGTTGTGGGCTCCAAGCGAGTAAGTCACCCTCACTCCCAGCCTTTTGCCCATGAGGTCGGCCAGATGCAGCTCCTCACGAAGGACGTAACCGCCCGAGCCATCGGGATCGAGTCTCTTCATCTCGCTTCTGGATCTTTCTCCCGGAGCCCAAAGCATAAGGAGGGAATCTCCCGGACCCTGCGGATTCCTTATTGCAGTGATTCCGCGGATTCCGCCTATGTCCGTGTCCGTGTCGCGGTCAAGGTCTATGATCTTCTCGTAAATTGGTCTTTCCCCGTCTTTCCTTTCATATACCGAGCTGCTTTCCGAGAAGAACAGCGTGCGATTCGCGATTGCGATTCCAAGTGGACGAGTTCTGAATTTCCCGCGTGTGAGGAATGGGAACTCGAGATGCCGGTCCCAGCGAATCCTTGAAGGGCGCGATGGGTCGTATACCCCGGAAATCATTCCCGGATTGCCGAGAAGGAGAAAGATTCTTTCCACGCCCGTTATCTTGTCCATATGAACTTCCATGTCTCTCGGGACCCACCTGACGCCTCCTGCAGACGAACCGTGACGAACAAGTTCGTGATTCCAACGCCCCGTGGAATCGTTCCTTGTCCAAGTCGATACCGCTCCGCCACCCTCGAAATTCGAACCCGCTGCAAGAATCAAGACTTCTTCGGGACTGTCCAGTTTGTTGCCTTTTGCATCTCTGGTAAAAGTGACCGACTTTAGGATGTTTCCCTTCATATATTCCAGGGATAGGTCGTTTGCCTTGCCGGTATCCAGGTCGACTTCCCATTTGCCGTCCGACGAATCTAGCCTGAGAACTTGCGCGGATTGCTTCTGACCCTCGGGCGGAATGACCCATCTGGAATCGAGCCAATATCCGTTGGCAGCGAACATCTTCCCCTTGTGCGCCACCAAATGCATGATCTCCGATCCTCCTGCGTAGGCGCCATTCCTGTCCTCGAAACCCGCATCGTAACTGAGAGTCCATTTAGGAGCGACGTTTTCCGCATCTTGCTTTGCGCAAAGGGCCGAAAATATTGCAGCAATTATCGCCGTTAAACTCGTCTTTCGCATATTTTGATAGTGGATCTTTCCGGAATCTCTTTCAATAGGCGCAGCAGAAGCGCATTGCAAGCGCCGTGGTTTCAATTTTACTTTTGTTTTTGATTTAAAGAGTTTGTCGCAAATCCTTTTCTTTTCGAATTATGAAGCCCAACATTAGTCTTCCTTTAAAAGCACTGGTTTTTCCGGTTTTCGGGTGTTTCTTTTCTTCTTTTCTGCTTGCGGAAAAGGTCGATTTCGCTCGGGAGGTTTTGCCCGTGCTTTCCAACAAGTGTTTCGTCTGTCATGGACCTGATACCAAGAAGAAGGATTTGCTGCGACTGGACTCGCATGAAGGCGCCACTCGTGATCTCGGTGGTTATCGGGCCATCGATGCGGATGCTCCCGACAAGAGCGAACTCCTCGTCCGCATTCATGACGCTGATGACCCGATGCCGCCCCAAAAGGCCGACAAGCAATTGACTGACGCTGAGCGGGACTTGCTATCCCGTTGGGTGAAGCAGGGTGGGGAATATGCCAAACATTGGGCTTTCGTTAAGCCTAAACGCCCGCAAGCAAAGGGCAACGCGATCGACTTTTTCATAGAACGGAAGCTTAAGGGGATCGGCAAGAGTTTTGCTCGGGAAGCCGATCGGGCAACCTTGGCTCGGAGGGTAGCTCTCGTGCTTACCGGTCTGCCTCCCGAGCCGAAACGCCTCGCAACCTATCTTGCGGACAAGCGTGGCGATGCCTACGGACGTTACGTCCAAGAACTCTTTGACAGTCCTCGATTTGGAGAGCACCAAGCCCGCTATTGGTTGGATGCCGCCCGTTATGGTGATACTCATGGTCTACACCTCGACAACAAGCGCGGCATCTACCCTTATCGCGATTGGGTTGTCCGCTCCTTCAACCAGA
>CAZNWO010000258.1:0-3264 GCA_964576585.1 uncultured Puniceicoccaceae bacterium | reverse complement strand
CCTTATAAGTGAAGCGACCAAATTCCGTCCCGTCCTTGCTGTACATAACCATAACACCATGCCCGTCCACAACCTTGGTGGCGGGACACTTCTCACCGTTCGGTTTCCAACCAGCGTCAGAAATAATTTTGCGGTCCTTACCCTTCTTGTGAGTGGTTTCCGGCGACTGCCGCCAATTCTCGTAGCAGAACGTCAGATTTCTTCGGGAACCCCTAAGAATTGCCCCTACCTAATCGCTTCCGCTTTATTGATCCTCCTTCTCTTCCGTACTCTTTTACAGAGGAAAACTCTCGCTGAAAATGTTACCGTTTTATGGGAGGACAGCACCTCATCTCTTGTAGAACTTCCTTATTGCAGCAGCAGCTCTTGGCACGTCATCGGTGTTAAAGGAATCGATGCCCTTCTTCAGAAACCCCAAATAAGGCTCGAGGGATTTCCCACCTCCACCCTGCACCCCTCCGTACTGCACCATGATCCCGTTTGCATGCATCCGATCGATCACGCTCTTGTTTGTGCTCCTGACCCAGACGAACAAGCGGTCCTTGGGGATATCACCTTTTAGGAGTTTCTCAACGTTGTTTCTTGTGCCGTCGGCATTTGCGTAAATTACCATTTCAGGCGCCAAGCTGTGAACTCTGAGTGTATCTTCAAAACGATAGGTCATAGGCACGCAGAATGTTTGAGCCTTTTCAGCTTGTATAAATTCGATGACCTTCTCGATCTCCAATATTTTAAAATCCACGAAAAGGACTGTTTTTCCACGTGCCCAATCGATGGTTTCTTTCAATGTCAGGATTTTATGGGTAGAGACCTTTCCGGCTTGAGTTTTGAGAAAGAGAGTTTTCAGTTCCGCAAGGGTGTGCTCAGAGACTTTATCATCATGTCCTCCATTCGTGGTCCGACCCAGCCCACCGTCATGATGAATGATGAAGACACCGTCTTTGCTCTGTCGCACGTCAATCTCGATAAAGTCCGCACCATCGGTCAAAGCCTGCTCAAACGCGGCAATGCTGTTTTCCGGCAGATCCGGTAAAGGCGCTCCCCGGTGGGCGAGGATTGTAGGTTTGATGCCTGGACGCCAACGCAAGAAGGGTTTCCTGGCAATGACAACGGCACACGCTGCCGAGCCCAGCGCCTTCCCACCCACGTCTTTTGGCTGAACCTTAATTTTGTAGGCACCATTTTCAATATTGCCAAAGGCCCATTCGCAGACGGCCGACTTGGATCCGCTCCAGGGCTTGGCCATTTTCTGCAGACGCTTTGTCCGCTGCAGTACCACCTTCCCGTCCCAATCGCTGACAAGGATTTCCACCGTTTGCGCCAGCTGTGCCAGCGGACGGCCCATCTCAATGGAAAAGGTCGTTGAGTCGCCAGAGCCGATTTGCTTGGGGATATCCATGTTCACTAGCGATGCGAGCGACGCTTCTGTGCCAAGGGGGACAGCCTCCGCCAGTTCGTAGCGAACCATTTTCTGCGGACTCATGAACAGCATAGTTGCCGCCCGCCAGCTCATAACCATCGGTTGGTTGGTGTCGTTGTCGCGCTTGTCATAGTCGCACAGGGAATACTGCAGCCCGAACCGTGAGCCGGTCTCCGGCCTGAACTCGGGAAACGCTGACCAGGGAATGAACATCTCGACGGTATATCCAGCCTCTGTGCGTCTGCCGGCGATGCGCAATCCGTCAATCGTGCCGTCGCGCCCGCTAACGTGAAGTGCCGCCGGCAATTTGTCTGTCGGCGGCCGTACAAACAGCTGGTATGCTCCCTTCGAATAGGGTGGCTTCATGAATTTCTCGCCTGTTCTGCCGTCAATAAAGAGTTCGAGACAATCCTGTTGCCAAGTAAGACCGGGCGGGCGCTCGTTTTGGATGGTATCGTCGGCCACAATCGCGGCGAGACACAATCCGTCGTCATTCCACGCGCAATACATTTCAGCGCCTGCGTCCTTTGGCCCGTGCCATTCATGGCCCGGCTTGATAGTGGCGATATAGGAGGCGTACCGCACCGACAGAGAAGTTGCGCCTTGCCACTCGTCGAGTTTAGCATCGATCACGAACGGCTTTGCCAGCTTGGGCAGCGTTCCGGCAAAGGCGTTCCTGGCAACGCTTTTTCCAGGAATATACAAGAAAACGCTACGCATGGTTGAACCAAGTACCCGATCATGCGCGTCTTTCGGACGCGCTTCTATCTGATAGACGCCGTTTTCGACATCTGCGAACATCCACTCACAGATCCCCTGTTTCGATCGACTCCAGGGCTTGGCCATTTTCTGCAGACGCTCTGTCCGCTGCAGCACCACCTTCCCGTCCCAATCGCTGACAAGGATTTCCACCGTTTGCGCCAGCTGTGCCAGCGGCACTGCCATCTCGACGGAAAACGTCGCTGAGTCGCCAGAACCGATGTACGGGGGAATGGCTATGTTCACTATGGACGCAAGCGACGCATCTGTTCCGAGGGGTATGGCTTTTACCAGTTCATAGCGGATCAGTTTCTGCGGACTCTGAAACAGCATAGTTGCCGCTCGCCAGCTCATAACCATCGGCTGGTTGGTGCCTTGATCGCGCTTATCGTAATCGCACAGCGAGTACTGTAGTCCGAACTGCGAACCAGTCTTCGGCCTGAATTCGGGAAACGCTGACCAGGGAATGAACATCTCGACAACATATCCGGTCGGCGTTCGCTGGCCGAAGATACGCAATCCGGCAATCGTACCGTCACGCTCGCTGACAAACAGGGCGGCCGGCAATTTGTCTGTCGGCGGCCGTACAAACAGCTGGTATGCTCCCTTCGAATAGGGTGGCTTCATGAATTTCTCGCCTGTTCTGCCGTCAATAAAGAGTTCGAGACAATCCTGTTGCCAAGTAAGACCGGGCGGGCGCTCGTTTTGGATGGTATCGTCGGCCACAATCGCGGCGAGACACAATCCGTCGTCATTCCACGCGCAATACATTTCAGCGCCTGCGTCCAGTGGTCCACGCCATTCTCGTCCCGGCTTGACTTTGGAGATATACGAGGCGTTCCGCACCGACAGAGAAGTTGCGCCTTCCCACTCGTCGAGTTTGGCATCGAGGAGCAGCGGCTTCGTCAGTCGGGGCAGGCTGCCTTCCGGGGTGTCCGCTCTGTTCTGCCAGCGTCCTGTCCCGGCTCCCATAGCCTGAAGGCAGAGGCCGACCATCAGCAGGGCGACGAAGATAGCGGCAAGTAACTTTTTCATCCCCTCACCCTAACCCGACGAGGACCGCAGTCAATCCTCGGGGCGGGGCA
>CAZNWO010000257.1:0-3272 GCA_964576585.1 uncultured Puniceicoccaceae bacterium | reverse complement strand
GATGTTCATCTCCAAGGGCGCGACTCTCTTCCCGAAACGCCGCGAGCCAAGTGGGTCCTCAATACGCCTTCTGGAATTCCGCATTTCACGGTCATGCCGGACCCTAAGCTGCCCGTCGCCAAGGTCAGCGTGTTCTATAGCGAGGACGGTGATCCACGATCACGCTTCTTTCGCGATGCCCAAGCCACCAAGTCGGGCAAGGGAATTTGGGAGGCCCACTTGCTCAAGCTTGATCCGAAGTCCCCTCTCTTCGCCTACGCCCACGTCTACTACGATTTGCCAAAGCCCGAGCCCCTTTCTCGTGGTCGCAGCGTTGGGCAAGTGTGTCTTAGTTCCAATCTCTTGGTTGCCAAGCCCGAGGAATTGAAGAAAGCCAAGGTCAGGGCAACCGCCAAGCCATCCCTCCTCATCGACGACTTCGAGCGAGGCTTTCACGACTGGTACTCGCTAAACCAGAACCACCCTAGTCTCTGGCAGCACTGGACCCGCAAGGTGACCGATTCAATGTTCCGGGGACCCGACGAAGCGAGGCTTTCCTTGCGGATGCAGAGCGAACAACCGAATTCCTTTGTTCTCGTCCTGCAGCAAAACACCTGGCGGGCCTACCGTGGCAAAAAGGGTACTTACGTGGCGGTTGTCGATCTCAAGGGAGGCAAGCCCGAAACCATTCGCTTGAGCCCAGCCGATTTCAAGGAGGTGCAGACAGGCAATACGCTCCAGACTTGGGCTGAGATCGACGAGTTGGGTCTTTGCGCCAAGTACCAGGTGAAGAGAGGTACGCCCCAAACCTTTCCCAAAACACCTTGGAAGGGAGCTCGCCCGGAATTGATTCGCCTAGAATGGCAAATGAAGGCTCCATGATGAAGATTTCCCTCCCTCAATCTTTCGCCGGATCGGCTTTTTTGCGACAAGATGGCCCGAAGCCTGTTGCTGCCGTAAAATCCCAAGGTGGTAAAGGAATGCTCGCACTTGCTCGCCGAATGGACGGCATCGTTGTCCGCAAAGCCTAAGGGCAAAGTGTTTTCGAAGTTTCGAAAATACCAGAGTTCTTGGCTTGTATTATTGCTTCTGGATTTCCGAGTGCAACAACGCTATGGTTAAAGCTTTCTCGATTCCTTGAAAGTTAGATTCCAACAGTCTGTTCAATGAAAAGTCTTATTATCCTAAGTTCATTCGTCTTTTTCCTTTCTTTTTTTGCTTTTGGTCAAAAGGCGAAGGTTGCCGATGTTTCATTTAATTCGACAAACGCCTCTATCCCATCATCAGACGTACATGGACAAAACAAAAAGCGAAAGGAACGCAATCGCTCCAAGAAGGGCACTTCATTTGCTGATAGAAGGCTTCCATCACTTCAAGGAATTGGAAATGCTTCTCCCGTCAGGCCCCATAATCGCCTTCGCATGGAAGTTGCCCAAATCCAGTCTGCCGCACATTGGGTTGATCGCTTCATAAGCGACGCTTTAATTAAGGCAGGTCAAAAACCAAATCCTCGGGCCGACGATTTTGTCTTTTTGCGTCGAATTTACTTGGATGCCGTCGGTCGGATTCCCACGGATGAGGAGGCGGCGGCCTTCCTCAAGGACAAGGATTCTGAAAAGCGCAGAAAGCTCATCGACAAACTTCTTGTTACCGCTGGCTATCGTTCTCACCTGTTCAACTGGTTGGGGGATTTGCTTAGGCACAAGCACTCAATCAAGAGAACCAACTACAGCCATTACGAAAGGTGGCTGAAAGATCAAATTGCCAAAAACCGACCTTGGGACCAATTGGTTTTTGATTTGCTCACGGCCGAGGGTAGCGTTGCCACCTCTGGACCCACTGGTTATCTCCTGCGTGATCCCGGCATGCCCTTGGACAACTTGTCCAACACCCTTAATGTCTTCTTGGGTGCGAATGTGGCTTGCGCTCAGTGCCATGATCATCCTTTCGCGGAATGGACGCAGAGGGAATTCTATGAGTTGGCGGCTTTTTTCGGAGCTACGGACGTTAGCGACCGGGATCCTCGGAAAATCGGCAAGAGGCTTGGCAATGACGAGCTTTCCAAGCAGGATGTCATAAAGGGCGTGGCGCAAAACATGGCTCGTGTTCACACCAAGAGCAGGCAGACTTTAAAGTTTCCCGACGACTATGCCTATGACGACGTAAAGCCGGGCAGTCCGGTGGATCCTTTGCTGTTGATCTGGGATTCGGAAGATGAACAAAATCCTGCCTACCAAGTCGATCTGAAGAACCCGAAGAATTTGCGAGCCAGTTTCGCCAAATGGTTAACTCATGAGAAAAATCCCCGCTTTGCCGTCAGCATAGCTAACCGTCTCTGGAAACGATCCTTCGGATTGGGAGTGAAGGAACCGCTCGAGGATCTGGACGACCTTTCCGATGCATCGAATCCCATCCTTCTCGAACTTTTGGGCAGGATTATGGTCAAGGCTGACTTCGACCTTCGCGAATTTCAGCGGGTGCTCTTCAACACGAAGGCCTACCAAGCCAAGTCGAGCGTTAGTCCTCCCATTGGCGACATCGGCAAGTATCTCTTTTCCGGGCCAGTCCTTCGCAGGATGACTGCCGAGCAGGCTTGGGATTCCATCCTTGCCTTGGTTCTTGGAGCAAAGCTAGACACTTACAAGATCGATCGATCTCATCGCGTTACCCGTTATGCTTTTCCCTACGACGATATGTCCATGGAGGATGTGGGCAAGGTGGTGCTGGCCATGAAAAAAGCCGGACACTTGAGCAAAAACGTCGGCAATCGTCTCGGAGACCTCGATTACGTAAATGGAAGGCGGCCCGAGAAGATCGGCGGCCTTTTTCTTCTCCGGGCATCCGAGATGTCCCAACCCGCACAGGACAACCATTTTCTTCGTATGTTTGGTCAATCCTCAAGGGACTTGGTTAATGATTCTAGTGTGGAGGGTAGCATCCCGCAAACCCTTGCTCTCATGAATGGCCAAGTTCAGTCCATGTTGTCATCGCCTGAGTCGAGGTTATCCGTAAAACTCAAGAAAAGCGGAGGATTCGAGCCGGCTGTCCAATTCCTGTTTCTAAGCTTTTTTGGCCGTCCACCCACTCCCGATGAAATTGGTGCGATAAAGGAAGCTATTAATAATGGCATGAAGAAGGAGGACTTGACTTGGGCCCTCTTCAATTCCACCGAATTTCTCTTTGTCCAATAAACCGAATCTCAACTTTCCCAGCCATGAAAGATTTCCCTTTAGCTAGACGACAATTCATAGAACGATGCGCACTTGGCGCTTTTGGGCTTTCCGTATTGCCGG
>CAZNWO010000256.1:0-3319 GCA_964576585.1 uncultured Puniceicoccaceae bacterium | reverse complement strand
TCAGGTTCGGAATCTTGATTGCTCATGATTTTTTGTTTCGCTGGTTTTCGACTAGATAAATTGTATGATAGCTAATAGTGGACGATTAAAGTTTACGAACTTTTTGCAAGCTTGAAAAAGAACTTGGTCTTAGTTGAAGCGTAATGAAGTTTATGCATTCTTTTGGCGTTTGGCCCATGAGTCCCTGAGTGGTACAGCCCTGTTGATGACGAGATTCGTTGGTGAAGAGTCTGCGGAATCGATGCAGAAGTAACCTAACCGCTCAAGCTGAAAAGATATGCCTGATTCGGACTGGATTACCGAGGGTTCCAGTTTACAATTATCAAGAGTTTGAAGAGAATCCGGATTTAGATTGGCAATGAAATCAGAACTGTCTTCGGGTTTTTCCTTTGCGAAAAGGCGGTCGTAGAGGCGAATCTCGGCATCTTTTGCATGAGGAGCGGAAACCCAGTGAATGGTTCCCTTTACCTTGCGGCCATCCGGTGAGTCTCCTCCTCGAGTCTCGGGATCGTAGGTGGCTCGAATTTCGGTAATTTCGCCGGTTTCGGAGTCCTTTATTACCTCGGTTGCGGTGACGTAGTAGGCGTACTTGAGGCGTACCTCCCGACCAATCGATAGACGAAAGTATTTTTTGGGGGGATCTTCCATGAAGTCGTCCCGTTCAATGTAAAGCTCTCGCGAGAAAGGAACTTTGCGGGTTCCGGCCTCGGGGTCTTCGGGGTTGTTTACGGCGTCGAGTTCCTCGGTTTGGTCTTCAGGGTAGTTCTCGATCACCAGTTTTACTGGACTCAGGACGCCCATTCTTCTAAGGGCTCGTTTATTGAGGTCTTCCCTCAGGCAATGCTCAAGAAGGGCGACGTCGATCATGTTTTCCCGTTTTGCCACCCCTACGCGTTCGGAGAAGTTGCGAATCGATTCGGGAGTAAATCCTCGTCTGCGCATCCCTTGGATCGTCGGCATCCTGGGGTCATCCCATCCCGATACATGACCTTCCTCGACTAAGCGAAGCATCTTTCGCTTGCTCATGACTACATAATTTAGGTTGAGGCGAGCGAATTCGATTTGCTGCGGGTGATGGATATTCAGGTTCTCACAGAACCAATCGTACAGGGGGCGATGATGCTCGAATTCAAGCGTGCAGATGGAATGGGTGATGCCTTCGATGGAGTCGGATTGACCATGCGCGAAGTCGTAGGACGGGTAGATTTTCCATTTGTCGCCCGTGCGAGGATGAGCGGAATGCACGATTCTATAGATCACGGGATCTCGCAAATTCAGGTTTGGGGAAGACATGTCGATTTTTGCCCGCAGAGTGCGGGAACCTTCCTCGAATTCTCCGTTCTTCATTTTGTCGAAGAGATCTAGATTCTCTTCAACGGAACGCTCTCTAAAGCAACAGTTCTCGCCCGCTTCGGTCAACGTGCCTCGTTTATCACGCATTTCTTCGGCGGAAAGGTCGCAAACATAAGCTTTTTCGGCTTGGATCAATTGAATGGCCCATTCGTGAAGTTGATCAAAATAGTCGGAGGCATAACAAAGCCGGTCTTCCCAATCGAAACCCAACCAGCGAACGTCTTCCATTATGGCATCGGCATATTCCGTCTTCTCGGCGACGGGGTTGGTGTCGTCGAGTCGGAGGTTGCACAATCCGCCAAATTCATCCGCGACGCCAAAATTCAAGCAAATGCTCTTGGCGTGGCCTAGGTGCAAGTAGCCGTTTGGCTCCGGAGGAAAGCGAGTGTGAACCTTTGCGTCGTTTTTACCTTTCTCGACGTCTTCCGCGACTCTGCTGCGAATGAAGTCGAGCGGTTTCTCGTTTTGGTTGTTTTCAGCCATTGCGACGTTAGGGGACTTGTTACTCGTATTTGGATTGATATTCCTTTTGGAGCGACTTCAGCTTCTTCTTGCTTAAGCCTAGCCCGGAATCCGAGAGTACGCCAAGAGCTTTCCTGATGCGAGTTCCCGCAAGATCAGGCCCAAGAATGGCTAGGGACTTGAACAGGGGCAATGAGACCTCGGATCCGGAAAATGCGACGAAAAAGGTCGGCATGATCTGCTTTAGCTTCCTTTGCTCGTTTTCCGCTATGCGGTTGAATACTTCTTCGATTGCCTCGACATTCCAGTTCTTGAGCTTGGCAAGCTCCCACTCGGCGATCTTCAGCATGCGGGCCGCTTCACCATCCTCGAGTTTTCCCGAGAGAGCTTCCGAGCTAGGATCAACTTCCTCGCAAAGGAGAGGATTTGCCAAGAGGGCGAAGTCCGAAAAGGTTTCAAGTCTAGGCAGGGCCAAGGGCAGGATTCTACCAAGGAAGTCATCGTTCAGTTTCCATTCCCGGAGGCGTTCGAGAACTTCCCGTTCTTCCAGTTTCTCTCGAAGGTAAACCCCGTTCAGCCATCTCAACTTTGCTGTGTCGAATACTGGTCCACCGAGGCTTACGCGGGACAAGTCGAAGCTTTCCGTCATCTCTTCAACGGAGAAAACTTCTCTTTGGTCGGGAAGGGTGTAGGCCATCATCCCCAGATAATTGACGAGGGTCTCCGGGAGGTAGCCGGCGTCGCGATAGTGGAAGATGCCGGTCGGGTTCTTTCGCTTGGAAAGCTTCGACTTGTCTGGATTTCTGAGCAGCGGCAAATGGACGAAAACCGGCTTGTCCCAACCAAAGGCTTCGTACAGCAACACATGTTTGGGAGTACTGCTGATCCATTCCTCGCCACGGATCACGTGGCTGATTTGCATTAGGTGGTCGTCTACGACGCTGGCCAAGTGGTAGGTGGGGAACCCATCGGACTTTCGAAGCACTTGGTGGTCAATTTGGCTCCAAGGAATTACTATTTCGCCTCGGAGCTCGTCCTGCAGCGTGCAATCTCCTTCACTGGGAACCTTTAGCCTGAGAACATGGTTTTCTCCTGCTTCAACACGGGAACGAGCTTCGTCGGAATCTAGCCCGAGGCAGAAACCGTCGTATCGAGGAGTCTCCTTGTTGGCCATTTGCTGCTTGCGTACTTCGTCGAGTCTCTCGTTGGTGCAGAAGCACGGATAGGCATTGCCCGAATTCAGCAACTTCAGGCAGTGCTCCTCATAGACTTCCTGTCTTTCGCTTTGGCGGTAAGGACCAAAGGGACCCGCGACGTCCGGGCCTTCGTCCCATTGGAGCCCCAGCCAAGTCAGCGAATCAAAGATGGCTTTTTCCGACTCGATCGAGGATCGCGCCCTGTCCGTATCCTCGATGCGCAAAATGAATTGCCCTCCATGCTTCCTGGCGAAGACAAGATTGAACAAGGCCATGTAGGCGGTGCCGACGTGAGGTGCTCCGGTCGG
>CAZNWO010000255.1:0-3404 GCA_964576585.1 uncultured Puniceicoccaceae bacterium | reverse complement strand
GCAACTTGGAGACAAATGCAGCATGTAGCGAACCTGACCTCCGGAGGTCACGCCAAAGTTCAGTTCAGTATTTCTGCGGATGGACGGATAATATCTCCTAGAATCATTGCTCCCTCGGGGAACAAGACGTTGGACGATTTGGTCCTTCGAGCATGCCGGTCGGTGGGCAACCTAGGCAAACCTCCTGGCGGAGCAATCAAATCTCCCCTTGCGCTTCCCTTTTACGTAAACTAGTCGAAAAGGATGAATTTCGACTGGCGTCGTCCTCTTGCACCGGCAGTGCTGGTAATCGGGTTGTTGCTAATCTTTTCCCGCGACTCCATTGTCGGACTTGGAGTATTCCTCGTTGCCTTTGCATTGATTCTCGGATTTTCGCGAGGTTCGGAAAAAAAATGAACCAGCGGCTACCTTCGGGAATGACGTTACTCGATTCCCTGAAGATCTTCCTGAACGGAATATAGAGCCTTTCCTTTCCTTCTCTTGACAATCGAGTAATCTCCGCTTGATCGGAGTTCCTTGGCATATGCACTATCGGCCAAGTATTTTTCCAGCACGGAAAAGACGTCATGAATCATGGTCTCGTTCTCGATGGGAAAAATCGCCTCCACCCGGCGGAAGAAGTTGCGAGGCATCCAATCGGCGCTCCCAAGGTACAAGATCGGAGAATCTCCCCCATTCTCGAAGTAATACACCCTACTGTGCTCGAGATATTGCCCCAGAACGCTGACAACGCGTATGTTTTCGCTGAGGTCTTTCTGCCCCGGAACCAATCCGCAAATCCCCCTCACGATCAAGTCTACTCGAACTCCCGATCTCGAAGCCTTGTACAGGGCATCAATAACCTTGCGATCCAGAAGACTATTCACCTTTAGTATAATTCGTGCAGGTTTGCCTGCCTTGGCTGCCTTGGTCTCGGAACCGATAAGTTCCAGCATTCTCTTGTGAAGCTCGAAAGGCGCCGTGATCAGCTTCTTGAATTTGGGTGATCTGGAATATCCCGTGAGTGCATTGAACAAGTTCGCCACATCGCGAGAAATAGCCGGCGAGGAAGTAAAGAAACTGTAGTCAGTGTATAGCTTTGCAGTAACCGGATTGTAGTTTCCTGTCCCAAGATGCACGTAACGACGCAAGCCACTTTTCTCGCGGCGAACCACCAAGCAACACTTGCTGTGCGTCTTCAGTCCAGGCAAACCGTACACGACGTGCACACCCACCTCTTCCATTCTCCTGGCCCAGTTGATGTTTGCTTCCTCGTCGAATCTGGCCTTCAGCTCCACGAGAGCGGTGACCTGCTTCCCGTTGAGGGCGGCATCCATAAGAGCCTGCACGATCGGCGAGTCGCCACTCGTACGATAAAGAGTGAGCTTGACGGCAAATACATCGGGGTCTTCGGCGGCTTGCCTCAAAAAATCGACAACCGGAACAAAAGAGTCGAAGGGGTGATGCAAGAGAAAGTCTTGTTTGCGGATAGCCTTGAAGAGTTTGCTTGAGTCCGAAAGGGCTGAGGGAAGACGGGGAACGTAAGGACTGAACTTCAAGTCGGGACGATCGACCTCGCCGGGAAGGCTCATCAGGCGATAAAAGTTGATCGGTCCGTCGACAAGACAGACATCCTTGCCGCCAAGATTGATGGCTGAAAGAAGGTATTCCCTCAAGTCCTCCTCGGCGTCGGCGTCGATCTCAAGCCTAACCGCCGCACCCTTTCTCAAATTGTGCAACTCCTCTTCAATAGTGCTCAACAGATTCTCAACTTCTTCCTCGTCAATATAAAGGTCGCTGTTGCGAGTAATCCGAAACGACCAAGCGCCCAGCACCTTGTGCCCCGGGAATAGACTGGCAACGAAATGTCTCACCACGTCGCAAAGAAACAAATAGGTAATCTCGTTTCTCGGCTTAGTGCTTTTGACGCGAACCAATCGAGGCAGAATCCGCGGAACGGGAACGATCGCCACCAGCTTCGGACTACGCTTTGAACGAGAGTTGCTCAGTGAAACAATCAGGTTCAGCGACTTGTTCAGAATCAAAGGAAAAGGATGTGTCGGGTCGATCGCCAAAGGAGTCAAGACGGGAAAGACCTCCCTCCGGAAATAGCTCTGAAGCCAAGAAAACTCACCTGCGGTCAATTCTTCCACGCTCTTGAAGTTAATTCCTTCTTCAGCCAAGGAAGGACACAAATCCTTGTCCCAACAACGATACTGGTCCTTAAACAGACTGTTAGCCTGATCGCGAACCTCGTCCAGCAACTTCACCGGAGAGATTCCATCCTGGTCAGCCTTCGAAGAACCTGAATCCACGCGCTGCATCAAGCCTGCGACTCGAATTTCGTAAAATTGATCGAGATTAGAGCTTACGAACGAAAGAAATCTAATTCTCTCAAGCAAAGGATACTTCTCCGAGTAAGCCTGCTCCAAGACACGACGATTGAAAGCCAACCAACTAAGCTCGCGGTTGAAATAGCGGTTTACTTGCGACTTTCGGGTATGAGCCACGGGGTAATCGTAAAGCCATAAAAATATACGAAGCAAAGGTTGGGACAACCATAATCAAAATTGGCAACTCGCCCTAAATCGAGAAAAAGGATCGAAAACACAAAAAAGCAACTAGGCGGAACCCTCAACCCGACTTGACCTTACGTACCTAAGCGCGATATCGTAGAAGCGTTCTTTGAAAATTTGTTGGGGGTGTTCCGGATTCGACTGTGAATTGGAAGATTCGGTTGCGTGCCGAGGACGATGCTTGGCCTCGTAAAAAATGCGTCAAAACACTAAATGGCGAATCTAACGTCATCGACTTCGAGCCTGAGCTCGAAGCTCTTGCGGCCTAGGTGCCGCACGTCCACGTCGGCCGACGCCTGCTGAGTCGGCGGGGCGACAAACAAGCAGGCAAAACCTCGGAGCGTTGGGCTGCCTATCGGAGGCTAAACGGTTGAAGGCAGTCTAGGCCTGGAAGGTGTTGCTTCCTGAACAGGGCTTAAAACCATAAAGACAACTACGCGCGTAGACGCCGTCTTGAAAAATTCACGGGACGCGGGTTCGACTCCCGCCACCTCCACCATTTTCAAATCGCTTAGCATAAGTCACTTAGGACTATATTGTCCTGAGATTTGACAATCGTGTACCGAATATGTACCTTTTTCATACTACTTTTCGGCATTAGACGGCAAGTAGCGGAAAGGTATGAAGATGGGGCGAAAGCGGGAATACGAAACAACAAAAAACAAGTTAAGGGTTTGGGAACATCCGAAGAATTCCGGTGTAAAGATTCGGGAACGAATCAATCCAAGCGGTTCCGTTAGCTTTCGCATCTCCATACCCACGAGCCTGAACAAGGGCACAAAGCCGGAAATCCTCCAGCGCCCTACCCTCGACAAGGCAATGGAGTTGGCCGAAAGGAAGTTCTCCATA
>CAZNWO010000254.1:0-3459 GCA_964576585.1 uncultured Puniceicoccaceae bacterium | reverse complement strand
TACTCCAGCCAGCCACCAAAGATCGGCCTTGGGGCCGGGGGCGACGTCTTGAGCATTCTCCACTGGCCCGATGCGGGCGAAAAACCCCATAGCGGAGGACCTGCATGCAGCTTGTCCGGATCGCCGCCCAGCAACTCTACCATCTTCTTCTTGTTGGTGACCCAAGTATTCATGAAGAGCATCATTTTTTGCTTGGGGTCATAGGTCAGTCCCCACCATGTATGTGCGATCACGGCGGGGCCGCCCCGCTTAGTGACGAGGATGCCGTCCTTGAACTCCACGTCGCTGAAATCCTTCCCGAGACCCTTGTAGTCACGAGGATTGTCCGGTGCGTAGAGCATAAACCAGGCGAGCGCCGACAAATCGAATTCCCAGACGTCGTTGAGGCGGTGCGGAACGCCGTGATTGGCCCCGCAGAACAAGACCCGCTTTCGCTCGGGAGCCCACACCATCTTGATCGTGAAATCCCGGCCTCGGGGTCCCGTCTCGTGAAGGTTCCAGCGCTTCGCCACCTCGTTGAAGTCTCCCATCACCTTGGCTTCGCCGAGGAGAGCGGCGTGGTTGGGCTTCAATGCTTGGATGCGTTTCGTCGCGGGGGAATGCTTCGCTTGCAGGCCAATGGTTGCGGCGAGGCAAACGGCGCATCCCTGCAGGACAAAGGCTTTCACCGAGGACTTCATCTCATTGGCCCACGTTGTGAATCATCGGGTGTATTGTGATTACCCCCTTGCTGGCCACGGCGACCCGTTGGCCGTCGGGGGAGCAGGCGATGGAGGTGAGATGGTCGGTGTGCCCTTTGATGATTTGGATGACCTTGCCGTTGCCGGCGTCCCAAACACGAACCGTCTTGTCTTCGGCGCAGGACACGAGGATATCCCCCTTGGGATCGTAGGCAATTGCGGTGACGTCGCTTGTATGCCCGCGCAAAGTGCGAACTTCGTTTCCATCGTCGTCCCAAATCTTGATCAAGTTGTCCTGGCTGCCCGAGGCGATGAACTTGCCGTCCGGAGAATAGGCGGTCGCGGACACGGTGGCATCGTGTCCGCTGAGGTTCATCAATTCGTCTCCCTGCTCGATTTCCCACACCTTGAGTTCGCTTTCCCCATCGCCCGTGACGATCCGCTTTCCGTCCGGGCTGAAGGCGAGGCAGGTGACGTCGTACTCGTTGCCTTGTTCGATTTCCATTAATTCCTTCCCGATCTTGGCGTCCCACAACTTCAGGGTGTCGTCTCCGCTGCCCGACGCGATCAGTTTGCCTTTGGGGCCAAAGGCGAGACAGGTCACGTTTTCCTCATGTTCATTGAGCGCGAGGATCACCTTGGAGTTGGCCATGTTCCATACCTTCACGGCGCCGTTCCAGAAACCCGAGGCAAGAAATCTACCGTCCGGGCTGAAGGCGAGGGCGGTGACTGACGAATCCTCCGCACCGAATTCCTTGGCCACTTTTCCGGAATCCATCGACCATATCCGGATCGTTTTATCCTCGCCCCCGGAGGCAAGCCATTTCCCATTCGGGCTGAAGGCGATGGCCGTGACCCAGCCCTTCTGTTTTCGTAAGACCAGGCTTGATGGATTTTCCACTTTGGCAAAGCCCATTGCTCCAAACAAAACCCCCACAACCAAAGCGAGTGAAAACGGGGGAAGCAGTTTCGTGTTGCTTGAGGCCATTCTCTGCAGTTCTTGGCTCGGCGATCCTATGGTTCCGCTCGGCAAGGGCATTGCTCGAAATCTTTTTTTGCGCGCAGAAGCAGGGGGTTTCACTGTTTGGATGCCTTGGGGTTCCTCAAGTCTCTAAGAGCGATGACTCGGCAACCCGTTTCCTTAAGGTGTTTCATGTAGGCCTCGAACTTCTTGGGGTCTGTGTTTACCCATGGATGCTTGACGTCGGGTACGCCATGAAAGGTCATCACGGCGATTCTTCCGTTGCCCGCCTTGGCGACCGCCTCCTTGAACTGCGCCAAGGTGCTTTTCGGCTTTCCGTCAAAGGCCTGCGGCATGAGCAATGGGTCGTCCTTGTCCGGGTCGTAGGCTCTGGCTCCGCCGGTCCGGGCGAAGAGGTAGCCGCGCTTGCGCAGTATTTTCACGCAGGCCTTGCTGGTGGTGTATCCCGGGTAGCAGAAGCTGATGGGGCGGGGGAGTCCGTGCTTTTCGCACTGCTTCTCGATGTAAATGATATCGGCCTCGAGCGCTTCCGGTTTCTGCCTGGCGACGGAGGCATGTCGCCGCGTATGGTTCCCGATCTCGAAGCCGTCGGCATGAAGTTGCTTGATCTGCTCCCAGGTCAAGAAGTGCTTCTTGTCCTGAGCGAACCCAAAACCCTCGGTGATGAAGAAGGTGGCGCCAAAACCATATTTCTTAAGTAGCGGCGCAACAAATGTTGCATGGTTGGCGACCGAGTCATCGAAGGTCAGGATCACGGTTCCGGGGTCTTTTTTCTCGGCCTGGAGGTTGCCGAGGCAGAACAGGAAGAAGAGGAAGGTTCTCGCTTTCATTTTATTGCATTCAGTTTCTGGTTCTTGTGATTGATTCGAGCATAGATTAAGGCTGTGGAGCAAGCAACCTCGATCAAGCTCGCCTTGGTGTTCCTTTTCTTGTAGCGAGGCGACATGTTCATCTTCCGAACTGCGTTGACGGCATGTTTTCTTGCCTGCTTTCCCGGCCTGTCGGCCAAACCTCTGGTGGTTGCTCATCGGGGCGCTTCCCACGACGCCCCCGAGAACACCTTGACCGCCTTTCAAGTGGCGTGGAAACAGGGAACGGATGCCATCGAGGGCGACTTTTTCCTGACCAAGGACAACCGGATCGTCTGCATACACGACAAAAGCACCGAACGTTTGGCCGGGCGAAAATTGATCGTCAAGGATTCGACTCTCCAAGAATTGCAGGAACTGGACGTCGGTCTGTGGAAGGGCGAAAAATTCAAGGGTCTCAAGATCCCTACCATTTCGGAGGTCTTCGCCACCATTCCCAGAGGCAAGAAGATCTTCATCGAGATCAAGTGCGGAAAGGAAATCATCCCTCCCTTGCTCAAGGCCATCGATGCATCGGGTCTGGAGGACGAGCAGGTTGTCATGATTTGCTTTAAGGCGGAGGTCGTACGGGTCTTCAAGGCCATGGCTCCTCGTTGCAAGGCCTACTGGTTGACCAACTTCAAGCGAAACGACGAGGGAGTCTGGACCCCTTCCGTCGAGACCGTGCTGCAAACCTTGAAGTCGACTCGGGCGGACGGGCTCGATTCCCATCACGGCATCCCCGAAGACGCGGCCAGGCGAATACTCGAGGAAGGCTTCGAGTGGCACGTCTGGACGGTCAACGACCTGAATGCCGCCAAGCGGTTGAAGGCGCTTGGGGTGCATTCGATCACCACGGACGTTCCCGGTTCCCTGGTCAAGTCCCTCTGAGGCCGATGCTTCTTCGAATCTTTCCATTGCTCCTGTTCATGACGAGTTGTTCCACTAC
>CAZNWO010000253.1:0-3483 GCA_964576585.1 uncultured Puniceicoccaceae bacterium | reverse complement strand
TGGCCCAAGGTCATCAAGAAAGGAAACGGACTCACCCGGCAACCCGGACACGTCATCGACGTCATGGCGACTTGCCTCGACCTCGCCGATCTAAAATACCCCACGGAGTTTCGGAATCGTCGACCGCTTCCCATGGAAGGCAAAAGCCTCGTCCCCATCCTTCACGGCGAGAAGCGTGACGGTCACGAGACCTTGGCTTGGAAGAATTCCCGAGGTCGGGCCCTGGTCATGGGTGACTGGAAAATCGTTCGGCCCGCCGACAAGCTTCCGTGGGAACTCTACGACCTTTCCTCCGATCCCGGCGAAACCGCCAACCTCGCAAAGCGCCAACCTGATCGTGTAAAGGACATGGCTACCCGCTACGAAACTTGGCGGCAACGCGTCGGCGCTCGCTAGGCTTCGCTTGTTGAAGATGCCGTTTTTTTCTCCAAGTTACTTGAACCTCCACGCTATGTTAAAGGAAAGGATACCAATGAACAATTTGATCTTGTTTTGCTGCGCTTGGATTTTCTTGTGCACGTTTTTCACGGAAGCAAAGGGACGGCCCAACTTCATCCTTCTTATGGGTGACGATCATGGTTGGGCGGAGACAGGCTACAATGGGCACCCGCATCTCAAGACACCGATCTTGGACGAGATGGCTAAAACGGGCCTGCGCCTGGATAACTTTTATGCCGCGCACCCCACCTGCTCGCCCACGCGCGGCAGCTTTCTGACCGGGCGGCATCCCAATCGCTTTGGTACATTTTCCCCGGGGTTTTCCATTCGCTCAAAGGAAATCACGATGGCTCACCTTCTGGCCAAGGCCGGTTACCGATGCGGCCATTTCGGAAAATGGCACTTGGGGCCCGTCAAGAAAGGTTCGCCGACCAATCCGCGAGCGATGGGCTTCCACGAATACGTTTCTCACGACAACTTCTACGAGATGGATCCACCCTTATCCCGTAATGGTGGCCCACCCGAAATCCTCAAGGGCGAGGGCTCGGAAGTGACGATCGGCGAGACCCTGCGGTTTATCGAGGACACGGCGAAAAAGAAGCAGCCCTTCCTCGCCGTGGTATGGTTTGGCTCGCCGCATGAGCCTTACAGCGGACTGCCCAAGGACCTCGCCCTTTATGACGACTTGCCTGCCGAATACGCCAAACGCAAGGTGCGGTTGACCTCCAACAAGACGGGTCGGCAAGTTTCAAGGTCCCTGCGCGACGTGCTCCGCGAGCGCTATGCGGAGATCACCGCCATGGATCGGGCAATCGGCCATTTGCGTGACCAGTTGAAAAAGATGAGCCTGCGCGACGACACAGTCATCTGGTACTGCGGAGACAACGGCAGCCCTCCCAGTTATGGCCGCGTGGTTACTCCCTTCAGGGCGCAGAAAGGATCGGTCTACGAGGGCGGTACTCGTGTGCCCGGCTTGATCGAGTGGCCTGCCAAGGTCAAGAAGGGTCACGTTAGCAAGGTGAACGGGGTGACCAGCGACATGCTGCCCACCTTGTGCGATTGGGCGGGCATCGAGTTGCCCAAGCGTCCCTTGGACGGCATTAGCCTCGCGGCATTGTTGCATGGCAAAATGAAGACGCGATCCAAGCCGATTGGGTTCTGGGGCTTTAATTCCGGAAGAGCAAACCGCTCAGGGGCAAAGCCGTACTTCACGGCCGAGCAGCAAAGGGGCACTACTCCCTTGGTGAAGTACATGGGCGACATCCTCACGCGCAATTTTAGAAATTACCATCAGCCGCCCATCGAGGAAGCCGACTATGGTGGTTCGCGGGCTTGGCTGGATAACCAATACAAGCTAGTCGTCCATGGCAGTTCCGATGCCAAGCCCGAACTCTACGACCTGCGGACCGATCCCGCCGAGAAAACGAACCTTGCTTCCAAGCAACCGAAGGTCGTTGCTCTTATGAATCGACAATTGCGCGATTGGCAGTCTTCCGTCCTCAAAAGCCTACGTGAACACGATTACCCGAAGAATTAATTCATGAAGCTGCCGTTTCACCTCTTTTGCCTATGGACCATTTTATGGTGCATTTTCGCGGAAGTACTTGTTGGGAAGGAAGCCTACTCCATTTCCGATTCCGGCAGCGAACGGGCGACCTCCGGTTCCGGTTGCAAGATCGTCACTTTCAAGGACAAGACGCATGTGGTCTGGCAGGACGCCGATAAAAAAGGTGCGTACCTGAACCGCATCCGTACATTGGACAACAGTAGTGGAAAATGGACGGAGCCGTTCACCCTGAACCAAGGCAAGGACAACCATGCCCGACCTGTCATCGCGGTGGATCGGCAAGGGTATTTGCATGTCGTCCTGAGCGGACACAACTCCCCCGTGACCTACCGTCGCTCAGTTCGCCCGAACGATTCTTCCGAGTGGACCAAGGCGGAGGACGTGGGTCGAGGGACTTATCCTGTCGTGACCGTGGCAGGGGACGGGACCTTGCTTGCCACCATGCGTGTGTCGCCCCGTTGGGCAGGGGTGGATCTCTTCGCCAAAAAGCCGGGCAAGCCATGGAAGAAACGTTCCCGGCTCCTTTACCGCGACCCGAAATACCCCGGGTACGCCGGTTACCAAACTGGACTCGCCTGGAGTCCCGATCGCAAGACCCTGCACGTCGTCATGGATTTCTACGAGAGCTACCACACCTACAAAGCTCGCGGAGCGCACCAAGCGATATGCTACATGCGCAGCCCGGATGGCGGCCATACCTGGGAAAAGTCCGACGGCACTCCCGTACAGCTACCCGCCCGTCCGGAGCAAATGGACACCATCGCCCGCCATCAAGGTCCCGGTCGGAAAGACCTACCTCCGCCTAACATCCTAGCCCAAGGTTCTCTCGTCGTAGATGGAAGAGGCATCCCGCACGTGCTCTATGTTTCTCATCAGGAAAAGCCTGGTCAGGTTTTGGTCGCGATCTCAGACGGCAAGGGTGGATGGAAGCGGACGGAAGTGGATGGTCTTTCCAAGAAATGGCCGGGACTTCGTCCCATGGGTTGTCGGGGCTCCTTTACCATCGACGATGCTGGAAACCTCCACGCGCTGCTCGAGCTCAAACCATACGGCCAAGGTTGGAAAGATGGTAAGCCGACGCGAGCGATGGTGTTCGCAGACTCCAAGCAACTGGCTTGGATCACGAGCCGGGACGGCGGAAAGACTTTTACAGCGGGAGAAGCTTTGCCCGGCGGCAAGACTATCCATCAGCCCAACGTCGAGCGTCCGGCCGGATTTAACCAAATCAAAGCCGGAACTTCACCCCCTTTCATCTACTTCGACGGTCTGTCCAGGTATCGCAGGAAGGGAGAGGTCATCCGCAACAACGTGTACTTCGTCCGGAGCGATGATCGCTAGAGCAGTCAAAACTCAAAATGAACCCATGACCCGAAACCTAATCCTCGCCTTGTCTCTTCTCCTTCCCACGATTGCCGAGGCCAAGCCATTCATCGTCAAGGACGGCGAAGCCCACGCGGAGATCGTGCTGTCCGATGACG
>CAZNWO010000252.1:0-3556 GCA_964576585.1 uncultured Puniceicoccaceae bacterium | reverse complement strand
ATTATTGGCTGGTGGTCGATCCTGCCGGCAAGGCCTTGGGCATGTACAAGCCCGATAATCAGGATGGCTTGATAATCATCCGATAAAACAAAAGTAGCGAGGCGTGGGCGCTTTGACGTGACCCCTCAGGACCAAATCAAGTTTTAAGTTAGGTCAAAGCCCTCCCGCTACTCACACTGTGCGCCTCCCCACCGAGTTACCTTTTCGGCGACCATATCATCACGGGCGACACAATGCCGCCCGTTCCTACTTCATCGAGTCTCTTGTTGGTGACCTTGACGACAATGGTGTTGTCGGCGCTGAGTCTGGCTTCTTCCGTCACGTTGAATTCAAACGGCAGGAATGTGCCGGCTGTGCCGGGCAATCCTTCACCGGCATCCTCGCTGGCGCCAAGAAGCTGGCCATTGAACCAAACCTTGGCCCGTTCGTCGACCCCGCCAAACCACAGGTATAACTTACGACCTTTGAATTGCTTTGGAATTCTCACGGTGGTGCGATACCAGCCTACGCCTTTGTAGTAATGCATTCCTTGGTCACTCCAACTCGCGGTTTTGGTCCGCAACGTACGCCAGTTGCCGCCCGTGATGCCGTCCGCAAACCAACCTGCAGACTCGCCGACGTCCGTAAGGTCCGCCAGGAAACCCCATTCGTCAGGAAACCCTGCGACCAGGTCGCCGCGTTCCACCACCCGTTCGTAACCGCTCTCGACCGTAGCCGCCCAGAACCGTTTCACGTACGAACGCGAGGTGCGCGCATGCATGGCCGGGATCTCACGCGGTTTTCCTTTGCCCTTGGCCGCAACAACAGGTTCTTCGGGCGCCACGGCGTAGCTGAGGTCAAAGCTGATCAGCTTTTCGTTGAGCGCGCGCATGTCGTCCAGTTCTTTTTTCGCCAAAGCGAAGTCAAATTGATCACGCGCCTTGAGCATGGAGATGAAGGCTTCCAGGAACCGGAAATTGAGTTCAAACATCGCAACGCGCCGGGCATAGACGTTGTTGCTCCCCGCGTCTTTGATGGCGCCTGTCAAGGTTTTCCGCCCGAGCTCCAAACGTTCCGGCGTGAACGCTTTGGGCATGCAGAAGCTGCCCCCCGTGTGCGTGTCGGTGTCTCTGAACGCGTGATCGACCATCTCGAGGTACGCCTTCATGGATTTCGAAGCGTCCCCGAAGAATTTCACGTAAAAGTCGTCAAGCAACGCGTCCACGTCAGTGTCGACGTCCCACATCAGGCGCGAGGCGACGTAGGTGGTCGGCGTGTGAGTTGCCCACGAAGGAATGCCTTCGACCTTCCAACCGGTTACTCCGGCCTTCCTCGCTTCGACAATCTCGTCGCGGACTGCATGAACTTTGCTGAATGGGAATCCGGGGCACGCCAAGTTGAAGTAGTAACCTCGTTCGAAAATCTCTGGTACGACTTTACCCCATCCAACCATGACTTTCTTGTAGAATGATCGGTCCGGGCAAACCGGGTTCGACATGCCGTGAACACGACACAATGAGATCGGGGCAAACGCCGGAACGATGTGTTTGTCCGGCATATGTTTGCGCGGGGGCAAAGTGTACGTGTGGTATGCGTAGAAACAGAGTTTCTTACCCGGGTACACCTTATGAATCCCAGCCAGGACCTGATTGAAGAACCAGACGTACCGGTCGGTGGTGGCCACGTGAGACGAGTAGGAATCCCATTCGTTTGAGTCCAAGGCGCGACAGTTCTCGCATTCGCAGAAACCGCCACCATCGTTCGGCCCCATACCGATCCACGGGAGATCCGGGCGTTTCTTGAAGAAGTTGATGGCGTAGGCTATGGCTCGTTTCACGGCTTCCGGATTGCTTACGCAGAGCTGGTTCCCGTGACGTTTTCCGTTGAGCAGCGCATACAGCTCCAGGTCGTCTTTCTTGGTACGCGGCGGGGACAATTTGATCCCGTGCGCCGAGGGAAACATCTCGCCACCCAAACGCAACCTGTTGGAGAAAGGCGGTGTCATGGATGAGGTGATGTAACGGCTCCTGAAAGACGGAGACCTGAAGGTCACGCCGTGGCCAAACCCGAGATGCTTTGCCTTCGGGATGATCGTGCCCAGTTTGCCCGGCATGTACCAGCGGACTCCTAGGCGCTCCAACAATTCGTAAGTCGCGAATAAAGCGCCTTTTGGGCTACGGCCAATGAGATTTATGCCGTCTTCATCGACTGTGATCATGTAGGACGCTTCGTCGCTCCCGATTTGTTCGGTGCGTTTGTCGGCATTGAAGCCAACCGCTGTTCCGATGCGGATCGTCGTGGTGCCCGAAGTCGAGTCACCTTGGACAATCGGCAGCTTCGCGCCGGAAATGAGCTTCAGATGCTCGCGTAGTTCCTCGGCAGCAAGCGTTTCGTCTGCCGCAGCTTCGGCCGACAGAACGATGACTGCGCGTGGTTTGCCGTCCCGCACAACTGCGGTTCCCTCACCGGGGGCGAACGATGCAAGGTCGTGCGGGCGGATCGCGCCCGCTGCAGGCAGTGTTTTCGGTTTTGCGGCAAACGTCACCGGCGGCTCCGAGTTCAGCGTGGCAACACACATCCATAACAACGTCAAACCTGCTCGCTTCATGCCTTTCTCCTTCATCTCGCCCTAAACGACCTTCTCCTCCACCACTCAACCATCATCAGGGATACGAACGTGGCGACCGGGAGTGTTTCTTCATCCCCTCACCCTAACCCGACGAGGGCGGCAGTCAATCCTCGGGGCGGGGCAACCGCTTCATGGCGGCGTGGCGGTGGGGGCACCCCGTCGTGCAGTTGCGAAACAAGGTTCCGAAAAGAAACCTCGCCGGCAGCGACCTTCTTTGTAATGAAGAAAATAGCCGGACAAAGAAGCAATCCGGCATGACTGCCGCCCAAGGCTTGGGACAAGACCTAGGCGAATAATTATTCTTACTATTCTTAAAAACCGCCACTTTCATGCCCGTCCATTTACCCGCTACCAATCGTCGCCAATTCCTCGGTTCCCTTGGAGGAGGTTTTCTCACTCTCCAAGCGCAGGGCTTTGCAGGAGCAGTACAGGAAGACCTCATCTACTTGCTGAACGACACTCACATAGGCGAAAGACATTCTCCCACTTCTTCCGTTCCCATGAACCTCAAGCAGGTGGTTCGAGAGTTGACCGAGTTGAAACGAAAACCGGCGGCAACAATCATTAATGGAGATTTGGCCTTAAAGGATGGCCAGGACGGGGACTACCGACACTTCGCCGGAATAATCTCTCCCTTGCAAGAGGCGCAAGTGAGTCTTCATCTTACCCTTGGCAATCACGACAACAGAGATGCGTTCTACAGGGTAATGAAGGATGAGCGTCCAAATATTCCGTTGGTGAAGTCTAGACACGTTTCAATGGTGGCAACGCGGCATGCGAACTTCTTCCTTCTCGACTCCTTGCAGAAGACAATGGTGACTCCAGGGACTCTCGGAAAAACCCAAACTGCATGGCTGACGAAAGCATTGGATGCCCACCCCAACAAACCCGCGATCATCGTTGCCCACCACAATCCCAGACTGGGAGATGATCCCACGCACTTCCCGG
>CAZNWO010000251.1:0-3567 GCA_964576585.1 uncultured Puniceicoccaceae bacterium | reverse complement strand
TGGCGGAAGGGGAGGGATTCGAACCCCCGGAACCGTTTCCGGTTCAGCGGTTTTCAAGACCGCCGCATTAGACCACTCTGCCACCCTTCCGAAATTGTGGAGCCACCTGTCGGACTCGAACCGACGACCGTTCGCTTACAAGGCGAGTGCTCTACCAGCTGAGCTAAGGTGGCCTTTTGCCAAGTCAATCAAAGGCTTTATGATCGCGCCTTGCGATTTGGAAGTCAAGCTGTCCTATGAATGGACTTGAGTTTGGAAGGTTTTTCTAGAGTACCTTTACGGGTACGATCACTTCCTTCAGTCCAGGAACCTGGATAAAGATTTTGCCTTCACCGGGTTGACCGCCCTTAATGGGAATGTTCGCCGTCTTCGCACCTGCCTGAATGCGTGCCTCAGGCATTACGACGGAAGCGGGAACGTTCGTTTCCACCTTTATTGGTAAACCGCCGGCAGGGGCGGAAAAATCGATTTTGAAAAGCAAGACGTCCGTTTCCCCGGATGCGATTTCTATGCTCTGGGGAGATACACTTAGGGAACTTTCGTCAATGCGGAAGTTCCCGACGTCGAGCCCGCCGTGAGGTCCACCAATCAGCTTTACTGGATAATCGACGCCGGAGGGTAGGGCAGGAACGACGAATCTAAGTTCGTTGGAGGACAGGTACTTGGTTTGGGCCTGACGGCCTCCGAACTGTACGGCGTCATGTCGTGTGAAACCTCTTCCTTGCACGGAAATCTCGGCGCCGACGGGCGCCCTGTAAGAGGCAAGGTTGCCAACATAACGGTTTTCCAAGCTGAAACGATATATCTTGCTCTTCTTTTGGCCGTCTTGCGGTAATCCGTTTCTATTCACCTTATAGTCGGCCCTGAAGTAATAAGTTGCTTCGTCATAGCCTTGCGGAAGCTTGTAGTCGCAGCTCCAGATTCGGTCGTTCAGTTGATCCGAGACCATCGGCACTTCTTGACCGCCTACTATGGCGTATACCTGCAAGGAGTCTTCGGCGATGTTTCTGTCCTGCAGGTTCAATTCAGTCTGCAGAGTGTATATGCTCGATGGGTTCTGGTTCAGGTTGCCCGAGGTGAGGTTGATGAAGCTTGGCTTCGAGCACGATCCAAACCATGTTGCAAGCGCAACGATTGCGAAAGCCTTGTATGGAAATCTCATTGTTGTCATTTCTTCCTTATGGTGTCTTGGTCGGTATATTTTGCGTGAATGTTCAAGAAAAGTTTGATGTTGATGGGAGCCTTGGGCTTTACGTCCATGTTCCGTTTTGTTCGTCAACATGTGACTTTTGCGCGTTCTATCAAAAGAAACCAAGCAAAAACTCCATTAAAATTTTTTTGGAAGCACTGGACCTTGAGTTTTTAAGGGTGCCGTCACTCCATTCCGTGGACACAATTTTCTTTGGAGGAGGGACTCCCGGAGTCCTTACTGCAAACCAGTTGACCGCTTTGTGCCAAATGGTTGCAGGTCGGGTTGGAGACTTTCTGGAGTGGACGGTGGAGCTCGCTCCAATTGAGGTGACCGACGAAAAGCTGAAAGTCTTGAAGGATTTTGGCGTGAATAGGATTTCTCTTGGCATCCAGACATTCGATTCAGTGTTTCTTAAGGAGCTTGGGAGGAATCATCCGCCGGACAAAGCTTTGAGGGCTTATGAGATGATTCGTTGGCATGACTTCGAGTCCGTTAACGTCGATCTCCTATTCGGGGCTCCCAATCAAGAGTTGTCCGACTGGGAAAAGGATCTCCGCACGGCAGTCGACCTGGAACCTGATCACGTTTCCACCTACTGCCTAACTTTTGAGGAAGACACGGCCATCTACGCGAGGCTTTCCAAGGGCGAAATCAAGATAGACCGCGAACGGGAAGCTGCTTTCTACAAGTTGGCATGGGAATTCTTGCCCAGTTGCGGACTCTGGCAGTACGAGGTCTCGAACTACGCCCTCGAGGGCAAGCAATGCCTGCATAACATCAATACTTGGCTAATGGAAGAATGGGTAGGTTGCGGCCCATCCGCAGCCTCGCAGTTTGCAGGCAAGAGGTTTCGTAACTTAGCCGACTTGGACTCTTGGGCCGAGGCTCTACAGTCAGGTCGATCTCCCCCTCGTGAAGAAGAGGTCGTTCTGGATCACCTCGACTTGGCTCGTGATGCAATACTCTTCGGGCTTAGACTAAACCAAGGCATAAACCCGAATTCCATCTTGAAGCGTTTCTCTCTTCCCCTGAATTCCCTCTCAGGCATTTTCGACTTCCTCGATCAACTTGTAGATGGAGAACTTGCCTGCAAATCCGAACAAGGCAACTATTACCTCACCGGAGATGGGCGCATGCTTGCCGATGCCATTATGAACGAAATGCCCGAATTGTCGGAAGTTTCGTTAGTTTGACTTCAGTGCAAACCTCGTCACAATCTGAGACATCATGATCCGGAAATACTTATTGATGTTTGGACTTTTTGCTTTTGCTTCCACCATGGGCTTTGCTCAAGCCAAAGTTCACGATTGGACGAACAAGGGTGGGCGGACCATCAAGGCTCGCTTCGTCAAGGCCGACGACAGCACGGTTACCATTTTCCTCAACGGAAGAAATTACGTCTTGAAGTTCTCCGATCTCAGCCCGGAATCGCAGGCTCTCGCGAAGAAGTTGTCAGCTCCCGCCGCACCACCTTCATCCGACAATCCTTTTTCTCCCGGGACTTCAACTTCCCCCGGTAACTCTGACAAACCCCAAAAACCTCAAGGGTCGCCCAAACCTTCCTCCCCCAAAGGAAAGGCTTTGCTTCCCTCTCTGGAATCGGGCAACTGGGCAAAGTTTCATTCCGTGCTGGAAACCTCGACTCACGACGTTGCACTGCACAGCAACGGAAAATTCTACCTTTATCTAAAGGATGGCGAAGAAAAGCTTCTGCAGGCCCGCCCCATCGTCATTAGCGTCCATCATGGCTATTACACTAAGCCGCATCCTCGGGGTTCCAAGCACGCTTATTCGCATACGCGAGCTGAATATAACTATTTTTTCCGCAAGATCACTGGTTTCAAGAAAGCCCCCAAGCCATCCGAGAAACTCGGTCGGATGGAGTTGGTGGCTCAACTGGATGGAGGTTCGACCTTGGAGATAGGCTTTGAGGCAAGCTCTCGCCGAGTTGCTATCTGGGGGGAGGCGGACGATCCCTCAAGTGTTGATCATCCAACCGTGATAGGAATCTCAATTAACACGCCCGACTCAATCCTGATCAACGACAATGATGGTCTCGAGCAGTGGAAACCCTTGGTGGACGACTCCGCCATTGAAGTGGTCACGACCGCCGGAGCAAGGGAGACCATCCCCTTTCTGGAAAAATGGGACGTCCTCAGAAAGAAACTGACCTTTACTCGCGGTATCCAGTCCGCCTTCGTCTCGGGCAAGGTTTTCGGTCGCAGAAAAATTACCCTAGCTCCCAAGACCATGCGCAACGCGTATTTCACGGTTGGCAGTTATTCCGGAATTTTTCCTCTCCAGCATCATTACTATCATTATCGAGATCAAGCTGGAGGAGAAATCGACAAGAGTCGCCGCCTCGAAATCGAAAT
>CAZNWO010000250.1:0-3590 GCA_964576585.1 uncultured Puniceicoccaceae bacterium | reverse complement strand
GTCAGGACGGTCTCGCGATGGTCCGCCTTGCCGTCGCCGTCGGTATCCTTGAGAAAAGTCATGTGCGGCTCCTCGGAAACGTAGATTCCACCGTCGCCGAACTCGAAGGAAAGGGGTACGTTCAGGTCGTCCGCCCAAACGGTCGACTTGTCGGCCTTGCCGTCACCGTCCAAATCCTCGAGGATAACGATCTTGTCGTTTGGCGATCGCCCCGGATAAACGTGCGGATAAGTGGTGGAACAACTCACCCACATGCGACCTTGGGAATCCCAACGCATTTGAATCGGGCAAGCAATGTCGGGAAAATCTTCCTCGCTGGCAAACAAGGTGACTTCGAAGCGAGGGTCCACCTTGAATGCCTCACGCTCCTGCTTGGGCGACATCCACTTGTTGGCTCCGCGACTCGCCTTGGTCTTGGGCATTTCAGGAACGTTCGAGTCGTCGATCAGGGGCGGAACCTTCTTGCCGGCGGCCAGTGCATGGATGCGCTCATCGCGGTTCGCAGTCATGATGTCGAAGTTTCTCATCGCGGGAAGAAAGTCCAAGTAGCCATAGCTTCGGTTGCGCCCACCCGTGTAATAAAATGTGTTAAGAGGACGGTAGCGAAAGAAGTGCTGGCGATTCTTCTCTACCACGGCAGCCCGCACCTTCTCGTCCAGCTTGGGAGCCTCCTTGCCAAAGAGTTGAGCGAAAACGGTGGAGGCGAACAACTGGTAACCCTTCTCATTGAGGTGAGCCCCGTTCATGGTGAGGTCGTTGCCGGGCGAAGCCATCGCCTTCTCGGTAGCTGTGAAGGCATCCACGAAACCGACTTTTTGCTCAGTCGCCACCTCCTCCATAACCTTGAGGTATGCCTTGATGTTGCCGTTGTTACGATCCGCCGCAGCGACGCCCTTCACGTTTTCGTTGGCGATGGGAGAAACGAGGACTACCCGCGCCGCAGACTTACCATTGAAGGCTTTGGCCTTGATGTCCTCCAGGTATTTCGTCAAGCGTTCGCGGAAGGCAGGCAACCCTTCTCTGCCGGCGAAGGACTCGTTGTAGCCGAAAGCAGCCAACACTACGTCGGCTTTCATAGCGGTAAGGTGCTGGTCCGCATCGGCGAAGTTTGCCGGGCGGGGCTGAAGGTCCACCTCGTCCGCTGCCCAAGAAAGGTTTCGAAGCACCAATTCATTTTCCGGATGAGCCTGTTGCAACAACGCCTCCAAGTGCCCGAATTCATGCATCCTGTCGAACAAGGTGTTGCCAACCAACCCTATACGAACTCCCTTCTCCAGCTTGAGCGGCAATTGAGTATCGACAGGATCGGCGGCTTCCGCCCGCTTGGCCGTTTTCGCAAACATGGCATACCGATTAAATTCCGAGTTCTGAGCAAAACTTGAGGTCAGGAAGCACCCGACAACAAGGCAACAAGAGATTTTAAGGATCATTTAAGGAATATGTATAAGTTGAAGAAAAAAGTAATACCTGAAAACTGCCGTCTCGTCTAGAGTGGATGAACAAGGAGTCCTCAGAGATCAGATTTTCGTGGAACTAGAATTGGAAAGTCAATCCGAGCTTGGCGATGGATTCCGTCTTGTAGGTTCGAAAACTTTCGAGTTCTCGATTGTCACCCCGGTCGAAGCCTTTGTTGAAAACTAGAAATAGGTCGCTGCCCGACTTCAGGATGTAGCGCAAGCGATTGTTTACTCCGATCCTTTTGGACAGGTTGTCGTATTGGGCGATGCTGTTGAAGGAGAGTTGCGTAGTCGGGGTTATGCGCAGACCAAGGTAACCCGTCCACGCATCGAAATCGTCCGACGCCAACTCTGCAGAGGTGAGGCCTCCTCCCAAGTCGAACTGAGCATGCTTCGATGGGCGCCAAGAAAGTTGACTGCCGACCTTGGTTGCCTTGCCGTCGTAATAGTCGCCATAGCCCAGTTCTAGGTCACCGAAAACGGGACGGTTCGTACTCGATCGGTATTCCAGTTCGAACTCGGTTCCACGATAGTCACCGGGGGACAAGCTCACCCCGTCGACGATCTCGAAGGTTTCCGTCAGCACCTCGCGTTCGAACTCTAGCTGAAAGCTGAAAAAGTCGCCTGCCAAGGTGCGCGCCTGGATCAGATTCAATTCAATGTCCTCCGAGTCAATGTTTCCGTTCAGAAGATCGTAACGAGTGTATTCGGCCCCGAAGGAAAGGTCGTCCAGCCAATTGCTTTCGGGTTGCAGGAAAGCGTAGGAAAAATTGATGGATGAGGATTGCCCGCCACGGCGTCGCACAAAACCAAGCGCAGGTTCGAAATCCTCCCCCGTACGCACCCAATGCCCACCCATGCGAAAAGGATAGTTTGGGAAGGAGAACCAACTGCCCACCACGTCGTCCGTGCCTTTCTCCCCATCGTTCGTAGTCATGTAAAAACTATGAAGAGACACGCTTTGCTCCCGTATCCATTCGCTGGCTCTCAAATTAACGTCCACTCCGACCAAATGGTTGTCAAGATTGCCCTGCGGATCTCCGTGGGTAAAGATGGCGCCAACCTTCGATTCCTCCATCAAGTCCAAGGTGAAACGACCAACGAACACCTCGTCCGACTCGACGTCCTCGTAATCGTCAAGACTCATGCCGAGCATACCGATGCCCAAAGGACCATGCCTGCCCGTGATCTTGGCGCCCCCGACGAGGTCGATCTTCTTGCCCTCGGCGGATAACCCGATCGTTCGAGAATGAAAGGCAAGCGGACTCTTCTCTATTCCTCCAAACGAGAAATGCTCCGCTCCCTCTAGGAAAAAGTCGCGTTTCTCCGGGAAGAAGAGAGGGAATCGAGTCAAGTTGACTTTCTGCTGGTCTACCTCGGTCTCGGCGAAGTCGGTATTGTAGGTAAAGGTGGAAGTCAAGCTGGGGGTCATTCGGTAGAAAAGGTCGAACCCCCCGTCGAACTCGTAATCATCAATCGAATTCTCCGATGTCCACTTGCTGGAGACATAAGGCTTGAAATCGAATCCCTTCCCCGATTCCACTCCATGCAATCCTTTGATCCTTCCTGCTTCCTCCAGAGAAAACCATTGCCTGTTGCGAGTGAAACCCACCCATCGCGAACGTTCCTGATTGCGAGAAAACCATCGCCCGAAATCGATTCGCCATTCATCCGAAGAAGAATCAAAGGGGATACTTCGGAAAGGTATGGCGAACTCCGCCGTCCATCCCAGTTCATCCCGATGAGATCGTACCTCCCATATGGTATCCCAATCCATATTAGGTTTTCGCATATCGGAATTGATGAGAGCCTCGCCCTTGGCTCCGTTTGGGTTGGTTCGGAAATAATAGCCCTCACGACTTCTTTGAAAAGGGTCAAGCAGGATGAAGAAATAATCGTCTCCCTTGACTGGAGCATCACGTTGCATGACGCCTGCCCGAATCATGTCGGGTTTCGAGTCGAAACATCGAACGCCGACGTAGAGAACCTTCTCATCGCGACAAATCTTCACTTCGGTCTTTTCGGTCGCAGGGGCTCCTTCCTCGGGGCGACGTTGGCGAAAGTCCCTCGCCAAGACAGCTTTGGTCCAGCAGTCGTCGTCCAACAGACCGTCCACCTTGGGGGCATGCTCGA
>CAZNWO010000249.1:0-3640 GCA_964576585.1 uncultured Puniceicoccaceae bacterium | reverse complement strand
GCAACCAACACGACCGCATGAACACGACCATCGGATGCAACCACAAGATCCTTGGAAGAGGACTTGCCGGCAGTAGCAGCGGAAGTAATCGAGTGAAAGAAGAGGGCAAGAAAGCTTGCCGCGACAAACTGCATCCAAGAAGTCATGTCATTTTTGTTGGGGTTTCATTTCAGCTATCCAGCGACGAATCAGTTCGACTCCCTTGCGATCTATGGTTTTACGACCGATGATCGGCATCTGTCCGGGTCCGAGAAGTGTCATTCGATGAAGAAGAACCGATTTTTCGGGCTTACCTGCCGAAACAAGTTGGGCATCTTTAATCCCGAAGTCGAGATGCTTGGGCTTGACTCCAAAAATGTCTCTCTTCTCGGGCTTTGCGTCATGGGCAAGATCAATGGCGGCATTGCCTCCGCCGGCCCCGACGTGACAATTGGCGCAATTGGCATGAAGATAGGAACGTGCACGAAGGTCAAGCGATGCATTCTCGTCAAAGGGGTCAGCTTGATTAGGATAATCATGTGTTTCGGGATCATGCGCGAGACGATCCGAACGCGGATGCGAATAGGCTCTACCCCCTCCAAAAAGCTCTTTAACTTGATCATTCACAGCTTGGATGACGTCAGGTAATTTCCGACGCTCAGGTTTTTCCTTTTCCAAAAGGTCGCTTCGAATTTTCTTTCGGGTCTCGCCTATCCAATCGTCCTTAAAGAGACGTAGATGATCAAAGACGCGAAGCTGATTGTCGATTATGCCATCGTAATCGTGATCCCGGTTCAATTGGAGGGTATTCATCCCAAGTGCAAAACCTGCAGCTCTGGAATGGCAGAACATGCACTCGGCGCGACCTGCATGACGCCAACTGAAATCGCGTTTACCAGAAGAGGTCTCGATCGAGAAGGAAACGTCCTCGCCTCCGGCATCGACCAAGGTTGCATCGGTTTGTTCTTTGTTCCACTTGTAGACGTAGGCGGCCCAATCCTCTTCCTGAAGGGTAAGTACTTGGGTCTCGACTCGACGAAACGACGACGAGTCTCCCTCCGCCACAGGTAGGCTCACAGTCTTGATCAAAACGGTACCTTCGGGCATTTCCCATGTTCGGGTTCGCCTGAAGCCAATCGGCAAGGTCTTGAAGCTACCTGATTCATCGGGAAAGGCGGGCAAGGCCAAAGCTCGACTTTGGACAAAGCCATCAGACCATTGCTCCGCATTTACGGAATAGGGAATGACCCCAGAAGCCAACTCATGAGATTTGAGGTTGGTGAACAACCCGGTCTTCGAAAGCGTTTTCGGGAAATCACCCTGCTTGACTTCCTTCCCCGTGGGAACCAAGTGATAGAAGCCGCCCCCTTCATAAGTGCGAGCATGGTCGGCGATCAAAAGTTCGCCACGCGAATTAAGCTTGAAATCGGTGATGCTCAAGCTGGTGTCAGTCAGTTCCAAATGGTCGAGAACCTTGTCTCCGTCATGCTTGGCGGCCCAAATCTTGCCCGTCGAGTAATCCCCATAGAGGTAGTATCCCTTAAGCTTCGAAAGCTTTTTTCCATGATAGACGATTCCTCCCGTCAAAGAACGCGAAACCGCATGGGAATGCTCGAAGATCGGTTTGCTGACGGGAGTCGGTCCCAACTTGCGATTTGGGTAAAACGGACGGCTTCCCTCGTAGACGCTCCATCCATAGTTGGCACCCTTGCGGACAAAATAGATTTGCTCCCAGAGGTCTTGCCCGTTGTTGCCGACCCAGACGTGTCCGGTCTTGTCGTCGACGTCGATTCTCCACGGGTTTCGAAAACCGTAAGCCCAAGTTTCGGGAGCAAAATCCTTGCGACCAACGAAAGGATTGTCCTTCGGTATGGAATAAGGCTTGTCTCCGTCCTGTTTGTCGACGTCTACACGCAGGACCTTTGCAAAGAGCACATCCGTTCGCTGCCCGTTCAGCAGGGTATCGGAATCACTGGTTCCGTCGCCGGTCGTCACGTAAAGGTAACCGTCGGGCCCAAAGTCGATTGCCCCACCATTGTGACCGTTATGTTCCCATGAAATCAAATCGAGCGCGGAATCCTTGTCGAAATTCATTTTTTCGAGATCAAAGGTATAACGGGTGATCCGCGTGAGCTTGCCGTTGTTCCAGCCAACGTAGAAAAAACCGTTTTTCCTGAATTTCGGGTGAAAGGCAAAATCGTAGGCAACTCCATCATAACTATGGATGACTTCGTAGGCACCGACCTCAGGATCATCCTTGAATCGAATGATTCTTGTGGGGGCGTAGGACCAGTCCTGAATAACAGCCAGCATTACGTCTGTGCCGGGCAGAACGTCCATGGTGACCGGGAAGGGCAGCTTCAGGTTCGGGTACGCCCTTTCAACCCTATAAGGAGGTGGCTTTCCGGGACGACCTTTCAACTTCAATTTCCTGATGGGGGGTAGACTCGAGATGCCAAAAGGTTTGGTAGGGTGATTCCCCTTGGGTCCTTCGAAGCGAAGAAAGGAAAAATCCTCATGCTGGTGAAAATCGGCTCGTTGCAAAGGCGCCGTGGTAGAAAGGTTCGCTCCATCGAAATCCACGGAGTAATCGTAGCGACAAAGCGCAAACTTCCACTCGTCTCCAACGCGAGGTCGGCCTCCCGCACGGACAAAATCTCTCCAACGAATCCTTCCCTCAATGGACCAACCCTTGTCGCGATCCGTCCACTTGTTCAGGGATCCATCGACTTGCACAGCCGTTTTCAGGTCGAATGCAAAGTCATCCTTGAATCTGTGAAAGCCACCGGCGCGACGTTGAGGAAAGTAGACGTCGAGTTGAGCGTTGTTGGGATTGAACTCGAATTCATAGTAACCTGAAAAATTCTCGGATGGCTTGAAAAAAATCTCGAAGACGTCGCCCTCCCACAAGTTGCCGTCGTGGTCGGTTTCCCGCGCAAAAAGATCGCTGTCCTCCATTTTGGCGAAGAAATAAAAGTTTTCTCGATCCCAACAAACCTTTGCCACTGTATTCGAGAGAGGCTTGTGCTTCTCGGGATCTTTTTCCCAAGGACTCAGAAAAGGTCCCACCTCACCTATCGACTTCCAGGCTTCGTCTTCTCCCTTGCCGTCGATCACGGGAGGGATATGGGTCCATGGACAAACAAGGGCATCTTGTGCACTCGCGAAAGTTGCGAGGGCGAAAAAATAGAGGCTGCAGAAACGCATTGTCTTCAATTTTTGTTCTCCTTGGTGTAGCTCTCGTAAGCTTGTGCAATTCTGCCCTGTTTTTCATCGCCCTTGTGAAACAAGATGCGGTGGCGGAGCTTGATGCGTTGACCAGCCTTCAGCTCGAAGCTGGCATCGGGAGCATTCTTGTCAAACTGTCTGGAGGCAAAGGGGTTTGCCGTAAATAGCCCGTAGGTTCGCACATGCCAACCCGTAGGATGCCTGAAGCTGTTCGGGTGGTTGAGAATGGCAATACCGAGACGTTTGCCATCCACGGGTCCATTGTAGTCGCACCATTTGGCCTTCTTGCTCCAAGCGTCCTTGTCGCGATCGCCCTCGCTGTTCACGATAGTCCCGCCTTTTTCGGAAGTGACGTCCATGCTGGTGGGTATGCGGATGGAAAGACCGGCATCCTTTTTGTCCTCAAAGGATACCGCCCCTTCGCTTGCGATCA
>CAZNWO010000248.1:0-3653 GCA_964576585.1 uncultured Puniceicoccaceae bacterium | reverse complement strand
AGATGAACCCTTGGGAGGTTCATGCCCTGCTGGAGGAAACCGCCGTGGATCTTGGGCCCAAGGGACGAGATTTTCGGACGGGAGCCGGCTTGCTCGACGCCTTGGCGGCGGTCAAGGCCGCGAGAAAGTAATTGTTGAAACGATTCGCTCAAACAGAAATAGAGCAAGTCCAAGCTCGAAGCGAAGAGGTCCCTAACAATTACCCGCCGGGGCCTAAGCCAAAATACCGTTGATTACCTTGCCGTAGACGTCCGTGAGGCGGAAGTCCCGTCCGCTGTAGCGGTAGGTGAGCTTTTCGTGGTTGATGCCGAGTTGGTGGAGAAGTGTCGCGTGGAGATCGTGGACGTGGACGCGGTTCTCCACGGCGTGCATGCCGACTTCGTCGGTAGCGCCATAGGTGAGTCCTCCACGGATGCCGCCGCCCGCCAAAAGCATGGAGAAACCAGTGTGGTGATGGTCGCGCCCGGCTTTCTTCTTGTCCTTGTTCTTACCGACTTGGGAATAAGGCGTGCGACCGAATTCTCCTCCCCAGACGACGAGAGTCTCATCCAGCAGACCGCGGTCCTTGAGATCGCCGAGGAGGGCGGCGGTGGCGCGGTCGGAGTCGGCGCAGAGCTTGCGGTGGCGGTTGTTGTTCTCGTTGTGGGTATCCCAAGGTTGCTTATTACCTTTGTCCACGTAGTAAACTTGCACGTAGCGCACGCCGGCTTCGCATAGGCGGCGGGCCAGTAGACAACTTTGCCCAAACTTGGTCTTGCCGTAGCGTTCACGAGTGGTCTCGGACTCATGGGAGACGTCGAAGGCTTCGGAGGCTTCGGCCTGCATGGAGTAGGCCAGTTCCATGGCCCGAATCTGCGTGTCGAGCTTGGCCTCGTTCTCACGTCGGGCGAGATGTAGCTTGTTTAGGGCGCCGACAAGGTCAAGTTGGCGGCGTTGCTTGGAAAGTGAAAGGTGGGGATGGCGAAGGTTGGCGATGAGCTTGTCCACGGCCATGTCGTTGACGTCGACGGCAGTGGCTTGGTGTTCGCCGGGAAGAAAGCCGTTCGACCAGAGCTGCGGACCGACCACGGGGCGTCCGGCGGTGAGGGCGACGTAACCGGGCAGGTTCTGGTTTTCCGTGCCGAGCCCGTATGTGACCCAGCTTCCAAGGGAAGGACGCACGGGCTGGGGGTTGCCGGAGTGCATGATTAGCAGGCCGGGCTCGTGGTTGGGCTGGTCGGTGTGCATGGAGCGGATGACGCAAAGGTCGTCCGCATGGCGGGAGAGGTGTGGGAACAGCTCGCTCATGACCACGCCGCTTTGACCATGAGCGGCGAACTTGAAAGGGCTGGGCATGAAGCCGGTGCTGTTCTTCTTGCGGGCGGTTTGCTCCTTGGGGACTTGGCCTTCGTGCTTGGCGAGGGCGGGCTTGGGGTCGAAGGTGTCGACGTGCGAGGGCGCCCCGTTCATGAATAGGAAAATGACTCGCTTGGCCCGAGGCGCGAAGTGGGTGAGGGGAGCCGGCGAGGCGAGCAGGCCCGCCTGACCGAGGGTCCCCGCTAGCCCGAGGGCGCCGAAACCTCCGCCGAGCCGACAGATGGCTTCGCGTCGGGTGAGAAATGAGTTTGGTTTGGCTGATGGCGTGCGCATGAGAGAAAGTCCTGCAATTAGTCGAGCCAGGCGAATTCGTTGGTGGCGAGTAGGGCCTGAGCATAGTCATGTAGCTCGCCTTCAGCGAGGAAGCTTTGGCCGAGTGACAGTTCCTGCTCCTGCGGCGGCCGCCCAAAGAGGATGGCATAGGCACGGCGAATGCGTGGAGCGACCTCCTCGCCCTCGCCTTTGGATTCCGCCTCGATGCGTTCGGCGAGAAGCTTGGCCTGCTTGACGAAGAGCGGGTGGTTCATCACGAACAGCTTCTGCAGGGGCGTGGTGGTGGGCTTGCGACCGGGACTGTGCAGGTTGGGGTCGGGAAAGTCGAAGAGAGACAGCATGGGGTCTAGCTGGAGGCGGCTTACCCGAGCGTATACGGCACGGCGGGCGACCTCGGGGTCAGAGGCGCCGTAGGACTTTCCGCCCACGGTTCGGTCGAGGTTCCCTGCGGCAGCGAAAGTTGCGTCGCGCAACATTTCAACGCTGAGACGGCGGCGATCCATGCGCCAGTACAGTTCGTTGGCGGGATCCCCGGCAAGCTTGGCGGGGAAGGCCTCACTGCTTTGGCGGTAGGTGGAGGAGAGGACGATTTCCCGAACCAGCCACTTGAGCGACCATTTGCCCTCCTCCATGAAGCGAACGGAGAGATCGTCCAGCAGTCCGGGGTGGGTGGGCTTCTCGCCGAGGGCGCCGAAGTTGCTGGTAGTCACCACGAGCGGGCGACCGAATAGCTCGCCCCAGACGCGGTTGACCCATACCCGAGCCGTCAACGGGTTATCCCTGCTGACGAGAGCTTCGGCTAATTCCAGCCGACCACTGGTTTCGGAGCCGAATTCCCGGCGCTTACCGCCACCAAGCACGGTGAGGAAGCCGCGCGGCACGGTGTCGCCGGGCGCCTTCACGTCGCCGCGATCGTATATCGGCAGGTTTCGCATGGACTTCGAGTCGCGCACCAAGTGCATGGCTTCGGAGGGTTGCTTCTTGTCGTCCTTGGCTTGTTTGGCGTCGGCCTTGTCCTTGTCGCCTTTCGGAAGGGGCTTGTTGTACAGCTCCGTATTGGCGAAGACGCCGGCCAAGGCGTAATAATCGCTTGTCGGGATGGGATCGAAAAAGTGGTCGTGACAACGGGAGCAGGCTACGGTGAGACCGAGCACTCCGCGCGAAAGTGTGTCCACGCGATCCTCCCACTCGTCGGCCATGACGGCGAGTTCACCCCGGCGGTAGTACTTGGGGCCGAGGCCCATGAAGCCGAGAGCGGCGCGATCCTTCGTCGGTTCGTCGGGAAACATCAGGTCGGCGGCGAGCTGGCGGCGGAGAAACTCGTCGTAGGGCAGGTCGTCGTTAAGGGCGTGGATGACCCAGTCACGATAGATCCATGCGTTGGGGTAGGTGAGGGACTTGTTGTTGCCTACGATATGGGCTTGGTCCTCGGCGTAGCGAGCCACGTCCAGCCATAGCCGAGCCCAGCGTTCACCGAAAGCGGGGGATGCCAGCAATTCCTCCACGTAGGCTTCGAAGGAGAGCGATTCGGCTTTCTCGAAATCCGGCGGCAGACCCGTAAGGTCGAAGGCGGCGCGACGTTTCAACGTTCGCGCGTCCGCTTCGGGATTCGGCTCCAGTCCGGCCTTTTCCAATCCGGCCAGCACGAAGGCGTCCAAGGGTTTCGCCACCCGAGCCGGGTTCTTCAGCTTCGGCGGCGTCTTCCTCTCGGGAATCTGAAAAGCCCAGTGTGCGGTCCCGTTCTTTTTCATCTTCCCCTTCGGCTTTTCACTGCCCGCCAACGGCAATGCGAGGCCAAGTAGCCACGTCGCCAAGGTAAGCCTGTGCACGCACTTAGTCTTCATGGTGGATGAACTTCTCTTTTGTGCCCGAAAGTCCCGAAATCCGCAAGGGACAAGTGCAACCTCCGGCCGCTTTTCGAATCGTCCTTCCGGGTGGTTGGTTTCCCCAAGGTTATTTCAAGCGGGCTACCATTGTCTTCTTGTCAACTTGCCCTTCTTTGCCCGAGACTGCAGGACATGAAG
>CAZNWO010000247.1:0-3683 GCA_964576585.1 uncultured Puniceicoccaceae bacterium | reverse complement strand
TGGAGTGAAAAGGGTGGCTGGGTATCGGACGTCACCAATGTGAACGGCGCATACAGTCTGGCCGTTTCTCCTGGTCGCTGGGAAGTTGGATTCGAGATTCCCGAAGCCGAAGATGGAAGCGCCCCACCCTATCTCCAAGAACCTCCCAAGAGAGTCCGAGTCTTCAGCGACAAGGAAGCTCCGAAGATCGACTTCAAGGTTCGCTCGGCCAAGGCTTCGGTAAAGGGAATGGTCTACGGGCCTTCCGGAAAACCGGTCACCGACATTGACGCATGGGCCTATGCAAGAAGCCCCAAGGATGACGAGACAGGCTTCGACGAAATTCTCGCCGACGTCCCGGTCGATTCCAGGGGACAATTCTCATTCCCGGGCATCCCAGGAAACTATTACGTAGGTCTTTGGCTGCCACCCGGCTCGGGTTATGTCATACCAGGCGAGCAACTCCTCTCCCTTGACCTGAATGGCACCCTCAGGGACTCAAACGGCTCAACGATTGATGAGATTTCCTTCAAGCTCGAAGCCAATGATGCAATTGTCTCGGGAACCCTAAAGCTTAGCGGTTCGGCCCTCTCCGGTCTCTCTGGTGAAGTTCATGCGGCCAAAGGTGACGGGGGCGGCTGGCAATCGGCCCCTATCGAAGACAATGGCACCTACTCGCTGACCTTGTCACCGGGACGTTGGATGCTTGGCTATTTCATAGAATCCGACGAGGTGGAAGGTCGCAACCTCCCCAAGCATCCGCCTGAACCAATTGAGGTGAAAGCAATCAAGGGCCAATCGGTGACCCAAGACTTCACCATAACCAGCGCAGACGCCAAAATTTCCGGAACCATTCTGGATGAAAACGGCAGTCAAATAACAGAGCCCGTCTTCGTATGGGCATACCGCGAAGCGACGGATACCTTTGATGAATTTTGGGTAGAGGTTGAAACCGAAGCCAACGGCAGCTACACTTTACCAGTTCTGCCAGGCGGCGAATACGAAGTAGGCGTCATTCTCCCCGATGACCTTCGGAAAAACGATTATCTTGAACCAGCGGAAACAACAATCGACCTCTCCGAAACTTCATCCGATCTAAACATGTCCCTCGGGAAGCTAAAGGAAGAAAACTTCGTCGAGGGTACAATCATCGACGAACAGGGGAACAAGCTAGAAGAAGCCTTCGTATACGCTTGGTCTGACGATGGACGAGTGATTGAAGGCGAGACGGATGAAAACGGTTCCTTCAAGCTCAATGTGCCAAAGGGAGTCGTTTGGCACATCGGGGCCGACTACGGTGAAACGGACGACAACGGAACCGAGACGATATACGTATCTGAAATCGAGCTGGACGCCGATCTCAGGGATTCCGAAACACAAAGCGGGTTGAACCTAACCCTGAAGAAACCCGACTTCGAGGTTCCCGACGGTACGAGCGGAACCTTCGACCCTTCGAAGGACTTCGTCACCAAGTTGCCGGACGGCACGGAAGTCACGATCCCGGGGGGTGCGGCCAACGTATCCTCGGACGAGACTTCGGTAAGAGCGGTTGTAACGCCTACGGCGAAAGGGTTGACCAAGTCTGCGAACGACCAACCTACCAGCTATGCTTATTCGATCGAGTTGTTCGACTCCAGCGGAAAGAAAGTCGAAGGCAACTTCAAGAAGGACGTCATCCTGAAGATTCCCGTGGATCGGAACGCAACCTTGTCCAAAGGCTTGGATCCGAACAACCTCGAAGCCAAGTTCTACTCTACGACCAAGAACAGCTGGGATGCCCTAAAGTCCAGCACCTACGACAAGAACGCCAGCGTCATTTACGCTACGACCGACCACTTCACGAACATTGCAACGGTTTCCAGTGCAGACGTTTCAGACTTGGCGAAGGGTCTTACGAAAATCGACGCAACCAATTCCGGCGAATGGTACAACCTCGACTGGTTCGGCAACTTCTACGATGGTTCCTCCGGCTGGGTATACCACGAAACTCACGGTTGGCTCTACACCGCCGATGCCGACTCAGGAAACTTCTGGTTCTACGACGCCGAACTCGGATGGTTCTGGACGGGTTCATCCCACTACAACGTCTCGAGCGATTCGCAAGGTGAATTCATCTACTCTTCCACTCACGCCGAATGGCTCTACTTCACGACGGAAAACGGCAAACGAAAGTTCTACCGCTATTCCGACAACAAGTGGATCAATCCGGACGGTTCAGAGTATTCAAATTAAGAAACGAAACTTTCTTCCAAAGAAAAACCTCCGTCGTAAACCGGCGGAGGTTTTTTGTGCTCCACGCTAAAGACGATACCAACGTCTGAGAAAAGACCTCAGAAGTCTGCCCGGAACAAGACGATGAAACAAAGGGGCAAGACGGGCTTGCATGAAATTGCCAGCATAGCTAACGCCATCCTTCTTACACAACAAAACCCGGCGCAAGGCATCTGCGGCAACGATGACTTCAGGCGAAGCATCCAGCTGTTTCTCAATCTGAGACCAAGCTCTACCTCGAGAAGAATCATGGGGTATTTCGCCGTCCCTTGAAGCCGCCTTGTTGAAGTTGCTTCGAAAGTCGCCCAACCTAAAGTCGCTTACGAACGGAGTTCCATGGTACTCGAGACAGAGGCTTGCGGAAAACGCAGAAAGCCCCGCCTTGCCAGCGTTGTACAAGGGCATGTAGGGCAATGGGAAAAGCCCTGCTATCGAACTAACGTTCACAATACCTCCGCCTCCTCGCCGCTTCATTTGGGGAGCGAAAGCCCTGCAAAACAAGATAGGCGCCATGAACAAGACCTCGAATTGTCGAGCGATCTCCTCCTCGGGAAACTTGTCCCACTCGAAAAAGGCCCCATATCCCGCATTGTTGATCAAAAGATCGGGAGAGCCTAAATCTGAATGGCGTTCAGCCAAATATTGCTGCAAAGCCTCTCGGTCGGATAGATCGAGAGCCAGACACTCGAAATCATGCTTGGATTCCAAACGGTCAGGGCGACGCGCAAGAGAGGTGACCACTACGCCTTCGGCACACAACATCTCGCAAAAAGCCAGCCCGAGTCCGGAAGTACCTCCGGTTACAAGGGCGGTTGGATAGATGTCGGCTAGGCGTTTCATCCTTTTCACAATGGAAGAGTTACGAGAGAATGAGCAATCGAAACATTCATGGCGAGGCCCAAGATATTCATTCTCACCCACGAGTATCCGCCCAAAAGAGGCGGTGCAGGCGTGTATTGCGAGGAAATGAGTTTCGCCGCCAAGGCCATGGGCCATGAAGTTCAATCATGGGTTCCGCAATACGCCAAGGACAACGTGGACGTGCGGGCTTTGTCGCTCAGGGGCACTCAGGATTGGGGTTGCTCGTTGCGTCTCGCAAGAGAGCTAAGGAGACGAGCCGAAGAAATCGAGGGCCAAGTCCTGCATCTTGCGGAACCCGGAGCCTTGAGGGCAATTGTTCGCTTCGGTTTAGGCCAATTGAAGCCATCCCGGCTATTGATTACGATCCACGGCTCTGAAATTCCGAGGTTTACACAATTCCAGCTCGAACGCTTTCGGTTTCGCAAGCTGCTCAGAAAAGCCGACTGCATCCATGTGCTCTCGAGCTACAATAAGACTTCTCTCACTCAGTACTTTCCCGAACTTGAGAAAAAGATTTTATTAGCTCCCGGGGCTCCGAGCAGACATGTTTTGCCAAAAAAGCTTACCAATAA
>CAZNWO010000246.1:0-3687 GCA_964576585.1 uncultured Puniceicoccaceae bacterium | reverse complement strand
AATGGGGGAATTGCGTCACTATCTGTTGGCGGAGAAAGGGGAGGAAAGCCTCCTGAATTATCTACTGGAGCAGGTGGCGGAGGGGGGACGGGAAGAGTTTCGGCAGGCGGTTCTGGCAAACCTGATGGAGATGGAACCGTCGGGATCAATGGTTCTCCGGGTAGGGAATCGGGCAATGCCGGAGGGGCAGTGGATTCCAAGGGTGGAAAGGATGGAACGTCAGTCGCTGGGTCCGTCAAGGGATCGGGAGGAGTCAATGGGGGCAAGAGTCCATTGTCTGTTGGAGGGGGAGGCGTTGTGGGGAACCCTGGAAGCGCAGGAACTTCGGTTGTAGCGGGGTCACTGGTAGGGCTTGTGTCGCTTCCGAGAGGAGGTAAGGCTGGTGCGGTGGGGTCAAGACCGGGATCGGATGTAGTGGGTGCCAAATCTATTGGGTCAGAGCTAGTTGTCGTTGCTGGGGGAGAAACCGGGGGTACGGTCAGCTCCGGCAAGGGCTCGTCCCCATCCTCCCCGACCAGAGAGTCCGTGGGTTCGGGAATGACGACGGGAGTGGGAGGGGCAATTGGGATTGGAGGAGCAGGTGCGGAGAGATCGATCAAGGTTCCATCCGAACGCCAAGTCATTTCCTTGCCGTGCCTCAACCCGTCGGTGTAGGCGCGAACATACATCTTTTGGCCGTTTGGCCACCAACGAGTGACCAAGCCGTGCCACTTGCCGTCCCGATAATTTCTCTCGTACATTTGTTGCCCGGTTGAAAACCAACGAACGCTGACGCCGCTGCGTTTTCCGGACTTGTACCTTTCGTCGGTTGCTACGAAGTCCCGCCCATTTTCATTCTCGAAAGTAATAATTCGCCCAGTAAACGGCTCATTGGCAAAGGTCTTGAAGAGAAGACCGTACCTTCGTTCAAAGTAAGTATTGTATTCGTTTGCCTTAATTTGAACGGTATCGACGTCCGCAGATCGAAAGGTACCAGCGCTAGGAGTGCGGTAGGAATTGGGACCACAGGAAACCAGGCAGATAGCGTAAGCCGAGCAAAGGGTGATTATGAGCGTCTTCATAGTGCAAATCCTAGGAAAACGAAAAATTAAGGCAAGCAGGAAGGATGAAGGAGAACATTTGAATTGAGTTGATCCCGTTTTTACGTTTATGGCGCATTATCAAATATTAGTTGGAAAAGAAAAATAGCCTCTAGCACATAGATTTAATATGGAATTACAGGATTTGCCTTACTGGATACCGGCGGCGGGAGGAATTGCCCTCTTGTTCACCTTTTGGAAAACCTCTCAAGTCGTAAGCGCTGATGCGGGAACAGACCGCATGAAACAGATCGCGAAAAGCATCCAGGAAGGAGCGTTGGCCTTCTTGAAGGCAGAATACAAGGTTCTTGCTGTTTTTGTCCTCTGCGTCGCGGTCTTGTTGGCTTGGAGTGGTTCGAGCAACAAAGGTTCCGACCCATTGGTCGCAGTTTCCTTTGTTGTTGGAGCTTTGTGTTCCGGTCTTGCCGGTTTTCTCGGCATGAGAGTGGCAACCAAGGCCAACGTTAGGACGACGAGTGCAGCCCGAGAGAGTCTTGGGAAAGCTCTTGAAATAGCTTTTTCGGGTGGAGCGGTCATGGGTTTGGGGGTTGTGGGACTTGGTATTCTGGGGCTAGGAACCTTGTTCGTATGCTTTGGAAATCATTTCGACGGCTTTTCGGGTGGGGAATCATTAAACAAGACTTTGGCGGTCTTGACAGGGTTTTCGTTTGGAGCGTCTTCCATTGCTCTTTTTGCACGTGTTGGTGGGGGCATTTACACGAAAGCTGCCGACGTTGGCGCAGACTTGGTGGGTAAGGTAGAGGCGGGTATTCCCGAAGATCATCCCCTTAACCCTGCGACCATTGCCGACAATGTGGGAGATAATGTAGGAGACGTGGCGGGAATGGGTGCGGATCTGTTCGAATCCTACGTCGGTTCGATCATAGGTACGATGGTCTTGGGTGCTGCAATGGTGGCAGGATCAGCCGACTTCAAGGACTTTTTGGGTGGTCTTTCACCCGTTTTCCTGCCCTTGGTTTTAGGGGCCATCGGCATAGGAACTTCCATCTTGGGAACGTTTTTTGTGAAGGTTAGGGAAGGAGGGGATCCGCAACGAGCCCTGAATATTGGTGAATTCGGTTCCTCGGCCGTGATGGTCATCGCTTCCTTTTTCGCAATTGACAAGCTTTTGCCCGAAACTTGGAGCGTCGACGGGAAGGTTTTCACATCTACTGGAGTTTTTTGGGCCACAATCATAGGCTTGGTCGCAGGATTGGCGATCGGCTTGATCACGGAGCATTTCACGGGTACGGGAAAGAAGCCCGTGAAGTCCATCGTCGAGCAATCCGTAACAGGTTCGGCCACAAATATTATTGCAGGCTTGGGCGTGGGGATGATTTCTACCACCTTCCCGATAATTGTGATAGCAGCTTCTATCATGGGAGCTTATGAACTTGCGGGATTGTACGGGATAGCGATTGCCGCCGTCGGCATGCTTTCGAATACCGGAATACAGCTCGCAGTGGATGCTTACGGTCCCATTTCGGATAATGCGGGAGGAATTGCGGAGATGTCGGAACTGCCTGCTGAAGTTAGGAAGAGAACCGACAAGCTTGATGCCGTAGGCAATACCACCGCCGCAATCGGAAAAGGCTTTGCAATCGGTTCCGCCGCCCTTACTGCGTTGGCTCTCTTTGCAGCATTTACCGCCACCTACAATCAAACCCATGAAGAAAAGTTGGGGGCGATCGACGTTACAAATCCTACCGTGATGTCGGGGCTTTTCGTTGGAGCAATGTTGCCCTTTCTCTTCAGTGCCTTGGCGATGAATGCTGTTGGCAGGGCGGCCATGTCGATGATTCACGAAGTACGCCGACAATTCCGAGAGATACCGGCCTTGAAGAACGCATTGGATGTCATGCAGAGAAACGAAGGCAAGGAATCCAATGAATGGAAGGACGAGGACAAGGAGACATTCGACAAGGCTATAAACGAGGCTGAATATGGGAAATGCGTTTCCATCTCGACCACCGCAGCCATTCGCGAAATGGTGGCTCCCGGCATGGTGGCGGTTTTAACGCCTGTCGGAGTCGGCTTTCTCGGCGGAGCGACAATGTTGGGAGGACTCTTGGCTGGAGTTACGGTTTCTGGTGTTCTTCTAGCCCTCTTCCAGTCAAATGCAGGAGGCGCTTGGGACAATGCCAAGAAAATGATCGAGGAAGGCTATCAAGTCAGTGGTGAAAAACTCGAAAAGGGTTCGGAAGCCCACAAGGCGGCAGTAGTTGGTGATACTGTCGGGGATCCGCTCAAGGACACTTCGGGTCCATCCCTGAACATCCTCCTGAAGCTGATGTCCGTTGTAGCATTGGTTATCGCGCCGATGATCTGAGGAAGCGGAGGACTTATCCCTCTCCCGCAAGCTTGGCAAAGGATGTCCGCCCTTCGGCACCTTCCTTGAAATAAGCGGTTCCTGCCACACATACGTCCACTCCGGCTTCTTTGCATTTTGCAATGTTTTCGGGCGAAACGCCGCCATCAACCTCAATAAGAAATGACATGTCTCCCTTTTTGCGAAGGTTGTGGAGATCCCGAACCTTATCCAGAACTTCAGGGATGAATGCCTGACCTCCGAATCCAGGAAAGACGGTCATAAGAAGAATTAGATCTA
>CAZNWO010000245.1:0-3695 GCA_964576585.1 uncultured Puniceicoccaceae bacterium | reverse complement strand
CCTACTACACCTTGGGCACGACCGGTGGGGGAAGCAGGTTGCGGGGAACCGCCCTTGGCGAATTCGACCATGTCACCTGGGTCACCATGACTGACCAAGGTCCGCGGATGGCCAACCTCTTGGTCGACGGCATATTGCCCGACGACATCGCTACCGAGAGCCACCAAGTTTTCTGGCGCAGCCTCCTCTTCGAGGAATATTTTGAAAAAGGGACAAGCCTGAACGAAAAAACCCTCACCTTACCCCTCCGCAACTCCTTTGAATTTGAGATAAAGGGGAAACTTTCCTGGAAACTGGCTCCTAATTCGAATTGGGCGATCAAGCCCGAGGCATCGGAAGTCGTTCTCCAACCCGAGCAAGAAAAAACGTTTCGCTTCACCATCCTCCGGACCAAGCCGGACAAAAAGCTCAGCAAGGCGCCCCTCCCCAAGCTCGGCCTCCGCTTCAACGATGAAGGCAAGAAACTCGACTTGGACATGTTGCTCGAGATTCCCTTGGAAAGATAGAAAAGATCGTGGCCTCATAGAAAAAGAAACCATTAAAACAATGAAAAAAGTACTCATTATCGTGGGGGACGCATCGGAAACCCTCGACACTCTCTATCCTTTCTACCGCCTACAGGAGGCGGGCATCGAGCCAGTCGTGGCCGGACCCGAGGAAAAAACCTACCAGATGGTACTGCACGAGGTGAAGCCTGGCTGGACCATCACGAAGGAATGGGAGGGCTATACCATCGAGGCCAAGATCGCCTTTAGGGATGTCGTCGAGTCCGATTATGCCGGCATCTTCTTTTCCGGCGGTCGGGCCCCCGAGTACATCCGGGAGGATCCCGATCTCATCCGCATCACCCAATACTTCTTCGACAACGACCTACCCGTGGCCAGCGTATGCCACGGCGTGGAAATCCCCGCTCGTGCGGATCGGGTCCGCGGCCGCCGTATGGCCACTGTTCCCAAGTGCAAGTTCGACCTCGAGGTCTGCGGGGGAACCTTCGTCGACGAGCCTTGTGTAGTCGATGGCAACTTGGTCAGCGGGCGCACCTTTCACGACAACGGACGTTACTTCGGCAAGTTCATCGAGCTTCTGGATGCTTCAGTCTGAATTAACGGAGAAGGTGACTAGGATTTACGTCGAACGCCAAGGCTTCTGCGCATGGATCGGGCTGGAGGAACCTGCGTCAGTAAAGAAGGCCGAGTCGAACTTCCTGCTCATTCGCTTCATCGACAAACCGATGGTCGCCAATGAGACCTCAGCTGTCTTCCGCATCAAGCCCTACTGATTGATCATGTCTTCACAAATCTCACATGCGGTTGCTCTGGTCCTGTTCGTTGGGGCAAGCTTGTACGGAACGCCGCTTTCCAAGCGGATCTTCCCAGCTGAGGGCGAGGACGGGCTGCCTTACAAACGCTGGCGAATTCCTTGCTTGCTAGTTGCACCCGACAAATCGCTTTTGGCGATCTGCGAGGGTCGCGTCGATGGCGGCGGCGCGAAAGGAAATATCGACCTGATTCTCAAACGCAGTCTCGATAGCGGGAAGACGTGGGGGCCCAATGAAGTCATCGTTGATCTGGGGAAGGACACCGCCCTTAACTTCTGTCCGGTGATCGACAAAACGACCGGCGTGATCTGGATCGTCTTTGCGCGAAACCGCGGTTCGGACAACGAACGCGACATCATCTACGGAAAGGGAAAGCCGGCTCAAATTCTCATGACGCACAGTAAGGACAGTGGTCGCACATGGGCTGAGCCCGTGGACCTGACCGCCTCACTCACTCGTAAAAATTGGACTTGGGGCGGCGGTGCCCCCGGGGTCGGCATCCAGCTCAAGTCCGGACGACTCCTGATCCCTGCGTACCACGCCATTTTGCCTCCGGGCGGCGCTATGGATTATCAAAGCCACATGATATACAGCGATGACCATGGCAATACGTGGAAGCTCGGCGAAACCGTCACTCCGCATACCAACGAATGTGTCATCGCTGAACGCCGCGATGGAACGGTTTTTTATATTGGTCGGAATATGACTCTCGATTCAACGCGGCCGTTTCCGGCTCAGTTTCAGACTTGGAAAACCATTGCCGAAAGCAAGGACGCCGGAGTGACTTGGGGCAACTTTAGGGAAGAGCGCGCACTGCTTGATAAACCCACTCAGGGAGGCCTCCACGTCATGCCCGACCGTGAGGGCGATGATCCGATTTGGATCTTCACGCATCCGTCGGGCCCCGGTAGCCGGAACCTTTCCGCCCGGATCAGCTTCGACGAAGGTCGCACATGGCCCGGTTTTCGTCGGATAACGCTCGGAGACACCAGTTATTCAAGTCTCGCCACAATGCCTAACGGCAGGCTTGGTTGCCTGTTCGACGTCTGGGACTTGGATCTGAGGACGAATGTGCTTCGCTTCACGGAGTTCTCACTCGAATGGTTACTGGATGACTCTATCGCCCGGAAGTTGCCGAAGCTCAAGTTGAAGAAGGTCCGCAAGATCGAGGGTGCGGGCGAGGATCACAATGCCTTCACGGACATGATCCGGTTCCAGGACCGAATCTTCCTTTCCTTCCGCAAGAGCGAGATCGGCCATGGTGTATATCCTGATTCGGAAATCATCATCAAGGCCAGCGATGACGAAGGCAAAACCTGGCAAGAGGTCCACCGCTTCTCCGTGCCCGACCGCGACGTTCGGGATCCGCACTTTCTCATCTTCAAGAATCAACTGTTTGTCTACTCCGGCACTTGGGATGCCCGCCCGCTTGTTAAGAACAAGTTTGAGCTGAACGACCACATCGGCGTAGCCGTTGCGACGAAAGACGGCGAGACATGGACCAAACCACGGATGCTCGAGGGCACTCACGGTCACTACATTTGGCGTGCGGTCTCGCAGGAAAACACGGCGTATCTCTGTGCACGACGTGTCCGCAATTTTGTCAGAACAAAGACTCGTCGTCAACGGGCACACCTTACCGAACAGGCGTTGCTCGTCAGTGATGATGGTTGGACATGGAAGTACCATGTCCTCGTCCAGTCGGAGTACGGAAACGAAACGGCTTATCTTATCGAGGAAGACGGATCGCTCTTAGGCATCGCACGGAACGGTGGCGGTCCGGCGCAGATCGTCCGTTCGCAGCCACCGTTCACGAAGTTCGAATTGTTGAATCTTGCTCGTCCGCTGGGGGGGCCGCTCCTCAAGAAATGGAACGAACACTACCTCGTCGGCGGGCGAAACACGCTCTATGGTAAGCGCGAGTGTGGTCTCTACTGGTTGGCCGACGAACGACTGTTCCCTGCCTTGACGCTTCCCAGCGGTGGCGACTGCTCCTACCCTGGTTTCGTTCAGCTCGATGAACGCCGAGCACTGGTCTCCTGGTATTCAAGTCACGAAGGCTACCCCGCCAAGCCTGGCCGCGAGCCACCCAGTTCAGTGTTTGTGGCGTTAATCGAGTTGGCGGAATAACCTATGTAATCTACAGTGACTGAACTATTAATGCAATGAAGCCTATTGATTTCTAGGAGCGACATAACTTGCATCTATGACCTGAAATGAATAAACGGATTGCCTTGCTGTTTGCAGCGTCGATTCTGCAAACGATCGCTAAAGCAACAACCAAAACTACCTTAGCGTCGCTCTACCTTGGTTGGATCGGCATGCAAGTTTCGATGACTGCACTCGATGCTGATGAATTGCGTTTCGCTAAAATCTT
>CAZNWO010000244.1:1177-3803 GCA_964576585.1 uncultured Puniceicoccaceae bacterium | reverse complement strand
TCCACCTCGAATTCGTACCGAAGGTTCTCGGAATAGACAACTAGAGCCAAGGCTAGACCGATTGCTCCTCGAAGAGCTCCCCACCAAACGACCAAGGCATCCTTCCCGGGCAAGCCGTAACCTGCTTTTCGCATGAGAGGATAAAAGATTCCCATGTTGATTGCCCGCACAACATGAATGGCGAGGTAAACCAAGCCAAGAATCGCAAAGTCCATCGCAACAGGCTGGGCTTTCTGGGCAATGATGACACCGACCACAATGAAAATGATCACATTGGCGATAAAGGCGGCCAACTCCCAGAACTCATGCATGAAGTGCTCGACCTCGGGGCTGATGCGCTTGGACCCGACTCCAGCCATCAGAATACCCAAGGCAACTAGTCCAAGAACTCCCGAGACATGGAAGAAATACTCGCAAATGAAGAAGACTGCATAGGAGGTCACCAAGACCACGGTGATCTCAATCATGGGATCGTTGAAGACCTTGCGGACCCACAAAATGGCCACCACGCCGATGAGGACGCCGACCAAGCCGCCCCCCGCCCCGATCTGGCCGAAACCGATTATGGCACCACCCACGGTGAACACGCCGGTTCCGAAAACCGCGGCGCTTAGAAGCATGAAAGCCACGATGGCCGTCCCGTCGTTGAGGAGCGACTCGCCTTCGATCAAAGTACCAAGCTTCTTGCTTGCGCCCAATTCCTTGAGCAGGGCCACGACCGCAACGGGGTCGGTCGCGCTGACCACCGCCCCAAACAGCATCGATGCCAGCCATATGAACGCACCCATCTCCACATTCCAATCCGACAGCACGGCGCCTTCTCCCCCAAATACCTGAATCATGCCCCAAAAGCTCAATCCCGTCATCAGGGTGGCCGTCACGATACCTGGTCCTGCAAGGTAGAAAGCATTGAGGAAGGATTTCTTGAAAGTGTGAACGTCCAGAGCGAAACCTGCCTCGAAAATCAGGATCGGGAGAAAGACATACAACATCACGTGACCGTCCATGTTGCCGCCCCAAGTGATAGCTCCGCTGAGAGTGTCCACGATCTTGGCCCATAAGCCTTCAGCATGCCCGTGACCGCCTTCGTGCCCATGTCCTCCACCACCGTGCGGGCCGTAAGCCCGATTAAGAGCTCCCATGGCAAGCCCGATCAGCAAGAGCAAAACCGTAAAGGGCAACGGTACTCTCTGCAGGAAATGACGGGTGGCTGAACCTATGACTAGGGCGACAATTAGAAAGAAAAGCCCATAAAGATAGTCATGCCCGCCAGATGAGGCGAGGAAACAGGGAATGGAGGTATTTAGATTCATGAGCTTAGGGAGTTACCATTGAGTCATAGAATGGAATTCGTCGATGCCAAGGAAAAAGCAGTCGATTCAAGCTCATGGTAGCTCGAACAAACGTCCGGGAAGACGCCTTTTCTCCACAGGCTTGTCCGGAACAGCCTTATTAGGTTGGGCTTTTTCATCTCCTGAGCGAAAGATCAACTCGGTTTGGCTTCGTCCTTGGTCATCTTCAAAGACGATTCGGTCCTGCCCCTGCTGGGAATCTCCAACCTGTGACCGAGGAACATTTGCCGAATTCACGTTTTTGCGGGAGCTGGAAGCATCGAAAAGCCCCAAAGGTTGCTTCCTTGGCTTGCGGAGCAATTCTTCCAAGGGATCACCTGCAGGAGAAGATGGGGAAACCAATACAGGGGTGGGAGCAGGCTTAGGCACAGGAACTACTGGATTCGCCAGCACGGGAACGGGATCGACCTGAGTCGGTTGAGCAGGTTCGGGAATCCGTTTGGCGGGACGACCCAGAAATTCCTCGAGAGGACCGGCACGGCTTGGAACGGGAGACTCGGGAGCTGCAGATGAAGTTTCGGAAGCAGATGAATCAAGTTTGGCGGCTTCCTCCGCGGAAGATTCGATTGGAATTACCTCGAAGGTATCGACTCCTCGAGCGCTTCCCACCTCGGCGCGATAACGTTTAGCGATGGACTCCCCTTGGGCTTTTGTCACGGAAGTAAGCGAGCGCTCGAAGGAAGAAAGATTTTCGAACCCACCAACAAGAAAAGAACTCTCAACTAGTTTCTCCAAGTTCACGAAGACCTTGTCGCCAAAGCCTCTACCTCCTGGCTTAACGAACAACAACTCCCCGGGCAAAACTTGCGTCGCTCGCTCGCCAATCTTGTCCGTAACCCGCAAACGGCCAAGCAGACCAACTAGCTTGAATCCCCCATTTGGCTCCACCTCCAGAAGAATTGTCCCCATTCCATCAAGAGAAACATCAACCTCAGGACCGACAACCCTAAGAAAATTCCCGGTCTTTCGAGTACGGTAAAGCAACGAACCATCGTGCATTACCAAGTGCTCCGGTTCCGATGTAAAGGAAGTACCAGACCCAAAACGCAAGGTGCGGCTAGAGGCCAAGGACTCCAATCCGCTCCTAGGTCGAATCGTTATACGCTCCCCCATGGGTAGATAGGTTGCGAGTTCCAAATTTCTCGATCCCTCCGCCCCCCTCACTTGGGCTCCGTCACCGATTATGGCGGAAACGAGAAAAAGATTTTTAGCCGAAACAGCCTGAAAAAACAAAAGCAATGGGACCAGAAGGAGTATTCCACTTGTGAACCGTT
>CAZNWO010000244.1:0-1077 GCA_964576585.1 uncultured Puniceicoccaceae bacterium | reverse complement strand
ACCCTATCCGTATTGGCATACTTGATCATGGAATCAATCATGAGGAAGGATTTCTCGCTGAATGGAACGATCTTTTGGATAGACAAGGCGGGAGCGACTGCATCGAACATTCTGTCGCCGGAGGACAAGCTGCTCAAATGGTCGTATTCGAGTCCGAAGCCAAGGCTCCAGTCGTCAGGCAAACCGAGAGCCATCGAACCCTTGATCATGCTAAATTGATACTCGAGCAAATCCTGAACACTCTTTTCGCCATACTTGGCCCATTGCGCCATGTAGTCGATGCGAGGAATCAGGGTGACGTATTCGCCAAGGCGCAAAGGTCGCGTACCTAATCCCGCCCCGGCATTGAACTCGTAAACTCCAGAGCCGTTTTCATTGCTCTTGGTTCGCAGGACGTTGCTGGTATGGTAAAGACGAATGCCCGAGGAAACCGACGCCTTCAGGAGGCGCTCGCCTGAGGGGGACTGCCCAGTAACTGTGGGTACGGAAGGTTGTGAAAAACCTGCGGCAGGTTGTCTTGGCGTCAGACCGACTGGCGGAGTTACAGGGGCTGGCGCCACCTCACGCAGCGGAACTCCCACTTCCACGATTTCCTGCAGTCCCAAGTTGGAATGAAAACCTGAAAAACCAGGTCGGGAAGGAGCGGATGCGGGAAGTTGGACCGCCTGACCCGAGGTCTGCGGAGGAGAAAGGAGGAACAAGCCCGTAAAGAGACCGAGTGAAAGAAAGGAAAGGCTTGCGCGCAGGAAACAAAGTTTCATGACGGGAATGAAAAATAGGATTACATCATGGTTTTACTCTCTTGCCAACCACAATGTTGAGGACGAGATTTTCCCAGAAAAGATCAAAGTTCCTTGTCTTTTGCAAAATCCAGCCAACTGCCGGTGGAGTATTTGAAAAGAAAGGCAGTTTCCTCATTCACGCCGAGAAAATAGTGCCATCCTTCAGCTTGGGAATAGAGGAAAGGATACAGTTCGCGGGAAGTCCAGACCCAACCCAAGCTGTTTTGCCAAAACCAGAACCCATCTCCGGTACCGTCCAAGGCAAGGTAAAGCCAGCCAAAATGCTCGTGAAAAA
>CAZNWO010000243.1:0-3870 GCA_964576585.1 uncultured Puniceicoccaceae bacterium | reverse complement strand
TTTCCCTTGCGATCACGAACCGGACCATGGGCAAACTCGTGGTAATTGCCATGGAACCCGTAGTCGTCGCAGACTGTTTCGAACAGATCAGCTCGACCGTCTCCATTGGTATCGGTGACGCGCGTCAGTTCCGGTTTCTGCATAACGACGAAGCTGTCGCCCTTGTCGTCCTCGATCCAGACGCCCAGGCATTCGTAGGTTCCCTCCGCGAAGAGCGACCACTTGCCCTTTCGGATGCGCCAGATACCCGCGGTACGGGTGGCCAACACAATGGTTCCATCCTTGGCCACGGCAATCCCGGTCGCCTCGAACAATTGCTTGCGCCCGTAGAGATCCTTGGGCGGTTCCCAGTTCTCCGATCGGTATCCAGCGGGCACCTCCATTGGCTTGCGTCCAAGCGGATCGGTATTGACGACCAATGGCTGTTCACTCCATTCCTCTTTGGCTCCAGCACTCGGGCGGGCCACAAGACCACCTGAAAAGCGAGCGGAGAAAACAACGGCGTCCTTGGTTGGCCCCACCGTCCAGACTCCATCCTTCAGGACGCCACCTTGCACCTTGGCATCATTCAGCCCGTCCATGGATACCTTGAACTTCTGGGCATCCTTCAAGCCACCCGTCAGGGTAACCACGATTTGCCCGTCGTCGGTCAACTTGACGCTTTGCCGGATCGTGTTGCGGCCAACCCGAAAGGAAAACACGGGATGACCGGTTTTCATGTCGAGGCGATGGCCCTTGAACTCTGCATCGGTGGAAGCCAGTAATTCAGGAAAATCCCGATCCTCCCATAGCCAACGCTCGATCGCCTTGTGATCCAAGACGTCAGGTTCCTTGAATTCAAAATCGACAGGCTCACCGGAAGGCAACAAGGGCTGCAGAATACCCCCGCCTTGAAGCAACACCTTGTGACCCTGACCACGCTTGGAACCAGGACGCGCTCTTCCCTTGCGTTCCTCGGAAAGATTAAGGAACCCGCCACTCCAGATATTGCGCACAGCGAGCACCCGGGTATCAAAGGTATAGTTGTACCCGTTGGGTTGGCCGACATGGAGGGCCCGGGCGCTCGACCCACGCAGTGGGGCCCGAAAGACACGTGTCCGCTTAGTCACGAGAACTTCATTGGGAATGGCAACCAAGGTGCGCGGCACGCTCTTCTTGGCTTCCTTCACCTTTACATGAGCGGGTCCGGATTGGCCTTCATCGGCGAGGGTCCGAAGGTAATGCCAGATGTACTCAATAGCCGGATCGGGAATCACTTCACGTGAATACATTGGCATGATTTTGGGAAAAGGTTGCCCCTTGGTGGGTCCTCTTTCGGCAATTGCGAGGGCATCCCAGGAAGTGCGGACGGAGGTTGTGTAATAGCTTTTGTCGGCCTTGACCTTGCGCTTCTCCCCAGTTTCAGGATGGGCTACTTCACGTTCCCGTGGCTGGTTCAGGAAAAGTCCGAAAAGATTCGGTCCGGTACGTACCGTGGCATCCTTTTTCTCGACGGCGTGGCAAACGATGCAGCCGTAGGTTTCAAAAGCCAACTTGCCCTCCGCCACCGCATCGATTTCCTTTTGAGCAAAAGCCGGGGTACAGGATACCGCAATTAAGATAGTTAGTGATTTTTTCATAAATTAGATTTCAGTGTTATCATAGAGGCTAGACTTCAATGAACGTGATCGCCATTCCCGAGAATAGCCAAGAAACAGAGGCAAAAAAGGTAAGCAGCATAGTAATACGGTTAGGCCAAATCGGGTGTGCGAACAACGCGAATAGGTTGACTAAACCAATGATCAGCCCATTTGGTTCCTTAGGGAGGATCGAGATCGCTGCGAATGGTCCAAGCAAGATAGAGCACCATAAACTGTATAATTCTAAGGAAAGAGTGGATGCCTTAATGGCGACAAGCATACAGAGTCCCGTCGCAATCACCACCAAAGAGACCGCAGAGAAAACAAAAACCCGCCAGCGTGCAGGTAGTGAAGAATAGAGGGCAGAAAGCCTAGAGGAGGCGGTTTGGTATTCCCTCACACCTTCGCGTCCTGAAAAAACCAAAAGAAATTCCTTCGCCCAGCTTTTATTGTTTCTGGGCAGCGAGAAAATGTACAAGCGAGGCGAAGTCCTCGATCGACATGCCGTTGGCGAGCCCCTCAGGCATCATGGAAATCGGAAGCAAAGTTTCAGAGGATACATCTGCTGGATTCAACAACGTGACCTGACCTGCTATGTTGCGAATTTCTATCTGATCGCTGAGGCGTTTGGTGATGAACCCGACATGGGCGGCTCCTTTCTTGGTCGTGATCTGCACGGTCTTGAAGCCTTGGGAAATCTCAGCGTTCGGACGGATAATGCTGAGAGCGATTTTTTCGGCATTCATGATGCCCCCGATTTGACCAAGATAAGGACCTTTCTGGACCTCGTTCTTCTTGAGGGCATGACAGGCATAACAGCCTTGAGCAGTGAACAATGCGGGACCTTTCTTGGGGTTCCCCTTTATCTTGCCAAGGGCAATGGTGATATCCTCCACACTCATCTTGCCTACTTGTCCCTTCTTCTTCATAATCTTTTCGAGATCTACGGTGGCCTCCTCGACCGCAGCGACCACGGGATCGTCCAACTTGGGCAAGCCGGGGATCACGACACGATCCTTCTGGGCCAATTCCGAAATAACGTGGCGGAGAGCGGCGTCGCCCTTTTGGGCAGCCTCGAGCAAGGCAGCTGAAATCACCTCGGTCTTTTCCCAAGCCGTCGGGTAATAAAAAGGACCTCGTGTATCCGGCCGGGTACCCCACCAAGTGTCTCCTTTGTAAGGTTTTTCTTTATTCACCAAGCGGACGAGACTCCTGGCGATGCGCTGCTTGGTATCCGAATCCTTGGTCACCTTGAACCGTCCGATCAAGGCATCCGCGGCATCCGGGGTATGCATGTAGCGCATGGCCATCAAGGCTCCGCTTTGGTTGGGAGTGCCTATGGCATCGACGCAGGCTGAACTTGCATCCAAGGCAACCAAAGCCTGACGCGCCACATGAGGAAGAATGGTTGCCGCATTGGGAGTTGCATGCGGACCCTCTACAATTTGCTTTTTGCCACCTCCGGCAAATTTCTTGATCGGCTTGTTGCTGACGTAAAAACGGACTCTTCCGCCACGATGAGTGTCCGCCAAACCGGCCATGCACTTGAAGCGCGTAACATCGGCAGGCAACTTCTTGTAGGTTATCACACTGACCGAATGAGAACCTATGCCAAAAGCCATCGGTTTCTTGTCGGAACGCCTTAGCTTGGCTCCGGTTGGACTGATGCCGACGCCAGTCTTACCCCAACCTTGGGTAGCCTTGGACCACTTGAGTTCGGTCAATTTCACGACGGTACCATCCTTTTTCCCCAAGGTGGGCTCGAACCAACCACCATGGTCATTACCGTCGCCGTTACCACCATGCCCAATCGTCAGGTAAAGCTCCTTCCAGCCCGAAACATCGATATCGAAAGCATGCACCTTGTTGCCGTCTATCAATGAGCTTTGGTGGACGTCTTGAGGACCGTGATCCTGCTTGGGGGCTACCTCCAATGCCGGCAATGGATCCACTGTCGGCGGGTTGGAAACGGATAGCAAAGCAGAAGCCGCCGACTTGTCGCCGAGACGTCCCAGAGCGATCGCCGCAGCTACCTGCACACGGGGATCCTTGCTCTTTAGCGCTTTGGTAAAGGGTGCTTGGGGAATACCATTCACTTGTGTCTTGCGATCGCCCAAGGCGCGCAGAGCATGCTCGGCCACGGCAGGGTCGTCGACCAGCTTCAAGAGATCCTTATGCGACTTCGTCCCGAGCAATTGCTTCAAGGTATAGATCGCGGCCACCCGTGACTTGGGGGTCAACTTCTTGTCGA
>CAZNWO010000242.1:0-3894 GCA_964576585.1 uncultured Puniceicoccaceae bacterium | reverse complement strand
AGTTGCTGGACTGGCTGTCGAGGGATTTCATCGAGTCGGGCTGGGATCTGCGCCACTTGCTCAGCCAAATGGTGCTCTCCTCCACCTATCGTCAGCAAAGTGAACTCAACGAATTTGCGAGGGAAAAGGATCCAGGAAACCTGCTTCTGGCCAGAAGTCCGGCCTACCGACTGCCGTCCGAAATGATACGGGATTCCGCCCTCGCGGTGAGTGGCCTGCTGCATCACAAATTAGGCGGACCTGGAGTTAAGCCCTATGATCTCAAGCTCTCCTTCAAGCCGATTAACCCTGACCGTGCCCCCAACGTCTATCGGCGTAGTGTATACACCTTCTGGAAGCGTACCGCTCCCACTCCCGTCATGATGACGCTCGACTCCTCCAAACGCGCTGTTTGCATGGTAAAGCGCGAACGAACGGACTCTCCTTCCCAGACACTCGTACTGCTCAACGGACCGCAATTCGTGGAAGCAGCTCGGGCTACAGCCCAAAGGCTGATCGAAAAGTACGGCAAGGAAGAGGACGCTCTTGTTGGGCATGCCTTTCGCCTTCTTACTAGCCGTTACCCAAGCGAAAAGGAACAACTTGTTCTATCACAATTGCTGGAGGAGCAAAAAGAAGAGTTTGTTGACGCTAACCAAGCCAAGGAGTTTCTCCGCGTCGGAGAATACAAGGCGAAGGCGGAGGATCCCACGCGCTTGGCTGCGGTAACCGCTTTGGTTTCCACCTTGATGAATTTCGATGAAGCCATTTCAAAACGTTAACCGGGAAAACGCATTGCCATGAACAACCGACCTGTCTGTACCGGAAGTGAATCTAGCTTTGGCCTGGATCGGCGAAGCTTTCTACAACGATTCGGCGGAGGACTCGGAGGCATTGCTCTGGCCAACATGCTTCATGCCGAGGCGGGTACTGGGCTCCACCACGAAGCCAAGGCCAAGCGGGTCATTTTTCTGTTCCAGTCGGGCGCCCCTTCGCAAATCGACTTGTTCGACCACAAACCTCGGTTGATCGAGGAAACCGGTAAGGAACTTCCCGATTCGGTGCGAAAAGGACAAAGGCTGACCGGGATGTCGGGCAATCAGGCCAGCCTTCCCCTGGTAGGATCCCTCTTTAAATTCACGCAGCACGGCACGAGCGGTCATTGGATGAGCGATCGGCTTCCTGAGACCGCTAAAATTGCCGACGATCTTTGCATTGTGAAGTCGATGTACACAGAGGCCATTAACCATGGCCCGGGCGTCACCTTTATGCAGACGGGATCGCAGTTTCCCGGACGCCCCAGTATGGGAGCCTGGCTTTCTCACGGGTTAGGAACGATGAACCGAAACCTGCCCGACTTCGTCACCTTGGTGACCAAGGGGAAAGGAGGGCAACCTCTCGTCTCTCGTCTCTGGGGCAGCGGTTTCCTTCCGGGAAAGCACGCGGGTACAAGGTTCCGCGCCGACAAGGACGCAATTCTTTACCTAAACAGCCCGCAGGGGGTCACCTCCAAAGGCCGCCGCAAGATGCTCGACCGCCTAAAGGACTTGCATGAAATACAGCTTGAGCGCACGGGAGACCCACGGCTCGAGACCCGTATCGCTCAGTACGAGATGGGATTCCGTATGCAGGCCTCCATTCCGGAAGTAACCGATCTTTCCAAAGAGCCCGATTCCACCTTCAAGCTCTACGGTGAGGATGCTCGCAAGCCGGGAACCTTCGCCTCCAATTGCCTGCTCGCCCGCCGCTTGGCGGAAAAAGACGTCCGCTTCATCCAACTCTATCATCCCGGATGGGATCAGCATGGCGGCCTTCCTGGGGGCATCACTCGCCAATGCCAGGAAACCGATAGGGCCTCGTCCGCCCTCGTCAAGGACTTGAAGGCGAGGGGCATGCTTGAGGACACCTTGGTGATCTGGGGCGGCGAATTCGGGCGCACCAATTATTGCCAAGGCAAGTTCAACGCAAAGAACTTCGGACGGGACCATCACCCGCGTTGCTTTTCTATCTGGATGGCGGGAGGTGGAAGCAAGCCGGGAGCTTCCCATGGACGGACCGACGAATACAGTTACAACGTGGTGGAAAACGGTGTTCACGTGCACGATTTTCATGCTACGATTCTTCATCTTCTGGGCATCGACCACGAACGGCTTACCTACAAATACCAAGGACGGCACTTCCGCCTGACCGATGTCCACGGCCATGTGGTGAAGCCCATTCTTGCCTGAAACGGTTCTTCCGCTTACAGGTTGATTTGCACTTCGCGAATCCCTAAGTTTTTGGTTCTTCCTTTCTCTTCCTCGATATGAACAAGCTACTTTTCGCCCATCGTCTTCTCTTTCACGCCTTTCCATTGACCCTCTTGGGGATGTGTCATCTGACTGGCTATGCGGAGAAATTGTCTCTCCATAAGGGAGATCGCATTTCCCTGATTGGAGCAGGCATGGGCTCGAGAATGATTCACTACGGACATTTCGAGACGGAGATGTACCTTCGCTTTCCGAACAAGGATCTGACCATACGCAACTTGTGCGACGAAGGAAACACTCCGGGGTTTCGCCCCCATCCCGGCCGAGAACAGCACGGCCAGTACGCTTTCCCAGGAGCCAAGGAACTGATCAGCCCGAAACTGCAGGCCGATACCGGCCCGAGGGGGCACTTCGAGTCTCCCGACCAATGGCTCACTCGGTTGAAGACCGACGTGGCGCTCGCCTTCTTCGGGTTCAATTCCTCCTTCGACGGCCCTAGGGGGCTTGGGAGATTCAAGAAAGAGCTCGATGCCTTTCTCAAGCACACCGCCGCCCAAAAATACAATGGGGAAACTGCGTCGAGGATCGCCTTGATCTCGCCTACCGCCATCCAACCGATGAGGGGTGTGACCAATGGCTCCCTGCAAAACGCAAACCTCATTCTTTACGTCGAGGGTATGCGCGAAGTGGCCAAGAAGAACAAGGTGCTCTTCGTCGATGCATATAGCCCATCCACTAAATGGTATGCCGATGGCCAAGACCATACTGTGGACGGAGGTCTGCTCAACGACTTGGGATACCGCAAGCTGGCTAAACTATTGGCGGATGCCCTTTTCGGGCCAGGAAACCCCGTAGACAAGCTGCGACCCGCCCTTCACAAGGCAGTCATGGAGAAGAATTACTTTTGGCTGAACGACTACAAGGTGCCCAACGGGGTCCATGTCTACGGACGAAGGTACAATCCGTTTGGCCCCAAGAACTACCCTTTCGAGCTCAAAAAGACCCGTGAGTATACGGAGATTCGTGATCGCTCCATCTGGGCGCTCCTGAACGGAACGAAGTTCGACTTGGCAAAGGAAGACGCCAAGACTTCCAAGTTGCCTGAGGTCCAGACCAACTACCTGCCAAATAATAAGAACGGGAAGAATGGCCTTCTTGCGTATACGCCCGGCAAAAAAGCCAAGGATCAAATCACGGTGGCCGATGGATACAAAATCGAGCTATTCGCTGATGAATCCCGTTTCCCCGACTTGGCCAACCCGGTTCAAATGGCCTTCGACAACAAGGGGAGGCTGTGGGTCTCGACCATGGCCAGTTATCCCCATTACCGTATAGGCGATCCTCTTCCCGAGGACAAACTGATCATTCTCGAGGATACCGACGACGATGGTAAAGCGGACAAGCAAATCAATTTCGCGGACGACCTCCATATTCCGATCGGATTTGAGATTTCGCACGACGGAGTCTATGTTTCCCAAAGCGGCAGTTTAGTCCGTTTACGTGACACCAACGGCGACGACCGATACGACGAGAAGGAAGTTATGCTTTCGGGCTTCGACGACCACGATACCCATCACGCCATATCCGCTTTTTGCGCAGACCCGTCGGGAGCCTTCATCATGTGCGAGGGTGTCTTTCTACACAGCAATGTGGAATCCGTGTTCGG
>CAZNWO010000241.1:0-4027 GCA_964576585.1 uncultured Puniceicoccaceae bacterium | reverse complement strand
GATTCTCTCCCCAAGGATACGGAACAGCCTTGAAGCTAGGCACCTTGTTTAGATTCTGAGGGCGATGCCCGAAGGGGCGAAGTGAGGACAGGGAAAAGGATTTGGTTTGAATTTTGATCCTTTTGTGCTATTGGAGCATCATGCCAATACCGCTGTTTGGAACAGATGGAATTCGTGGAATAGCGAATGAATACCCAATCACCCCCGAGGTCGCCCTGCGTCTCGGGCGGGCGATTGCAAGGTGCTTGAACGCCCATGAAAAGGGTCGACACAAGGTCGTGATCGGGAAAGACACGAGAATTAGCGGTTACATGCTAGAAACCGCCCTAACGAGCGGCTTGGTCAGCGAAGGGGCAAGGGTTTTGCTAACCGGACCAATTCCCACTCCCGCGGTGGCGAATCTTACGAAATCCATGGCGTGCGACGCCGGCATCATGCTGACCGCGTCTCACAATCCGTACGAAGACAATGGAATCAAGATTTTCGGCCCGGACGGATACAAGTTGGGAGACGAACTGGAACAACAAATTGAGGAGATTATCTTGCACAAGGAACCCGAGGTCGCCGGCAACGGAATCGGAAAAGCCTTTCGAATCGATGATGCGGTGGGACGTTACATCGAGTACACAAAAAACGCAGTCGGTTCCGGTAGCCTGAAAGGCCTGAAAGTCGTCGTGGACTGCGCCAACGGGGCCGGCTATTTCGTGGGACCGTTAATCCTTGAAGAATTGGGAGCCACGGTGATTTCGCTTGGCACTTCTCCCAACGGTCGAAACATCAACAAGAATTGCGGAGCTCTTCATCCGGAAAAGGCGGCCGAACTTGTTTTGTCGGAAAAAGCGGACTTGGGCATTTGCTTGGACGGCGATGCAGACCGTCTCATTCTCGTGGATGAGAATGGTCGAACAATCAGTGGAGACCGCGTTCTCTGTTTTTGCGCCAAGGCCCTTCACGCAACAGGCAAACTCCGGCAAAGCACCATGGTGGCGACCGTCATGAGCAACCTGGGCCTCCGCGATGCGCTTGCCTCCGACGGAATCGCCCTCGAAACCACTGGGGTTGGAGACCGCCTTGTCCTGGATCGGATGAGGAAAGGTGGCTACTCCTTGGGCGGGGAAAACTCGGGCCACATTATTTTCTCGGACTTCTCCACCACGGGAGACGGAATCATGAGCACCCTAATGGTTTTGTCGGTAATGAAGGAGGCTGGACAAACCCTAAGCGAGTTGGCCGACTGCATGGATGAATACCCTCAGGAAACCGCAAACCTTACCGTCAAGGAAAAGCAACCCTTGGAGGAAGTTCCCGAATTGATTGCCACCATGAACGAAGCGGAGGAAACCTTGGGTGAGGACGGGCGCATCTTGGTCAGGTACTCCGGCACCGAGAGAAAACTGAGGGTATTGGTGGAGGCAAAGAATGCGGACTTGGCCAAAAAACAGAGCGAGCGAATCGTTTCGGCGGCGCAACGAACCTTGGGAGTCGCTTGAGGATGAACGATCCCAAGATGTGGCCCCTCGATAAAGGGGCCGTTACCTTAGTTGGTCGCAGCCTTGACGAATGGGAAGAGGAATTGGGCCAAACCCTCGAGGTTATCCATTCTTGGGATCTTTTGACGGTGAACGAGGAAATCCTTTTCTCCTTGGAGAAGGAAATGGAGCAAGACCCCCGATCCCAGTATGGCAAAGATGGTAAGTCACTCGTTGGCGAAGGTACGGAAATCTTGCCCGGGGTTTATGTCGAAGGTCGCGTGGCGATAGGCCGAAACTGCAAAATCGGCCCCAATTGCTACTTGCGTGGCTCGACCACGATTGGAGACGGATGCCACATTGGTCAGGCAGTCGAAATCAAGAACTCGATCATCGGGTCGAACACCTCGGTGGGACACCTGAGTTACTTGGGCGACAGTATCTTGGGCGAAGGAGTAAACTTCGGGGCGGGAACCATTACCGCAAACCTAAGACATGATGGGGGGGACCATCGCTCGATGGTGGAAGGGAAAGCGGTGACGACCAGTCGCAGAAAACTCGGGGTGATCATCGGCGACGCCGTCCATACGGGAATACACACCAGTTTCTACCCCGGACGGAAAATGGCTGCGGGAACGAGTACGTTGCCGGGAGAAATCGTCCAAAAAGACATTCAATAACAAACAATTATGTGCGGGATAGTAGCCTACACCGGAGACAGGTCAGCTGTCCCCATACTACTCAACGGATTGCGACGCTTGGAGTACCGAGGCTATGACTCGGCAGGCATCGCGGTCGAGGTCGACGGCGAAATCAAGGTTCGCAAGAGCGAAGGAAAAGTCGCCGTCCTCTCCGACCTAATAGCCGAGGAGGAAGAGCTTCTTTCCGGTTCGACCTGCGGCATAGCGCACACGCGCTGGGCGACCCACGGTCCACCCACCACAGTAAACGCGCACCCCCACGGCAGTGAGAAAAACGGTGTCGTTCTCGTACACAACGGGATTATCGAAAACCACCGAAACCTAAGGGAAAGACTCAAGGGCGAAGGGTACGAGTTCGCATCAAAAACCGACACCGAGGTACTGGTGCACTTGGTCGATTACTATTATAAAGGCGACTTGGCGGACGCATTGGCCAACGCATTGAAGGAAGTCGAGGGCACCTTCGGGGTCGCCTGTCTGGCAAAGTCGGAACCGGGTGTATTGGTGGTGGCCCGCCGTGGTTCTCCCATCGTAATCGGTTTGAACGGCACCGAAACCGTGGTTGCTTCAGATGCCTCCGCAATCATCACCCACACTAGGCAAGCCGTTTATCTAGACGATAACGACATAGCCAAAATCAAGGACGGAAATGTGGATATCCGCTCGCTCGACGCCATGCCGGTTTCGCGTCCTACAGCTGAAATCGACTGGTCGGACAGCGCCGCTGAAAAAGGTGGATACGAGCACTACATGCTCAAGGAAATCTTCGAACAACCGGAGTCGGTTCGTAACACGATTCGAGGCCGAATGGATACGGACCGAGGAAACGCAGTACTCTCCGGATTGAATCTCACCCCGCGCGACTTGGCGGACCTGCACCGCCTCCTCATCGTTGGGTGCGGCACCTCCATGAACGCCGGCATGGTTGGAGAGTATGCAATCGAGGATTTCGCAGGCGTGCTTTCGGAAGTCGAGCAAGCTGCGGAATTCCGATATCGAAACCCGATTGTCGGGAGCCGTGACCTGGTTCTCGCCCTCAGCCAAAGCGGCGAAACGGCTGACACCTTGGCGGCAGTCAGGGAAGCGGCGGAAAAGGGCGCCTTGGTAGCCGGCTTGGTAAACGTAGTGGGATCCACGATTGCCCGGGAAGCTGGTCGCGGAGTCTACCTCCACGCCGGCCCCGAAATAAGCGTGGCTTCGACCAAGGCGTTCACCTCTCAAGTCTCGGTCCTTCTGATGATTGCGCTAAAATTCGCCAGAAGCCGTCGAATGTCGCGTGAACGGGGAATCGCCTTCGTTAAGGAAGTTGAAGAAATCCCATCCTTGGTGGAACGGGTGATCGAGAAGAACGACGAGATCGCCAAAATCGCCGAACGGTATGCGGACTGCGAAAATGCTTTCTTCATCGGTAGGGGCTACCTCTACCCCGTCGCACTCGAGGGAGCCTTAAAACTCAAAGAGATTTCTTATGTTCACGCAGAGGCTTACCATGCCGCGGAACTCAAGCATGGCCCCATCGCGCTGCTGGAAGACGGGACGCCGGTAGTCGCCCTGCTCAACGAGGGAGCGGGCAAGGACAAAACCCTTGGAAACGTGGCGGAGTGTCAAGCCCGACAGGCAAGGGTTCTGGGCCTAACAACCGAAGGAGACACAGATGCCCTATCGGCGGTGGATGACTCCATTCAGGTGCCGATCGCTCCCCTACACACGGCCGTAATCCCGAGTACGGTCGCCTTGCAACTCTTTGCCTATCACGTAGCGCGCTTGAAGGGATGCCCGATCGACCAACCTAGAAACCTCGCCAAGTCAGTAACCGTAGAATAACTGCTCCTACCGGGAAGGTGCCGAGCAACCCGG
>CAZNWO010000240.1:0-4034 GCA_964576585.1 uncultured Puniceicoccaceae bacterium | reverse complement strand
AAGGAATCGATGAACTCTTGCTTTTCGTCACTGAAGCCTCCCGCCCCGAACAGGTCCAGTCCGTTGAACTTTTCCCTTTTTATCTCGTCCAGTTGGGCTGCCAGTTCGATGAACTCCTTGTTGTAGTTTTCCCGATCCGCGTCTGTGGAGGTGACGTCCAGAGCCCTCATGGCCAAGGTATTCATTCTCTCCAGGATTTTCCCCACTGTTTGCAGGGCGCCGTCCTGAGTGTTGGAATAAGAGACCAAGCTTTGCAGGTTTTGCATGGTTGCCACGTCTCGTCGGTTCTTTGAACCGAGCTTGGCCGCTTGCTGATATCCTCCGGTGTCGTCTCCTGCTCTTACGATCTTCTTTCCCGAGGACAGTTTGGACACGGAGTGATCGAGGTCGTTTCTGGCTTTGTTGGTTTCAAATGCCAGAGCGGAAAGGTCGTGGTTTACGTGTGCAATCATAGCGTAGCGAGTATTTTGTGCATGTCCAGTTACCCAAGCGGATAGGGTAATTGGTTTCCTTGTACGCCTCCTTGCGTTCTGCGTCCGCCTCCTTGCCGACAAACGGTATAATCGGACTAGTTTGGCACCTCTTTAGCGAAAAACCTAAAATTTCTCGGAAAGGGAATTCATTTCAGTCACCAAACGACTTTTAAACTTTCCTCAAGGATTTCTCCATGGAAGGCAGATTTTTTAAATTCTCAAACCATTGCTAGCAAGCAACTTAAGTTTAAAAATGATTATTTTTAAGAAAAAAACGTATTATTTTGCGTTTTCCGGATAACTATTAAAGTGACTGCCCTATAATATAACTCGTGATCGCGAATAATCGTTTGCCAACTAAAACTTTTTCTTATATTCTTCGAAATTTCATCTGCCTTTCATTCTCATTCACACCACTTGTACCTTTGGGCATGATTCGCCTTTCTGCTTTTTCTTCCAACAATTGACGCCATGAAAACAAAACTGACGCGATTTTCTCAGCGTTTTCTCTTGGGACTCTTTGCCACTGCATGGTTTTGCGTCCCGCTCCACTTGGAGGCCGACGTTTTCTACGTCTCGGACACCAATGGTTCCAATTCCAATCCCGGAAACTCTTTCGACAAGGCGAAAAAGACCATTCAGGCGGGATTGGACGCCTGCGACTCCGGCGACGTCCTCGTTGTCGGTCCCGGCACCTACAAGGGAACCGGCAACGTTAACTTGGCTTTTAACGGAAAGGCGCTTCAGGTCGTCGCCCGCGACGGACCCGCCGCCACCATTGTGGACGGCGAGGACGTCGCCTCCAGAAAGGGTTTCGTCATGGACAACGACCTTAGGGGGCATCATGGCAATTCAAGCCAGAGGGTGATTGGCTTTCGTCTCCTTCGCTTCAAGTCGCACGCCGTTTCCCGCGGAATAGCCCTTCGCTGCGAAATCCTTTCTTCGTACCAAAGCGGGGACAAGACGGTGTTCAGGAATTGCCTGATCAAGGACATGAACTACGGCGGTTTCTACAACGATTTCATAAACTGCACCTTTTACAATGCCGGGTATTACGCCATCCGCAGTTCGAATGCGGTTGGCTGCATAATCAGGGCCCAAGGCGGCAAGATCCTTACGCAAGGCACCTTCCAAATCTCCCAATCCTGCTTGGAGGCACCTCAGGATGGACCGGGGAACTTCGTCGCCGACCCAAAGTTCGTCAATGCAAGCGCGGGAGACTTTCGCCTGCAGGCTGATTCCCCCTGCGCCAACGTCGCGATAGGCTCCAGGATCGGCAAGCATCTCCATGACTCGGATCATGCTCCCGGCTATATTGGCGCCTTTCCCCCTCTCGGTTGGCCGAGCGGGGATTACCACAACGTCGTGACCGCCGGTATTTCCCTTGGGAATCCGCCGTCCGTTGAGGTTTTGTCCGTTCAGCAGCGTGTCAACTCGGACGTGATCGACGTCCAGTACCGACTTACCGATGCCGACACTCAGCAGTTGGAGGTTCGAGCCGTGGCCACCACCAAGTTTTTGGACGAACTGGACTATTGGGATGACTTCATCGAGGTCAAGACCCTGGTGGATGGCACCTCATCCAACCAAGGGTCGGGAGTTGCGCCTTCCGCCAACACGAAGACCTTGTCTTGGAACGCAGGCCAGGACGTCGGCGATACCAAGCGCAACCTCTCCATCAGGATTCTGGCCAGCGATTCCGTTGGGTTGCCCCTCAGCACCCATTGGATCACCTTGCCTGCGGGCGGTAACGATCCCCAGCTGAAGGTTTCGAAGTTTTCGGGCGGCATTTCCGCCTCTCAGCTTCGCCAGTCCCTGCTTTGGGCCCTGCTGCGTGACGAGGCGGAAAGGGACGCCGGTCTGCTTGCGCACACTCCCCAGCAACTTGGGAACGCCAACGGCCTCAAGCTTTGGCTCAAGGGGGATTCCATCCAGCAGGCGGATGGTTCCGCCGTCACCACTTGGACCGATTCCTCCGGCAACGACCACAACATGAGTGGCTCGGGGGCTACGTTCTCCCTGCAGGGAATTGCAGGTGAACCCGCTTTGAACTTTAACGGTTCCGGGGCAATGTGGGTCAATACTCTGGACCTTCAGGCTCCCCATACCATTGCCGTGATCTCGAAGGGCGAGGTAGGTTCCAGCGGTCGTCTCATTTCGTCCAAGAACAAGAACTGGGCCATGGGATACATCAGCGGAATGGAAAATCGATTTTTAGCCGGTGGTTGGATCGTTCTGTCGAGCGACCACGTCCGGTCGATTTCCGGACAAATGCTCATGCACGTCGCGGTCTGCGACGGAACTACCGCCACTCTTTACGAGTCCGGCAACCTGATTGGTTCCGCTCCCTCCACCACGCCCATCGGAAAGGTTGCCCTCGGGGGCTATGCCTTCGCAAACAACGATTTCGGCAAGGGCATGGTTGCGGAAGTCATTGCCTTTGATCGTGTTCTGCAGGGCGAGGAGCTCCTTGAGCTGGAGGGCTACCTGATGGAGAAATACCACTATCCCATGCACGTCAGGCATCGCAAGAAGCTGCTCTATGCGAAGGGCGGAGCCCTTGACGGCAAGCTTATCGCCGATGCCGGAGAATTGACTCAGGACGGTGAAAGCTGGCTGGCGGCAAAGCTCGGAACGCGCTTGGCGACTCCTGCCGAGGTTCATCGCGTATTGGAAGGACCCACGCCCGACAGCGTCACCAAGTGGCCCTCTTACAATCCGCAGGGGACCGAGGTCAACGAGTATGGTTTCGAGACTCACGCCTTTTCCTTGGGCGGCTTGCCCAAGGCCACCGAGTGGCTGGAGGATTTCTCCAACGACGACGGCAAGGGCAAATGGAGGGATTTCCCCTATTCCGTGCAAAACCAGATGCCCGCCGACGGCAACTGGTCCATTACCCAAGCCGGTAACTCCGGTTCCACCGCCGACTGGAACGTCAAGGTCACCGACGGCAAGCTCATGATCGACAACGTCAACCAGCAAGCCCATTGGCAGAGCAGAGCCCTCAACCTGCAGGGCAAGGATGACCTATACCTCACCTTCCGCTTGTCCGAGGATGGCGCCCTCGACCAGGACGACTTCGTCAAGGTCGGCTACCAATTGGGCAATGACGCTCCCGTCATGGTCTGGGACCACAACGGCAGCTTCGGGCAAGTCGACCTTTATCATCCCATTCCTCCCGAGCCCGACCTGAAGCTCGTCCTGCAGGCCAAGAACGACGGAAGTGAGAAAATCTATCTCGAGCAGGCGTCGGTCATCGTCGTCGACCACAGCGACCTCTCGAAGGGCTTTTCCTCCTTCTTCCTCGTGAAGGAATGATTCGTTTCCACCAACCGCATTCGCCATCAGGAACACTGGAATGAGACCTAGGGACAGAATAAAGGCTTGCCTTCGCCGGAAGCGGTTTCCCCGCATTCAGGCCCTGGCCTTTGGACTCGCCCTCTTCCTTCCCGCCGTAGCCTTCGGCAACATCGGCAACCACAGTCTTTTCATCAAGGACAACGGCAGCCTCCACGCCATGGGCCAAAACACCTACGGCCAGCTCGGCACCGGGAACACCAC
>CAZNWO010000239.1:1395-4077 GCA_964576585.1 uncultured Puniceicoccaceae bacterium | reverse complement strand
ACGCCGGCTGCCGTCATGACCACCTTGGACGGCTACCCCATGGCAAGCGGCGGACGCCCTGGACGCGCCTTGGGACTGGGCGTCGGAGCCTCGCTTGTCGGAGGACTGGTCTCGTGGCTTGCCCTCTGGCAATTGTCGGAACCCATGGCCGATTGGTCCACCAAGCTAGGACCCTTCGAACTCTTTTCGCTGGTGGCGCTAGCACTGGCATTGTTGGCAGGAGTCGGGGAAACCACACGAGCCCGCGGGTTGCTTGCCGGTGGACTGGGCGTACTCGCCGCCATGCCGGGCATGCATCCGGCCACCGGCGAACTCCGCTGGACTTTCGGCCAAACCGAAATGAACGAGGGCTTTCGCTTGATACCAGTGCTCATAGGCATGTTCGCAATCGGGAAAATCTTGGAAGATCTGATAAACAAAGGGGAAGAAGTGGAAACGGTTTCCGGTGACGACTCACCATTCGTATCCCTGCGGACTTGGAAAAAACAACTGGTCAACTTGCTGCGTTCCTCAGGAATTGGCACCTTGGTCGGCGTTTTGCCAGGAGTAGGTGCAAACATTGGTTCGCTGGCTGCCTACGTCTCGGCGAAACGGGCATCCCCAAGTCCCGAGGAATTCGGGAAAGGAAGCGAGGAAGGGATCGTAGCATCCGAATCCGCCAACAATGCGACGGTAGGCGGCGCCCTGATCCCCTTGATTGCGTTGGGCATACCGGGGAGCGTGATCGGAGCCGTCTTGCTGGGAGCGTTGATTTTCCACGGTTTGATCCCCGGCCCTTTGCTCTTTCGTCAAAACCCGGAGGCGGTTCATGCCATCGTTGGCACGGTCTTGGTGGCCAACCTCATGATGTATTTCATCATGCTATGCGGCGCCCGCTGGATCGCCCGTCTTTCCACGATCCCCAAAAAAATTCTTTTGCCGATTGTCGCAGCTTCATGCCTCTGGGGAGCCTATGCCCTGAACGGTCTCTGGTTCGACGTCGTGGTGATGTTGGTCTTCGGCTTAGTGGGATGGAGAATGGAGAAGGCAAAACTTCCCTTGGCGGCATTTGTGATCGGATTTGTCCTCGCCCCGGTGGCCGAAGAGAACCTATGCGCCGGCTTGATGGCCAGTGGAGGCAGTTATGCGCCATTGGTAACGAGACCGATTTCGCTATGCCTGTTGCTAGTGGCCGGCGTGTTGTTACTGCGAAAAAAGAAGTGACCCGACAAGACCCATAACTATATCTTGCGAAGCTCATGAGTGATCGCCCGAACATTTTATGGTACTGTACGGACCAACAACGGTTCGACACCATTGGAGCCTTGGGAAACCCATATGTCCGCACTCCGGTAGTGGACAGTTTGGTAAAAGAGGGAGTGTCCTTCACGCACACCTACTGTCAGAGCCCTATCTGTACGCCGAGCCGGTCAAGTTTTATGAGCGGTCTGTACCCGAGTCGCGTGCACAACACCCGCAACGGGAACGATACTTTTCCCGATTGGCCACCGGTAATCACCAAGTTGATTGCGAATGCCGGCTATACCTGCGGTCTAGTTGGCAAGTTTCATTTGCAAAGTTCGGGCAAGAGAACGGAACCCCGCCTCGACGATGGTTTCAGCTACTGGAAGTTTAGCCATGCCCCGCGCGACGACTGGAAGGAAGGTCATGACTACGCGGACTGGGTTAGAGAACAAGGAGGCGACCTCGACGCTCTCCGCCAAAGTGAAGACCGCGTACCTACCGAGATGCACCAGACCACTTGGGGGTCGGAACGCTCCATCGAGTTCATCCGACAAGAACATGACCAACCTTGGTTACTGAACGTAAACGTCTACGACCCCCATCCACCTTTCATCCCGCCTCGCTCCTACGCCGAGCAATTCGACCCAACCGAGATGCCCGGTCCACATTTCAAGGAAAGCGACTTGGAATCCCAAGCAAAGTTAGCGGCCTGCGACTTCCAAGATGAAATCCGTACCCCGGAGGAACATGACGCAAAAGGCGCTCAAGCCCGTTATTATGCGATGATTGCCCAGATCGACGACCAATTCGGGCGAATATTGGCCGCCTTGGACGAAACAGGTCAGCGCGACCACACGGTGATCATCTTCACCAGCGACCACGGTGAATCTTTGGGAGACCACGGCTTGATGTACAAGGGGTGTCGCTTCTACGAAGGCTTGGTGCGAGTACCATTAATCATTTCCTGCCCCCAGCAGTTCGCACAGAACAAACAAAGCAACGCACTCGTAGAAATGCTGGACTTGTCCGCCACCCTGCTTGAACTAACGGGCGTGGAGACTCCGGATTATCTGCAAGGCATCAGCCTGCACCCGATCTTGACGGGGCGGTCGGACGGCACAAGCCACCGCGATTTCGTCCGCTGCGAATACTTTGATGCCCTCGATCCGCACTTCACCGGAGGAAGCGGCACTTTTGCCACCATGCACCGTACACGCCGGCACAAGCTTTGCGTCTACCACGGCAAAGGAGTTGGCGAGTTGTTTGATCTGGAAAACGACCCTTGGGAACACGAAAACCTCTGGGACAACCCCAATCACGCCAATTTGAAGAACAAATTGCTGGCCGAAAGCTTCGACGCGCACGTCCTGCTTACCACGGACGTCGGTTCAAGGCGAATCGCACCGATGTGAAGGCAAGCCGAACTCAATCGAGCCCGTAGAACTTGACCGCATTCTC
>CAZNWO010000239.1:0-1295 GCA_964576585.1 uncultured Puniceicoccaceae bacterium | reverse complement strand
TTAGGTTGGGCTGCGGCCCGCTCGATCGAATTCTTCCATTCCGGGGTAAGAGGATCATTGGTGATGACCAAGCCACCCAGGTGGTTGATCATGATCTTGAGCTCGGGGATGCGCTTGGCGACTTGAGTGACTTCATCGACAGTGAAATTGTGAATCAAAACATCGAGAGTCAGCCCTTTTTTCGCAAGCAAACCCAAGTCCCGCCAAACCGCATCGGTAAAGAATGCATCTCCGCCCGGACGGTCCCTCATCCGGATACCCACAAAACGGGAATCCTTGGAGAACCGATCGAGCAATCCCGCGAACTCATCCGTGCCTATCGGCAAGTTGCCAACCAAGGCTAAGTAACGGTCCGGGTCGTGCTTGACCAGATCAAGCACCCACTGGTTGTCCTCGACTCGACTGCTGGCTTCCACAATGACCGTTGACGCGATGCCATTCCGATCCGCCACTGCATCGAAATGCTCGGTTAGAACGGGTCGGTACAAAACCTTGTCCGATACTGGTGGCCAGTCCACACCATCGGAACGCGCAGTATCGTAAAGGTGAATATGGGTATCAACTACTCGAAGGCTAGACTTCTTACTTGCATCAGAAATTTGCGGAATAGGCTTCGGTAAACATCCCGCAAGAAATCCAAAGACAGTAATTACGGAAAACAGCTTCTTAATCTTAGAAAAATATTTCACTTCAAAGAACGCTTCACTACAAGCTTCTCAATTCAACACAAGTGAAAACACCAAAATAGAACCCAAGAAAAAGCATATACCGAAACATTCCAGAGATGAAAAACTCGGCTCGATTCTTCAAATAACTCCTCTGGGTGTCGCTTGCTTGTTTAGACTAAGATTTCTCTTGAATACAAAAAGATGCTGAAAACCTTCTTTACCGGCCAAGCACTTCAGTTATTTTCTCGGCCACGGCCAAACCGATCTTCTTTGATCCTTCGGTCTTGAAATGTACGTCGCCGGGCCTAACGAATAGCTCGGCGGGAAAGGAATCGGTCAAGGCGTTGAGATCGTTGATCTGTATGCCGTGCTTCTTCATCACGCGAACGGCGGCCTCGTTGTACTTATCGTCGTCGCCCACCTTGCGCCCCGCCTCCCCTTTCGGCACCGTGGTGGTGTGGGCCCAGATCAGCTTGGCCTTGGTCTTTTTCAAGCGGGCCGTTAACTGGTCCAAGTTCTTTTCGTATTGGGCCAGTGACATGGTAAGCGTTCCACGCTCCTTGTCGCGACGCCCTTGCACCTTGGACTGGGGGTGACGGTAGCACAGGTCCCACAGTCCCCAGTTGA
>CAZNWO010000238.1:0-4077 GCA_964576585.1 uncultured Puniceicoccaceae bacterium | reverse complement strand
TGCCGTTGCTGTTGGCGCAGTCGTATTCCCAGACCACTTTCTTGTCCAATGTGATTTCCTTGATGGTGGTCCAAGTGTCGTGAAACAAAATGTTTCCGTTGGGCAGCATGTGGACGTCGTGGTGGCCCGTGTGGCCTCGTTGCGGACCAGCGGTCTTATGAGACCACAGCACCTTGCCGTCGGCGTTGGTGATGGCGAGTATGTTCTTTCCGTAGGAAGCCCCCACCAATACGAGGCGATCGGCTTTTGCGACGTCCGTGATTAAAGCCAAGAGGAGGCTGGATAGAAGTAGAATGGAGTTTTTCATAAGTAGTTTGGAGCTTTAGTAGGATCGCGTTGTTTGAGGGGCATAGAGTTCAATGAGGTTGATGACAGTGTTTTCCGAAAGCAAGCATGATGCGATCGCGACCTCCCGCATTAAGCCCACAAATCCCGAAGGATTATTTCTTTCGTTCATGAATCGGCTTCACGAATCTCTCGTTCCATACGAGTGGCCATCCTTGGGTTGACGGAGGGTAATAAACGGTTGCAGGAGAGTTCCTGAAGACGTCGATCGAGGACGAGATTGGTTTCCCCAGAACCTTCACGAAAGAAAGTTTCTTGCAATTGCTGAAAGCGGAACTTCCAATGGCAGCAACCTTTTCTCCGATGGTGACGCTTTCAATCGCCTCGCAACCTGAAAATGCGAACGACCCTATTGCGGTAACTCCATTCGGTATCCTTATCGATTTCAGGGCCTTGCATCCGGTGAATGCGTAACTGCCGACGTTGGTCAAACTGCTCGGCAATTCGATTTCCGGTATGCCCGAGCATGAGGAGAACGCCCTCGATCCTATCCTCGTCAGGCCTTCCTGCAATATGATTTCGTTCAGCTTCCTGCACCGGCTGAAAGCGTTATTGCCTATGCCTTTAATTCCCTCCGGAAGGGTGCAGGTTCCCGTTTTCCCCTCGGGACAGCTGATCAGGTTTTCCATCACCTTGTCAAAGAGCATTCCGTCCCTGCCGGCATAAACCGTATTCAGGTCCGAAATGCTGAATTCGGACAAGTTGATGCAACCCTCGAAGGCGTTGCCCGAGATGCTCTTGATTCCCTTTGGAATCTCGATCTTTTCGAGCCCCGTGCAATTGTTGAATGCATGATTACCGATTCTTGTGGTGCTTTCCGGCAGGGTTACCTCCTTCAAGGAACCTATTCCATCAAAGGAAAGATCGCCAACGTCGTTTACTCCCTCGGCGAGGACTATCGTCGAAATGTCATTGGTCTTCAGTTCGTCGTTGTCGATCCATTCCGTGAAGCCCTTGCTCACGTTAGGTATCCTGATCGTGACCTTATTGATGGAGCTGCAGCCATGAAACTGGGAAAGGGTAGCTCCCTTGTCGTCAGTGGGTGAAACCGAGATGGCGTGTGACAGGCCTGACGGCAAGGTCACTTCCTCAAGGCTTTCGCAGGAAGCAAAGGCACCGGCACCAAGCGTGGTCACCGTTTCGGGAATCGAAAGCAACTTGAGTTTTCGGCATCCACTGAATGAATAAGCTCCAATACTTGTGACGCTTTTCCCCAACCTTACTTCGACTAAGCCCGAGCAATCCCTGAAGGCATTGTCCGAAATGGTCGTCACTGCATCCGGTATGGTGAGCTCACTTAGGCCCGGGCAATTGCGAAAGGCTCCCGAACCGATTGAGGATAGCTTTGCGGGGAACTCAAGCTCGTTGATCGCCCTACAACCATGAAAGGAATTGTTACCAATGCTTTGCAGGCTGTTGGGGAACTGGACGTTGGAGAGCGATGTGCAACCTTGAAAGGCGCCAACTCCAATGGAGGTCATGGTATCCGGGAAACTTGCTTTCTTTAGGCTTTCGCATCCGCTGAATGCATCGTCACTGACGGAGACGACGCCTTCCGTCAAAATGACCTCTGTAATTCCCGTGGTCTTTAGTGCGGGGAGGTTCATCCATCCGGTATGTTTTGTCCCGACGCTGGCTGCCTTGAAGGTTACGGTCCTAAGGCCGCTGCACCCGAAGAATGGTGAAAGACCAGTTTCGTCAAGAGGTTCTGAGGCGCTGGAAATTGGCTGATTGATGCCGGCGGGAATCGTTATTGCGGCAAGGCTTTCGCAGGAGGAGAAAGCTCCGTGACCCAAGATCGTTACCTTGTCGGGTATTGTGACCTCGCCGAGACTTCGGCATCCGCTGAAGGCGAAGTGTCCTATGGTCGTTACGGCTACTCCAAGCTTGGCTTCAGTCACGGCCGAGCAACCTTCGAAAGCTCGATCCGCTATTGCGGTTAGTCCGTCGGGAAGTTCCAGTTGTGTCAGGGACGAGCATCCTATGAAGGCTCCTCTGCCGATCGAGGAAAGTTTCTCGGGAAACTTCAGGTTGGATAAGCTCTCGCAGCCTTGGAATGCGTTTTCGCCTATCGAGGTGAGTTCCTCGGGCAGTTTCATTCCTTGAAGCTTGCTGCAACCCTGAAAGGCACCTGCTCCAATCGAGGTTGTCTTTTCTCCTACTTCCACTCCTGCTAGGCTGCTGCATCCGTAAAAGGTGAAGGATCCGACGCTTCGGACTCCTTCGGGAATGCTAATGCTCCGGAGCTTTTCGCAGGATTGGAATGCAAAGGACCCGATGCCCGTCAAGGTTTCCGGCAAGGAGATTCTCGAGAGTCGCGAGCATTTGCGAAACGCATGGCTCCCAATGCTGATGATTCCATCGGGCAGGGAGACCGATTCCAGTGTTGTGCAATTGTAGAAAGCCGAGCCCGATACGTGGGTGAGACCTGCAGGGACCTCATAATGTCCACCTCTTCCTTGCGGAAGCCTTACGAGCATTTTCCTCAACTTGTTGATGAGGGCGCCTTGGTTGCTCGTGAACGTTGGGTTCTTTTCGTCTACCGAAATTGTCGTTATTTTCGGACATTCGTCGAAGGCCGTGCTTGCGATGGAGTTTACGGTCGCGGGAATGGTTATCTCCGTCAGATTGCTGCAATATTGAAAAGCCTTGGAACCGATCTGGGTCAAACGATCGGGGAAAGTCGGGTTGCCCAGTCTAGCGCAACCGTAGAAAGCCCCATCTCCAATGATGCTCAAATTCTTTCCGAACGTGATTTGCCTAAGGTTTACGCAACCATGGAAGGCATATTTTCCAATGCTGGAGACTTCGTCGGGTAAAGTTATTGACTGCAGGCTCTTGCATCCATGAAACGCACCGTCTCCTATGCTTTTAACGGTGTCCGGGATCACGAGTTTCGTTACGCCGTCAGGAATGGCATTGGCATCTCGGAGTTGACCCGCAAGCGTGTTGGCGTCGGAGGTCAATCCTCCGATCCTGCCGACGGGAAATCCTACGATCGATTCAGGTATGACTACGATTCCTTTTACCTTGCACTTGACGATGGTGACGAGGTTTCCGTTTACCTCCCACTTAAAGTCACTGGGCGGATTAGTCTTGAGGTTACTCAGGGCGACTTCCTCAACTTCCGGGGCTTCCTCCGTTTTGTTTGGAGGTGCCCCGGTTGCGTTATTTTCCTGTTTTACTTCTTGGCCGCTATCGGCCGCAGGTAATTCCTTCTGCGCCTTCTTTTCTTCCGATGGGCCGCACCCATGAACCATAAAACAGACTCCGAGCAGAAGGAGTCGTTTAGAGCAGGATTTGGACGCGTTTTTCATGGGAAGGTTATTCACTTATTCCGAAAGCATGTTGATCGGGGTGAGGTCGAGTTTGCGGAACTCCACCACGGAGCCTTCCGCCTGAATGGCGATCTTGCCTTTCCTGGCGGTGCACTTGGTGCCGTGGTTCACGAAGTCGCCGTTGACCCACACCTTGACTTGGTCGTCGAGGCACTCGATCACCATGCGGTTCCATTCGCCGGGCTCCTTTTCGGAGCCGTCGGTCAGGTTGAGGATGCGTCGTGCCTTGCCCTCGGTGATGCCCCAATTCTTCTCGGGGCCGCGACGCTTCACCATGTTGGGCACGGTAATGTCTTCCACGATGCACCAGAAGTCGCCCGCGTTCTTGTGGTACATCTGCACCTCGATCGACTTCGGAAACATTTTGTAGAGTGCCCGTGGGGTGGAGGAGTGC
>CAZNWO010000237.1:0-4096 GCA_964576585.1 uncultured Puniceicoccaceae bacterium | reverse complement strand
GCGGAGACGCACTGGTCGCTTGTCTCACCAAAGCATGACTCCTCTATAAAAAGCATTGATGAATTCATTGAGAAACGGCTTTCGGAAAAAGGACTGAAGCAGTCCGAAGAAGGGACCAAGCGCATTTTGATTCGCCGGCTTTATCTTGTAATGCACGGATTGCCACCCACCCCCGAACAGGTGGAAGCTTTCTTGAGGGACCAGCGGGAAAATGCTTGGGAACTACTCGTTGACCAAGTTTTGAAAAGTCCCCGTTACGGAGAAAGATGGGCCAGTCATTGGCTCGACTTAGCGCGATTCGGCGAAACCCATGGCTATGAGATGAACCGTGAACGCCCCAACGCCTGGCTTTATCGTGATTGGGTCATCGACTCCTTGAACGCGGACAAACCCTACGACCAATTTGTTCGCGAGCAGATTGCGGGCGATGCCCTAGGGGAACCGATCGGCACTGGATTTCTGGTCGCCGGCCCCGTGGACCAAGTAAAGGGCGACCCAGACCTCAGAGCCATGCAGAGGATGAATGAATTGGACGACATGATCAACACCATGGGCACCGCCTTCCTCGGGCTCACCACTGGCTGTGCTCGCTGCCACGATCACAAGTTCGATCCCATCACGCAAACGGACTACTACGCGATGCAGGCTGTCTTCGCAGGCGTAAAACACAGTGATTCCACTCTGCCCCCGACACCTACCACCAAGAAGAAAATCGACAAATTAGCAGAGGAAGTAAAAACCCTCTCCAAGAAGTTGGAAAGGTTCATTCCCAATGAAGCCAATTCCTCCCGAACTGCTAAAAGGCCTGCCGTAAGCGCCAAATTCAACGTCGAGACCTTCAAGCCGCACCGGGCGAAGTTCGTTCGGTTCACGATCCTGAAGACCAATGGCGGCCAACCCTGCATGGACGAGCTGGAAATCTTTTCTCAAGGCAAGAACCTTGCCCTTGCCGCAAACGGGGCCAAGGCAACCTCGAACGGCGACTTCAAGCATCCGCTGCACAAGCTCGAGCATGTAAACGACGGGAAATACGGCAACCCACGCAGTTGGATTTCTGTTCATCACTCCAAGGGGTGGGTACAGATTGAATTGCCCGAAGAGGCTTCCATCGACCGCATCGAGTGGGCTCGAGACCGGGAGGGGAAATACAACGACCGCTTGGCCATAGAGTATCGGATCGAATCATCCCTGAAAAAGGATGCCTGGGAACTGCTTGCAGACTCACAAGATCGCTTGCCCTTCAACAGGAACAACAATAAGAAGGCAAAGCCGACATATGATTTCTCCGCTTTCCCCGTCGAAGAAGCTAAACAAGGTAAGCAATGGCTGGCTCGCCTTGACGATGCCAGCGAGGAAAAGAAGAGACTTCAAGGTCCTGTCAAGGTATACGCAGGCACTTTTACCCAACCTGGCCCCACGCACCGACTGCATCGAGGCGAACACAACCAGAAACGTGAAGAGGTCGGTCCTGGCGCCATTAAAGCTCTTCAATCTCTGGACCTTGAGAAAAATGCTCCCGAGATGGAACGGCGCACAGCTTTGGCGAACTGGATAGCAAGCAAGGAGAACCCTTTGACTGCTCGCGTTATGGTAAACCGCATTTGGCAATTTCATTTCGGCACAGGCATCGTGGATACGCCCAGCGACTTCGGAACCAACGGCGTTCCGCCAACTCACCCACAACTTCTCGACTGGCTCGCCATCGAGTTCATGAAAAGCGGTTGGTCTCTCAAGAAACTTCACAGGCTCATCCTGCTTTCCAAAACCTGGAGGCAAAGCAGCAAACCAAACCCTAAGGCGATGCAGATCGACGCTGCGTCTCAATATCTTTGGCGTTTTCCGCCCCGTCGCCTTGAAGCCGAGGCTATTCGCGACTCGATTCTCGCGGCAAGTGGCGCTCTCGATCTCAGGATGGGAGGGCCTGGTTTTTCGGCCTTTCGCATACAACCTGAAAACGTTCGCCACTATTTCCCGAAAAAGGAATACGGACCCGAGGATTGGCGACGCATGATCTACATGACGAAGGTGCGCCAAGAGCAGGAGTCGGTCTTCGGGGCGTTCGATTGCCCGGATGCCAGCCAATCCGTGCCAAAGCGAAGCCGGTCCACTACTCCACTGCAGGCACTGAACCTGCTGAACAGTCGATTCGTCATGCAGCAGGCTGATCTTCTCGTCAAACGTTTGGAAAAAGAGGTAAGCAAGAATCTCTCCGACCAAGTCGCTCGAGCTTGGAAACTATGTTTCAATCGACCCCCCAAAGCTGACGAACTCAGTGAATCCCTCGCGTTCATAAAGACTGAGGGGAGGCAACAATTCGCCAGGGCCCTCCTTAATGCCAACGAATTTATCTTCATCCCTTGATTGACTGCACCGAGCTCTACTCATCATGAACCCATTGCTCAACAGAAGGAAGTTTCTTGGTCAAGCCGCCACTGGTTTAAGTGGCATCGCTCTAACCTCGCTCTTGCAGGAAAACGACCTCCTCTCCAAGGAATCAGAGCCCCTCCGCCCGAACATTAATCCCAAGGAACCTTTTGCCTCACGCAAGTCACACCACGCCCCTGCAGCTCAGAACGTGCTTGTCATATTCTGTTCGGGCGCCTGCAGCCAACTCGATACATTCGACTACAAACCAGAGCTGATTAAACGCCACGGTCAACCTATGCCCGGAGGCGCCAACCTGCGCACCTTTCAGGCGCAACAAGGCAACCTGACTAAAAGTCCTTGGGAATTCACGCCTCGGGGAAATTGCGGGAAGATGATCTCCAGCCTGGTTCCACAACTCGGCGACCTAGCTGACGACATGTGCTTCATCCACTCTTTGAAGGGAAAAACCAATACCCACGGTCCAGGCGAGAATTTTATGTCGACCGGCTATATTTTCGACGGCTTTCCAAGTATGGGATCTTGGGTTACCTGGGCTCTCGGCTCAGAGAATTCAGAGCTACCTGCATACGTCGCCATCCCCGATCCCAGGGGAACGCCACAGTCCAGCGTAAACAACTGGGGGCCTGGTTTTCTCCCGGCTGCATTCCAAGGCACGGACTTCAATGCGACAAACCCCTTGCGCAACCTGCAACCACCGACAGGTGTCGGAGTCAAAACCGACCTAGCCACCAGAAGCTTCCTCCGCCGAATAAACGAACGCCATCTTGAGCAATTCCCCGGCGACAGCGAATTATCCGCCCGCATTTCCAGCTATGAACTAGCGGCCAAAATGCAACTCAGTGTACCTGAGGTTAGCGACCTGTCCGGTGAACCCGCTAGTATTCTCAGGGAATACGGGGCTGACGATGAATCCAGCCCAGTGAAAAAATTGAGAGCTTCCTTTGCCAAAAATTGTATCCTTGCGCGGCGGTTAATCGAGAAAGGTGTGCGTTTCGTCCAACTCTTCAACGGGGCATACCAAACTGGTGGCGAAGGCGTGAGCAACTGGGACGGACATAAGCATCTGAAAAATCAGTACAGCAAGCACGGGCCCGTTCTCGATCAACCCTGCGCCGCCCTTTTGAAAGATCTCAAGCGTCGAGGTTTGCTGAAGGAAACCCTCGTCGTCTGGTGTACCGAGTTTGGTCGCATGCCCACTTTTCAAAAGGGAGCGAGTGGCCGCGACCACAACCCCGAGGGTTTTACAGGCTGGCTCGCCGGTGCGGGAGTCAAGGCTCCCTTCACCTATGGTGCCACGGACGAGTTTGGCTACAAGGCGGTTGAGAACGTCGCCACCGTCTATGACTTTCATGCCACCATTCTTCATCTACTTGGCTTAAATCACGAAAGACTTTCATACTACCACAACGGCTTCGAGCGTCGCCTCACCGATGTGCATGGGCACGTGATCGGTGAAGTGATCGCCTAAGGGATTTTTTCATCTTCTTGGTGTTGAACCGTGTTGTATTCTTGAGGGGCGTTCAATTAGAATAATTGGGTTGATTATGCGTATCATTCTCCTTCTGCTAACTACTTTGGCGGTAATAGTTTCCGGCAAGGAATTGTCTTTTGAACCTTTCCTTCTGAAGCACTGTATCAGTTGCCACGGTCCCAAAAAGGAAAAGGGCGATTTGCGGCTGGATCAATTGTCGCGGGATTTCAAGTCCGG
>CAZNWO010000236.1:0-4098 GCA_964576585.1 uncultured Puniceicoccaceae bacterium | reverse complement strand
AAGGGTACGGATGCAGCAGGCGACGAGGACGCGAAGCCCAAGAGGAAAGTCGCGAGAAGCCAAGCAGGCGAGAGGAACGGCCAAGCTCGCCTAGGCATAGGTCGCGGAAAATGTGCGTTGATGAAACATAGGCGAATGTCAGCTTGTTCGGGCAATGCCCTTTTCGCAAGCTTAGTTTAGTGATTCCATGATGGGGGGAGCGCCTTCCCGCGCGAAGAGCTCCAAGGAGCTGAAATTCCTTGCTCGCCGGCGCCACGTTCCGCATACCGTACCTGTACATGAATGCAAGTTGCGTAAGGATTGCCGCGTGCCTTTGGGCAGGTTTGGGAATTTGTCTCTCGGCCTTGGCCAAGGAGGAGGCTTTCCAGCCTTGGCAGAAGAAGGGAAGGATCATGAGCCCGGGCTTTGCGGGAGAGAAGTCGAGCTCGATCCTGTCGGCTCCCTGCGTGGTGAAGCTGAAGAACGGGAAGCTGAGAATGTATTTCTGGACGGTGGGGAAAAGCTGGTCGAAGGGACACCACGTGTACGCGGCGGAGGCATCGCCGAAGAATCCCAAGAAGTGGAAACTGATCGACGAGAAGCCCCTGCTCTCCCCTGCCCTGAAGGGAAACATAGGAGACAACGGGCCGAGCTTTCCGTGGGTCTCTCCTCGGGAAAAGGCTCCATGGCTGATGTACTTCGTGTCGTGGGGCTCGTGGGCCAAGACAGGCTTGTCGAACCGCACCTCGCTGGCGCTTAGCGAGGACGAGGGAATCACTTGGAAGGTGACAAACGAACCGCACCTGCCGCTGGGGCCCAAGGGAACTTTCGACGGTGGCATGACGGGTTCCATCTGCATCCTGCGGGAACCGGAAAAGAAGGAACCTTGGCGGATGTGGTACACGGCGGGCGAAAGGTACATAATGCTGCTAGGCCAGCAGCGAGGCATCGTCCACGTCGGGCTGGCAACTTCCCGCGACGGCCTTTCCTGGCGACGCCACGAGAAGCCGGCGCTGTCCCCACGGCTGGACAAGGTGGCGCCTTTCGAGGCGGTGGTATCCAAGCCTTGCGTGCTGAAGCTGAACGGCACCTACCACATGTGGCTGAGCGTCTATCAAATGGGCGAGAACCGAAACGGCTACCGACTGGGCTATGCCCGAAGTAAGGACGGCCTGACGTGGGAACGGGCGCTGGACAAGGAGATCCTGCCGCTCACGCCGGGAGCCTTCGACTCGGCCCACCAGTCGTACCCAAACGTGATCGAGATGGGAGACGAGCTCTGGATGTTCTACGTCGGCAATTCCTTCGGCAGCACGGGAATCGGCTTGGCCACGATGAAGAAGAAGGAGCTGAAGTGAATTGCAAGATGCTTCGATGAAAACGAAACTGTTACTCAGCTTGTTCATACTGCGGGCTCTGGCGGGAGCGGCGCATGGTGTCGAGGACGTAAAGATTTCTCCCGACGTGGTGTACGGTCACAAGGACGGGATGGCCATGACCATGGACGTCTACAAGCCAAAGGAGCCAAATGGCGCCGGCGTGCTCTTCATAATAAGTGGCGGTTGGTATTCGCGTTGGTGGGCTCCAGACCCGAACGCTTGGTATTTCAAGGCCTTGCTGGAAGCCGATTTCACCCTCTATGCCGTCAGGCATGGGAGCAGTCCCAAGTATAAGGTTCCCGAGATGATCGAGGATTTGCACCGAGCCGTGCGCTTTGTCCGGATACATGCAAGGGAACACGGAGTTGATCCGGACAGATTGGGCATCACGGGAGCAAGCGCAGGGGGACATTTGTCGCTACTCCTCGGGACCACTGCGGATGGAGGAAATCCGAAGGCAAAGGACAAGATCCTTAGGCAGAGCAATCGAGTGGCCGCAATCGTGGCGGTATGCCCACCGTCCGATCTGCGGGAATGGGCCAAGCCCACTTCGGAATACCATAAAAAGTTTCCCGCCCTGAGGTTTGACTTGGGCAAGGCGGTTGCCTGCTCACCCGTTTTGCAGGCATCCAAAGACGATCCGCCCATGCTGATGATTCACGGCGACAAGGACGTCACGGTGCCTATTGCGCACAGCCAAAAAATGGCGGAGGCGCTACGGGGAAAAGGTGTAACCGCAAAGGTGCACGTGATCAAGGACGCCGGACATTCCTTCAAGGGAGATGACTTCGACAACTCCGCTGAGGCGATGGTCGATTGGTTCAAGCAATATCTGGTCGCCGAGAAGAAATGAACCGGCAATTCAGCCCGAAAAAGCGACTGGCAGACCATTTGAAACGGCAGTGGTTCTTGCAGGCATTCTTGGGAGCTGTTCTTTTCCTTAGTGGGTTTTGCGAAGTTTTCGGGGCAAACCCAAAGGAGAGTCCTTGGGAAGTCATTGAACCCTACTTCAGCCCGCCGAAGGAATGGAAGGGGAAGCTAGGCAACTACGTTTCTCCGCTGCGTTTCAAGGATGGCTCCATGGTGACGTCGGCGAAGGACTGGGATAGGCGCCGCAAGGAGATCAAGGACGACTGGATGGAAATGCTGGGAGCTTGGCCGCCTCTCATAACAAACCCGAAGGTCGAGGTTGTCGAGTCGAGCAAGAGGGAAAACTTTCGTCAACTGAAGATCAGGTTCAAGTGGACCCCGGTGGAGTCCACCACGGGCTACCTGTTGCTGCCTAGCGGGAAAGGTAAAAAGCCCGCCGTGATCACAGTCTATTACGAACCTGAAACGGCCATAGGGCTGGGCAAGGCGGACAGGGACTTCGCCTACCAGCTGACCAAGCGAGGGTTCGTGACCCTCTCCATCGGCAGCACCGAGACGACGAAGGCTCGAACCTACGCAACCTACTACCCGAGCATCGAGAAGGCGAGCGTGCAGCCCCTGTCCATGCTTGGCTGCGCGGCGGCAAACGCTTGGCACGTACTGGCCCGCAGGAAGGAAGTGGACTCGAGCCGCATCGGCATCGTGGGGCACTCGTACGGTGGGAAGTGGGCCATGTTCGCCTCCTGCCTGTTCGAGAAATTCGCCTGCGCCGCGTGGTCGGATCCGGGAATCGTATTCGACGTCAGGCCCAGCGTAAACTACTGGGAACCCTGGTACCTCGGCTACCATCCGAAGCCTTGGCGGAAACGCGGCGTGCCCAACGGCGCCAACCCCGCCCAAGGGCTGTACCCGAGACTGCTTCGGGAAAAGCGGGACTTGCACGAACTGCACGCCTTGATGGCTCCGCGCCCGTTCCTCGTCTCGGGCGGCTCGGAGGATCCACCCAGCCGATGGGTGCCGCTGAACCACAGCATTGCCGTGAACAAGTTGCTCGGGCAGGCTCATGGGGTAGCCATGACCAACCGACCCTTGCACTCGCCCAACCCAAATTCAAACGCGGTGATCTATGACTTTTTCGAGCATTTTCTGATGAACAAAGCAAAGGAGAAAAATTGATGAATAAAATGCGGATGATTTTGATTTCCTGCTTGGCGACTGCTTGGGCCACGGGCTTGATCGTGGCGGAAAAGGGGACGGAGAGCCAGCCGATCTTCAAGGCGGAAGAGGCACCAGTCATCGACGGCAAGCTGGACGACTCCTGCTGGAAAAAGGCGAAACCCGTCCAAGCGTTTTTTCCCCATGCGACGAAAGACGTGAAGACTGAGCCTCCGCCGCTCAACGCATGGTATGCATGGGACGAGCGCTACCTGTTCATCGGCTATCGGGCGAATGATTCCAGCCTAGTCGCGCTGGGAACGGGCAAGGAGGACGGACCACCCGAAAACCGAAGGCAGCAGAGCGTGGAGTACGATCCGAAGAGGAACCTCGACCTAGTCGAGTTCTTCATCTCCTTCGGGAGCAAGCGATTCTTTTGGGAGATTCACCACAACGCCGCCAACCACCTGAACGACATCTGGATCGAGATGCCGACCGCCGCCGAGCTCGCAAAGATCGAAAAGCCCAACTACAAGCACGTCGGGTTCAAGCGCGAGCGAATCGTCTCGGACGAAAAGTCCTTCACCGTGCGCAGAGCAGTGAGCCTGTTGCCCAATGCCAACAAGAAGAGCTCCACCATCAACGACGAAAGCGACGTCGACACCGGCTACACGGGCGAGATCCGCTTGCCTTGGGCAGGACTGGGAGCTCCCGG
>CAZNWO010000235.1:0-4172 GCA_964576585.1 uncultured Puniceicoccaceae bacterium | reverse complement strand
CCGTTCACCAGTTTGGAGACAGCACCGGGGCACTTCCCATCTAGACGACCAGCGTTAGTAAGAGGATGAGGAAGCTAACGACCATTCTCTTGTGCTCCGCGCTAGCGGTTTTTGCCGCAGCCAAGGATGACCCCCAAGAAATCCTCGATCGTCTTCCCAAGGGCACGATCATCGAGCGGGACATCGTCTATGCCACCAATGGCGACCGCAAGATGTTACTGGACGTCTATCGTCCGGAGTCCGAAAAGCCGTTGCCGTTGGTGATTTGGTTTTATGGCGGCGCATGGGACTGGGGAAACAAGGACCGCTCGAATGCCTTGGTGCCGATGATTTCACGAGGCTATGCCATTGCCGGCGTGACCTACACCAAGAGCCGGGAGGAAATATTCCCCGCCGTCATAAACGATTGTCGGGCAGCCGTGAGCTTTCTGCGGCTCAACGCAAAGCGCTTCAACCTCGACCCCAAGCGTTTCGGAGCGGCGGGCGAATCGTCGGGCGGGCACCTGACCGCCCTCTTGGCGACCACCGGAGACACCAAGAAGTTCATGAAACACCCGGTCACCCGAAAGGCCTCGTCGGCCATTCAGGCGGCCAGTCCGTGGTGCGGACCTACCGATTTCCTGAAACTCAACGACGCAAAGGCCTCGCAGGACTATTCGAACAGACGCTCCGCTCCCTCCCGCCTGGTCGGCGCCCCCATAAAAGAAGTTCCCGAGAAGTGCAGGCAGGCCAACCCTATCACCTACGTCAGCAAAGGCGACCCCCCGTGCTTCATCGTTCATGGGAACAGGGACTTCGTCGTACCCATGAACCAAAGCGAGTTGCTCCACGCGGCGCTGAAAAAAGCGGGGGTACCCTCAACGCTTCACGTCGTTAAAGGCGGCGGACACGGGTTTTCCAAGGTCACGCAAGCCAACGATGTAATCGTCAAGAAGGTGATCAACTTCTTCGACGAGCAATTCAAAGCCGCCAATTGACTTTCGCTCCCGCAGCGAGTCCCGGTTGCAGACGAGCGCAAGGAGCCTCGTTCAACCGAGGGAGGCGATGATGGCGTTGAAGGTGGGACTGGGGCGCATCAATGCGGTTACTTTTTCCTCGTCCGGGAGATAGTAGCCGCCCAGATCGGCCGGCTCGCCTTGTACCTCCAGCAGTTCCTTGGCGATGATTTCCTCCTGCGCAGCTAGCTCGGAGGCAATGGCGGAAAAGGCGGCCTTGATTTCGGCATCCTCGTCTTGCTCGGACAGGGCGAGAGCCCAATAAAGGGCGAGATAGAAGTGACTGGCTCGATTGTCGGGTTCATTTACCTTACGCGAAGGCGACTTGTTGTTCCGGAGAAACAGGTCGGTCGCCTCGTCGAGTGTACGCCCGAGGAGTTCGGCTTTCGGATTGTCATTCGCCGATGCAAGATGCTCGAAGGACACCGCGAGGGCGAGAAACTCGCCGAGAGAGTCCCAACGCAGGTGGTTTTCCTTGACGATCTGCTGGACGTGCTTGGGGGCGGAACCGCCGGCTCCGGTTTCGAAGAGGCCGCCGCCGTTCATAAGGGGGACGATCGACAGCATCTTGGCCGAGGTGCCCAATTCCAGAATGGGAAAGAGGTCGGTCAAGTAATCCCGCAACACGTTCCCGGTAACCGAGATGGTGTCCTCCCCTGCCTTGGACCGGGCCAAAGTGAAAGTGGTCGCTTCGGCGGGAGCGAGAATCCGCAGGTCGAGTCCGTCGACGTCGAGAGGCTCAAGGTACTGTTCGACTTTCTTGATCAGTTCAGCGTCATGAGCACGGTTTTCGTCTAGCCAGAACACCGCGGGGCTTCCGGTCGCCCTGGCCCGCGACACCGCGAGCTCGACCCAGTTGCGCACGGGGGCGTCCTTCACTTGGCAGGCCCGCCAGACGTCGCCGGACTCGACTTGGTGCTCGGTCAACGTCCGGCCGTTCGAATCAAGCACGCGTACGATTCCGTCGGCGGGGATTTCGAAGGTCTTGTCGTGCGAACCGTACTCTTCGGCTTTCTGGGCCATCAGCCCGACGTTGGGCACGGTGCCCATCGTCCGGGGATCGAAGGCGCCGTGCTGCTTGCAGAAATCAATGGTCTCCGCGAACACCAGAGCATAGGAGCTATCGGGAATGACGGCCTTGGTGTCTTGCTGCTTGCCGTCGGCATTCCACATTTGCCCCGAGGCCCGAATCATTGCCGGCATGGAGGCATCGATGATGACGTCCGAGGGCACGTGCAGGTTGGTTATGCCGTTGTCGGAATCGACCATCGCGACGTCCGGCCCGTTGGCATAGCATTCCTCTATGTCCGCCTCAATGGAGGCCTTTTGCTCCTCGGGCAGGGACTCAATCTTGGCAAGAAAATCTCCAAATCCGTTCCTTGGGTTAATTTCGAGATCGGCAATCTTGTCCGCGTGTTTCTCGAAGAGCGGTTGATAGAAAGCTTCCACCCCGTGCCCGAAGATTATGGGGTCGGACACCTTCATCATGGTGGCCTTCATATGAAGGGAAAAGAGAACTCCCCGCGCCTTGGCGTCGGCCACTTGTTCACGGAGGAAAGCCACGAGGGCTTTCTTGCTCATGAAAGTCGCGTCGAGGATTTCCCCAGCTTGCAGGGGAACGGATTCCTTCAGCGTGGCCTCCGTTCCGTCCTCGGCGGTAAAGACGATTCTAGCCTCGGTCTCGGCATCCACAGTGACCGATTGCTCGTTGGAGCGAAAATCGCCGGAAGACATAGAGGCGACGTGGGTCTGCGAATCGGGGGACCATCCTCCCATCGGATGCGGGTTCGCCTTGGCGAAGTTCTTGACCGCCTTGGGAGCCCGGCGATCGGAGTTACCCTCGCGGAGGACGGGATTCACTGCGGAACCCTTGATCTTGGCGTATCGGTCTTCGGCATCCTCGTAATTGGGGATGTCGTAGCCGGCAGCCTGCAGCTCGGCTATGGCTGCCTTCATTTGCGGCACCGAAGCGGAAATGTTGGGCAGCTTGATGATGTTCGCCTGAGGCGTCTTGGCAAGCTCACCGAGCTCGCCGAGGGCATCACCCATCCTTTGCTCCGGGGAAAGATTCTCCGGGAAGTTGGCGATTATTCGACCTGCGAGCGAAATGTCCCGGGTCTCGACCTTCACGCCCGCAGTCTTGGCATAGGCCTGAATGATCGGCAAAAGCGAGTAGGTCGCAAGAGCGGGAGCCTCGTCGGTCTTGGTGTAGATGATGGTCGGTGATGACATATTGAATTAGCTGTAGGAGCTTGCGTCATCTAGAGAAGGAAGCCTCTTTGGACAAGGGCATTTAATGAATCTTATCCGAATGTCCAATCGCTCGAGCCTTTGATCGCAAACGAATGAATGATTTCAGGCGGAACGTTTGTCCATGTCCAGGACACCGAACTGCCCGTCGGTATCAAGGACGGCAAAATTGTCGAAGACTAAACCACCCCGACCGCCCCGCCGCAATGAAGCGGTTGCCCCTACCTGATGACTGAATCAAGCTACCCCAACCTTATTCGGAGAGCTGCTGCGCAGGTTATCTCAAAGGGCCGCGCCAGTCCTCTCTAATATTGTACCGAGCATACTTCATCTTGTAGTATTTGTCGGTGGTTGGTTCTAATTTCCTTAGGTCCTCAAATGCTTTATCCCTGCGCGCCTTTGCTCTTGCATGTCCCGGACGGCAGGTCGGTTGCATCAACATTCCTCTGTCATATAAACGCACTTGTCTCGATAACTTGTCTATCTTGACACGTTCTTTTGACGTAAAACCTTCGGGATACTTCCGGTCCGAGCTTCTTATTGGATAGAGTGCTCTAAATTCAGCGTAGGTTCTTGGAATAGTCTTAAGTTGCATGGTCAGGGTCTCCCAATCCATGGGCCTGACGGAAATCTTTTGCGGAACCCCTTCTTCTTTCCATTCACGTCCAAGTCGGGTAAATATATTTGACGGGCGGACTTCTTGTTTAATTACTGCACCGTCCGCAAGTACTGCGAGAGTAAACAGTAATAGTAATGATTTATTCATTGTCATCCGTTAATCCTACACCAACTGGCCAAAGGCGTCAAATGCGGGGCAATAGAGGCTGATTTCCCCTCCGACGAAGTTAAGGAATCGAGAATGGCGCGCCGTTACAAAAACCTTGTCTTGCGGCAGCATCGTGCACAATCTCGTAAGCAATGAACCCC
>CAZNWO010000234.1:0-4180 GCA_964576585.1 uncultured Puniceicoccaceae bacterium | reverse complement strand
GAAGAACTTGGAAAAGCTCGTCGCCCGCATGAAGAAGACCGGGGCCAAGCTGGTGTGGCGGAACACCACGCCGATTCCCTCCGGCTCCAAGGGACGCTATGTCGGGGATTCCGTTCTATTCAATAAAGCCGCCGCCCAAGTCATGAAAAAGCACGAGGTCCCAACCTTGGACCTCTTCTCCCCGAGCAAGAAGAACATGAAGACCTGGATGCGACCTGCAAACGTACACTACTTTCCGGAAGGCTCCAAGAAACTGGCGGAAATCGTGGCGACGGACGTCCTGAAGCGGCTTGGAAAGTAAGCTGGTCAGGTGCTCGCAATGCCGGCGAGGAAGTCGGCGAACGTCGGGTAGGCGGCGAGTTCGGTGCGGGCGGCTTCGCAGGTTTCGGCGGGAGCGAGACCCGTGGTCTCCGCGAGGAAGAGAATGTACTTGGCGACGTTTTGGGCGAAACGGAGGCGGCCCTCGTCGCTGATGGAGTAGAAACGGGCGCGTTGACGGTAGCCGGCGGGAGAATGGTCGCCGAGGGCGGCTTTTTCGGAGCGTCCGCCCGCGGCGAGGACATAGAGGAAGTTGTACTCGAACCAGAAAACGTGATCGGGGGAAGGTTCGAGGGTTTGAAGAGCGGTTTGGCAGGCTTCCGGGGAGGCGAAAATGGTTTCGGCTTCGGACACGGCATCGGCTTCTTCCAGGGTTTGGGCCACGAATTCCCGAGCCATGCTGCGTTCGGTTTCATCCTCGGAAAAGCAGCCTGCGACGGCAAGCTCGAGAGTAAAGGCATACCAGTCGCTCCATAGAGCTTGGTCGGCGGGGTTTGCGGAAGCATGGAGTGCCCGGCCCATTTCGTAGGTGTAGCGGCCGCTGGTCTTGATTTCGAGACGGGAGCCGGTGATTTCGCCAACCAGTCGGTAGTTCTCGGCGGACTTTCCGGACCCCGAGTGAAACCCGATGGAGACCTCGAACTTTTCGCAGACTTTCCAGATGCGGGTTACCATCTGACGGAGTTCGTCGTTGTCGGGATAAGGAATGTTTTTCTGGAAGCCGAAGGCGGGAGCGACGAAATGGATGGGCATACCCATCTCGAAGGCGAGGGCGAGCATGACGGCGGTGGTCTCGGGGGTAGTGAGGCCGGGGAGTTCGTCGATGGAAAGTTCGCGAAGGTATTCTCGCCCGGCCTCCGTGGTGAAGGCGACTTCGCGGGCAGCTCGGTACTTGTCGTCCCGGACCTTCATCTTCTGCATCGCGGGCCAGACGTAGGCGAGAAGGCCGTTGAACTCGTCATCGGAGGGAGAGAGACCCGCTTCCTCGACACGGCGGCGGGCGGCAGCGACGAGATCGGCGGGGACGTTCTCAGCAACGTAGGCGACCTTGTCTTCAGGACTTTCGGGGACTTGGGTGAGGGCGAGTTCGGGAGAAATGTCGAAAGTGATGTAGCTTGCGAAGAGGCAACCCGCGACGAGTTGATCCTCGCGTTCATCGAACTTGCCGCCGATGGGTTGGTGATCGGCATTGAAGGACCACTGAATCTTGCGGGCATGAAAGCCGTTCTTGAGCTTGGCGAGTATGCAACCGTGGCTCATGCCTTCCACGCTCTGTCCTTGGTGGCCTTCGGGAACGTCGGTGCCGATGAAGGGGAAGGGTACGGAGTCAAGGCGGTCGGCGAGCATTTCGTCGACGTCGTAAACGAGTTCGCGGGGGATGCTGTTCTGGTTGGCGGTAAGTCCAAGCCCGAGTCGTGACATAGCCCAGTCGACGCCGTCCCAGTGCAGGGTGGTGAAACGGGCGCCGATGCCGAGGGTGGAGCGACCGAGGTCCGCTCCGGCAGTAGGGAAGACGGAGCAGTCCGGGTCCGCTTCCTGGAAGAGGTTCTTGACCCGAATAAGGTTTTCGTAGCTGGCGGGAAAGTAAATGGCGCCGGTTATCTGAACTCCCTGCTCGAGCAGGTCTTCGAGGCCCGTCGCCTCAGAGTCCGTGGGTTCCAAGCGCCAGGCATGGTCGCCGAGACTGTTTTCGACGAGCGTCCACTCCCCATGAGGTGTGGTGACGCAACTTTTTTCGTGAACGGTGAGGCCGTCGCCAGATTCGATTTCTGCTTGGAGGTCGGACCAGTCGAGACAGAAGTCAGGACTTACGCAGGGGTTGTCCGCAATGCGGAGATCGTTATCGAGAAGGAATTTGTTTATGGGTTTCATAGATTAATGCGGTATGATGCACGAAATAGGGATGTAAACTTGGGAGGAAAGAAGAATCTCCCCGCCACAAAAATGGTTTTCTCAACGTTTAAGCGGACGTCCATCGGCGTCCAAAAAACTACCAGTCGCAATCTTGACAAGGTCGATCAGCGACCAAATTCCACAACCCCCAAAGCTAAGCAACATTGCAACACCAGTTGCTCTGTGGCCCGTGTAGAAGCGATGTCCACCCAAGCCTCCCAAGAACAGGCATAACAAGAGAACTGGCAAGAACTCCTTCTCGGAGACGTTTTCTGGTGCGGTGTTTGCAGGTTGCGTTGGTCCTTGCGTAGCTCTCTTTCGAGCTACGGTGCGTTTGATCACCTCGTCGGCGATGACACCGAGAAGGATGACCATGCCTATGATGGCGAACTCGAGGGTGTCCGAGATTTTCATCAGCACGATGAGGTTGTAGAGAGTCTGCATGACGGCGGTGCCGATTACGACGCCGAGTATGCCTCCTTCCCCGCCCCGCAGGCTACAACCACCGAGAACGGCGGCGGCGATGGCATAGAGCTCGAAGAAATTGCCGAAGCTGGAGGGAGCTACGGAATTGGAATCGACGGCGAAGAGGATGCCGCCCAAGGCCGCCATGCAGGTGCAGATGACGTAGGCGATGATGGTCATGCGATCGGTGTTGATGCCGGAGAAGCGGGCCGCCTCCTCATTACGACCGAGGGCCAACATATAGCGCCCGAAGATGGTCTTGTTGAGAAAGACGGCGGCGAGCACGGCCACCAAGACGAGAATGAAAAATGGGTAAGGGATGCCGAAGGTCCCGCCTTCCACACCTGTCCAAAGTACGAATTTGCCCGAGGCAAGCGGCCCGAGGGAAGAATCGTACTCGTTGCCGAGACCCACGGTCTGGTCGTCCACGAGCCAGCGTGAAATGCCGCGATAAAACAAAAGCCCGCACAAGGTGACCACGAAGGGTTGAAGCTTGAGCTTGGTCACGAGCAGGCCGTGCAAGAACCCGAGAAACAGGCCGAACAGCAATACGGTGAGCAAGGCGAGGGGCACGGCCATGCGCTGGTGACGCGCCAAGGGCATGGCGAGCCATTCGTCGGAAACCGCCCCGGTATCGCCCGCCAACAGGATCCTGGTGTCCTCCCCGAGGATTTCCGCACCCGTCACGACAAGGCGTTCCAAGCCGCCGGTCGGGTGAACGAAGGTGACTTGGTCGCGGTCGGCCAGTTCGGCATGCTTGCCCGCAACGAGGACTTGAGAGGCGTTGGAATCCACTTCCTTGACCGCATACACCTTGGCCACGGCGCCTTGGCGATCACGGTTCCCCTTTAGGCCTTCCACATTCAGGATGGTCCCGGACAGGCTGCCCGAACCGTCTTCCCCGGGGATGGACGTCGCAGAGGCGCCCATGAGCGTCACAACGGCGCTGCGGGCCTTGGTGCCACCATAATAGCGCAAGGAATCACCAGTTTGAAAGTGTTCGGGCTTGCCCTCGACCACGATGATTTGTTGCTCCGGATCGATGGCGAAGACCTGTTCGCCCGCGAAGGGTTCGTACTCAACGGAAAGCAGAATGGTGAGCAGGCACCCGCTCAGACAAACGATTGAACCGATGGACAAGTCGATGCCTGCGGTGATGATGACGAAGGCAACCCCGATGCCCAGCACGCCGTACATGGCGGTACGTCGAAGCAGGTTCTCGATGTTGTTGCCCGTGAGGAAGGATTCGGGCACCGCGATCGCCATGACCACCCACAGGCCCACCAGGAGGAGACCGATTCCGAGTACCTTGACGTTCACGATTTTTCTTCCTCCTCGGGTTAAACCGTTTCCTTCGCCCTCAGGCGGCGGCCTGCTCTCGCCCGGTAGCCAGTTGCATGACGTTTTCCTCGGTCAGTTCCTCGCGACTCAACTCGCCCGTGATGCGTCCCTCGTGCATGACGATGGCTCGATCCGCCATCCCGAGAATCTCCTCCATTTCACT
>CAZNWO010000233.1:0-4189 GCA_964576585.1 uncultured Puniceicoccaceae bacterium | reverse complement strand
TCCTTGTCGGAAAAGGATTCGCCGTCCTTCTTTTTCAGCTTCTTCCGCATGGCCGTTTCCACCACCTCGACCGCGGAAAGCCTCTCCTTCTTCTCGTCCTGCATGAAAATCAACCTAAGAAAACTCTCGAAGAGGAGCAAGGGGAAGGAAATGAAAAATCCAGATCAATGAAAGAACCCGACAAGAATTTTCCCTTTAAATCAACTTCGCGGATTGCCATTCATTCGTGAGAAAACAGGGTTAAAGCAAGAAACAGAGCAAAGCCTTTCCTGGAATGAGGAGTTTGACCAAAAGAACTTAACCAAATCACAACAAGTTTCAAAGATGAAAAGAATCATGGTTGCCATCCTCGCCCTTGCCTTTATCGGCCATCGTGCAGTCGTCGCTGACGACGTGATTGAATTCTCCATCAAGTCAGTTCGAGACGGCGATTGGATGAACCCTGCAACTTGGCAGCCAAAACGACTGCCCAAGGCTGGGGATCGTGTATTGATTAGTTCCGGAACTTCCGTTCGCTTCGACGCAAAGGCCACACCGGTTATACGCCTACTACAAGTCGCCGGCGCTCTTAGCTTCTCTCGCGATCGAAGCACCGAACTAAACGTTTGCTTGCTAAAGGTACAGGCGGGCGATCGTTGCACGGAACGAGGCTTCGCATGCGACTTTCATGGCGTGAACCGCAAAGGAGAGCCAAGCTTGCTGCCGGACAAGTCCATACCCACCCTTGAAGTCGGCACTGCTCAAAGTCCAATTCCCCTGCCCCACGTAGCCCGCATCCGGCTTCACTATATCGAAGGAATGGACAAGGAGGATGCACCTGCCTTGGTCTGTTGCTCGGCGCGCATGGAACTGCATGGCTCTCCCTTGGTCAGGCCTTGGGTGAAACTTGGTGCCAACTGCCGCCCGGGCGACTCAAAAATCGTTGCGAGCGAAGATCTCTCCGGCTGGCGCGTGGGAGACGAGATAATTGTAACCGCCTCCGAGAAAACCAGAAACATGGCATCCTACCGCAACGAAGACGTGAGCACCGAGGAACGAATAGTAAAGTCCGTCGACGGGAAAACCATTACGCTCAACAAGCCTCTCAAGTTCGAGCACTTCGGCGAAGGGGAATTTCGCAGTGAAGTAGCCAACCTTTCGAGAAACGTCGTCGTGGAGAGCGCCGATCCGGATGGCGTTCGAGGGCACACCATGTATCATCGCTACAGCAAGGGCGGAATCAGCTACGCCCGATTTGCCCATCTTGGCAAGGAGGGCGTGCTCGGGAGGTATGCGATTCACTTCCATCTCGTGGGTTCAACAATGCGGGGCTCAGCCGTGGTGGGCGCATCGATCGTCGATTCGCACAACCGCTGGATAACCATTCACGGCACGCAGTACATGCTCGTAAGGGACTGCGTGGGCTACCAGTCCGTCGGGCACGGCTACTACCTCGAGAACGGCAAAGAGGTCTTCAACCTGCTCGACCGCAACCTAGGGGTGCAAGCCTACAACGGCCCGAAGATGAAGGATCAAGAACTTCCCTTCGACCCGAACGACGGCGCCGCCTTTTGGTGGGCCAACGGGCACAACGTCTTCACGCGCAACGTAGCCGTGGAAAACGCAAGATACGGTTTTCGGTACGATTGTCAGAAGCGTAGCAACTTCAACAGCAACCTTCGCATTCTCATGCCGGACGGTTCCAGAAAGGAGGTTGATTTGCGGACTTTGCCGATCGTGCGGTTCGAGGAGAATGAATCGCACAGCGAGGGCCTCTATTCCGTTGCCCTTGCAGGCACGGATGGAGTGGGCCCCGACAGGCGGCATCCGCATCTTTTGCGAGGACTCAAAATATGGCAGACCCACTACGCCCTACGACTCGAGCTTCCCACCATGCTCGTAGAGAAAACAAAAATCGACCATGCATCCTACGGCGTGTATCGCCCTTGGTTCGAGAATCACGTCTATCGAGACCTAAGCATTGCGGCAACGGGAGCCGAACCCTTCAACCGTGGTCTGGACGACAGGAGCACTCAACATGGGAGCATTTCCGTCGACGGCCTGTCCTTCAGCAAAATCGACTACGGAGGCAATATGCCGCTCATTCAAATCAGCGCGAACAACGTCACGGGCAAGGCGGAATCGCATTTCCGGAAGGTATCGGTTGTAGGTCGAGACCCCAAACGCCCCGGAAGATGGCCGCTGATCAACCTAGGAGGCGGTCCACGCCTCCGTCCATCCACTCCCAAAGGCGTACCGTACTACCTTCACGATCACTATGGTCGGGGAAAGCACGCCAAGGTAGTCAGCTCCAGAGCCAAGGATTTGCTGGGAGACGGGAACAAATACCGCAAGGAAACGGGATTGACCGGCGATGAATCACTGGTCGCGGAGGTCAAGGACGTCGATTTCCCTAAATTGCTCGACCCAGTGGACGATTACCCCCCTTGCACCATAATTACCAGAATCGGCAGAACCAAAAGCCACCTCGAAGTTCGTGGCATTACGCACGACAACGGGACAGTCGAGGAGGTCTTGGTGAACGGGCAGCCAGCCCGCATACTCAGCCAAGAGCATGGCGTCGCCGACTGGAGCATAAAGTTGCCGAACTCAAAAAGCATTACTGCAGAAGGCATAGACTCCGCCGGCAATCGCGAACAAATCCCGCACGAGATCTGATCCCACCTAAAAATCACGCCGAACGAGCAGATGCAGAAGGAGTCGAACCTTGAGCACGAAAATATCTCTGAGCACTTCGAACAAATCGATATAATCCGTATTGATGATAATCTCGATCGAGTTACATACAGACATTCCCAAATCCGCTCAAAACAACTCAATGCATGAAGGAAACTTGAAATGAATACAGGAGCTTTTACATTTTTTCTGATTATTTGGACAACCACTTCCTTGATCGCCGACTGGCCGCAATGGCGTGGACCGACTCGCAATGGAGTGGCCACCTCCGGCCCTGAACTGGTGGCTGAGTTGTCCGAGGAAAACCAACTTCCACTGGTTTGGGAAAGCGGAGTAATTCCTTCCGACAATGAAGGAGGCCACGGCAGTCTAGTCGTGGCGGATGGGCGAGTCTATCTTGCCTTGGTCTGGCACAAGCGCATCCCCAAGGACGAGCGCGTCATCGACGACAAGCTGATCCGATCCCTCGGCCATCGCACCCTGGAACTGGCCCCCCAGACATTGGCCAAGCACGAGGCCGACCGCATGAAGCTCAGTCCGCGCCTGCGTGGAAGCGACTTGGACGAGTGGATACTGAAATGGGTCGAGACCAACTTGAACGAACAGGAACAAAAGCGCTACTACGGCTTCTTCAAGGATCGTTTCCGCAAAGGCAAGTTGGCTCCGCCGCTCAAGGAACTGGATCGCCTGGCCACGCACGAAGCCAAGGAATTCCCCGACGAGGACGCCCTCGAGGCTTGGCTGGCCAAGGAAAAGTTTTCCGAGACCCTCGTCGCCGAGTTGCTCCGCCGGGTGTCTCGCGACAACCGCGTGGCGGACGAGGTCGTGCTCTGCCTCGACGCCAAGACCGGCAAACAACTCTGGGAGCTGCGTGAACCGACCAAACCCATAGATCGTCGGGCCTCCAGCACGCCGGTGGTGGCGGACGGCAGAATACACGCCATCGTGGGCCGCACCGTGCGAACGCTTGACGCCAAGACGGGCAAAAGCCTCTGGTCTTATCCGATGAAATTTGAGAACGGCGTTCCCAATTCACCCATGGTGATGGAAGGCAAGCTGATCTATTGCGACGACCACCTGAAGGCCCTCGACGCCAAGACGGGCAAGTTGGTCTGGGAACAGGAATTCATCCGTGGCAGGGAGGCCTCCGTCATTCCGTGGCGAGACGTCGTCCTCTGTCATACCCATGACTCCGTTCAGGCAGCCCGGGCAGCCGACGGCGAATTCCTCTGGAAGGTTCCAGGGGGCGGACAATCCACCCCCGTGGTCTCCAACGACCTTCTCGTCCTAGTCAGTTCCAAGCAGACAGGCATTTTCGCCTTTGACCTCACCAAGGAAACGGAGCCCAAGAAACGCTGGTCCGTCTCCCTGGAAGCCAAGCGGCATGCAGCCAGCCCCATCGCGCACGACGGGTCCCTCTTCCTGATGGGTGGCGGAAAGCACCTGTGCGTCTCCCTCAAGGACGGTGGAACCCGCTGGAGCGAACAGGTGAATTGCGAACTGTCTTCTCCAA
>CAZNWO010000232.1:0-4259 GCA_964576585.1 uncultured Puniceicoccaceae bacterium | reverse complement strand
CGGGCATCTTGGCCTTCATTGTCTTTTGCCAAGCCAGCAGCTTTTCTTCCATTTCCTTGGTCTTGGTCGGGTTGGCTTTCGCCAAGTCTTTCTTTTCGGAGGGATCGTCCTTCAGGTTGTAAAGCTCGACCTTTCCGTAATGGTAGAAGTTGATCAGCTTCCAGTCGCCGTCGCGAATGGAGGCACCCGGTTTCCAAGTGGAGCCGTGGTAGTGCGGGTAGTGCCAGTAGAGGGCTCGCGCCTTTCCTTCGCCGCCCTTTAGCTCGGGCACGATGCTCCGCCCGTCCGCGTGCAGCTTCGGGCGAAGCGGAAGGTTTGCCAATTCCAGCATGGTGGGAAAGAAGTCCATGCTCACGACCGGAACGTCGGACGCGCTTCCGGGCTTGGTTACGCCGGGGGCTCGGACGATGGTCGGCTCTCGCACGCCCCCTTCGTAAAGCCAGCCCTTGCCTGCCCGCAGGGGGAGGTTGCAACCGGGACCCGGTCCTCTCAATGTGCTGAGTCCTCCGTTGTCGCTGAAGAATATGACCACGGTGTCTTCGGTTATCTTCAACTCGTCCAGCTTGTCCAGCAGGGAGCCCACGCTGTCGTCCACTGCCGCCACCATGGATGCGAGGGCGGCGTTGTCTTGCCTCAAGCGAGTGTTGCCTTCGTGTTCGGGTTTTGTCGGGGTCTTGTCCTTGAAGGTATTGGCTGCTTTTTCCTGATAGTGTTGGATGCGTTTCTTGTATGGCTGGATTGGAGTGTGGATGTTGTAGTAGGAAAGATAGAGCAGGAAGGGCTTTGCCTTGTCCCTGTTTTCCATGAATTTTAAAGATTCCTCGGTCAAACGCTCGGTCAGGTATTCTCCCGGTTTCTTGGCCTTGAGAGCAGGATTCTTCCATGGAGCGTAATAGCCTCCCGGAGGCGATCCTCTGTGGTGACCACCGATATTGAAGTCGAAACCTTGGTCCTCGGGCCAATGTCCTTCCGAGCCTAGGTGCCATTTGCCCGCGAAGAAAGTTTGGTAGCCATGCCCCTTCAGTTCCTCGGCAATGGTCACTTCTTCATGAGCCAGATTATTGCGGTCCTGCGGATGAAGAAGCTTGTTTCGGTTGTTGTTGGACTGTCCGGGAATCCAGTCGGTGATGTCGACCCGTACTGGATGACGCCCGGTCATTATGCTGGCTCGGGTGGGAGAGCAAACGGGACAAGCCGCATAGCCGTTGGTGAACTTCATGCCGGTTGCCGCAAGCTTGTCTATGTGAGGTGTCTCGTGGAACTTGCTGCCGTTTGCCCCGATGTCCGCCCAGCCCATGTCGTCGACGAGGAAGAAGACGAAGTTGGTGTGTTTCTTTACCGCGAAAGCTGAGAAGCTCAGGACGAATGAAAAAAGGAGAACGATTCTGGTTTTGTTATTCATGAAAGGAAAGGTCGAACAGTTGGATTATTGCTTCCTGCCGGGCTTGGGCTTTCTGGGTCTCTGAATATCTCGAACTTGAGGAACAGGAGGCTGGGAGGGTCGCTTACCGATTACATCGAAGAAGCGCATGTTCTTTCCCACTTGATCAAAATCTCCCAAGTCATCCCGCATGTCCTGAGCCAAGGCAAGTAGCTTCTTGACCACCTGAGGGTGTTGTTCGGCCACGTTGGTGGTCTCGCCAATGTCCTCGCCCAAATCGACCAGAAAAGGTTTTTCGAAGCCCACGCGATCCATTGGCGCGATATGCCGATTGACCAGAAAAGGCGCAGTGCCGGGTTGTTTTTCCTGCCGTGGCAAATGCAGCTTCCATTTACCCTGTCGAACTGCCTGCAGGTGAACACGCAAGTAATAATAAAAGGCCTTCTCCGGGTCGGCCTGATCGAATTTTCCGTGGAACAGGTGGGTGACGTCTTCCCCGTCGATAACGCGGTCCTTTGGGACTTCGGCTTTCGCCAAGGATGCAAAGGTTGGCAGTATGTCCAACGTGCTGGCGATCTTGTCGCAGGTGGCTCCCGCAGGAACGCGATCAGGTCCCCAGAGTACGGTCGGCACTCGCACTCCTCCCTCGAAGGTGGACACCTTGCCGCTGCGCAAGGGGCCTGCCGAACCCCCGTGATCCCGAGGCAAACTGCCATCTTGATGATTCTTGTTCTTGATCAACCAAGGGCCGTTGTCGCTGGTGAAGAGGACGTAGGTATTCTTCGAAAGCCCCATCTTCTCGACAGCATCCAGAATTCGTCCGACGTTGAAATCGATCTCCTCAATGACGTCGCCGTACAGCCCACGCTTGCTCTTCCCCTTGAACTGGGCCGTGGCGTCTAGGCGCGTATGAGGCATGGTATGAGGAACATAGACGAAGAACGGCTTGCCTTTATTTTTCTTCATGAAGGCGATGGCCTCGTCCGTGTAACGCTTGGTCAAGGGAGCCATGTTGGTCTTCGGCTCGATCAGTTTCTCGTTCCGGTAGAGGTTCACGACCGAGTCGTTGCTTGTCGGCGTGCCGAAAAAGTAATCGAACCCTTGGCGTGTGGGAAACAAGTCCATGAAAAAGCCGGACTGCGCGTGTCTGGCCAGGTCCCACTTGCCGAAACAAGCCGTGGCATAGCCCTTGGTCTTCAGGACTTCGGCGATCGTGATTTCCTTGTCGTGGAGCACGGGGTGGACGTTCTTGACGTTGCCTCGTTCCGCCACCCGCATGGGTTGGCAACCCGTCATGAGGGCGGCTCGCGACGGTCCGCAGATCGGTTGGGCGTAAAAACTTGTGAAACGCATGCCCTCCTTGGCCATGCGGTCTATTCGTGGGGTGCGAATGTCCTTGGATCCGAAGCACCCTGCGTCGCCGTAGCCCATGTCGTCGGCGAAAATCAGTACGAAGTTGGGATGGTCGGGCTTCGCGAAGAGAGTTGCTGCCAGAGTCGGCAATAGGGCAAAACCAAGGTGATTCAGTAATCGATGCATCAATTCTTTTTGCATGAAAGCTTGCAGCTTGACGAGCGAAAGCGATGCTTGCCGGCAATGTTTGGATTTTGGGAATGAAGTTGTCGCCGAACAATCCTTTGAGGCGTTCCGGGTATCGCTTCTTCATACTGTTTCATGGGGCGGCCTCGATCGGTGGCGGTTTCCACTTCGTGGCCAGCCACTGGCTGCTGTATGACGAGACGAAGTCGCCTGCTTCTACTGCTTGGCTAGTCCTCAGTTACTTGATGCCTCCCTTGTTGTTGCTTCCTTTGTGCGGGGTTTTGGCCGATCGTTGCAACCGCCGAAAGGTCTTGTTGTTTTCGTCTTGTTACGTGGTGGTTCTTGATGTCCTTCTCGTTGCGATTATGGCGTTGGGAATTTTCCGCGCCTCTCACCTATACGTTTACGCAGTACTCAGGACTTTGGGGGGCGCGCTGTTTTGGACGACTTTGCCCGCATTCCTGCGCGAGCATTTGTCGAAGGCCGAACTGTTGCATGCCAATAGCCTAAATACTGCCCTCATGCAGGGTGGATACCTGTTGGGGGCGGGAGTGGCGGGCATGCTGTACGTGCACATCGGGGCAATCGGCTCCTTTGCCGTCGCCGCCTGTGGATTTGCCCTTGGTTCCTTTGGCTTTGTAGTGATCCGGCGATGGTTTCCCGATCGCCCCCGCAAACCTGAAGGTCGTGTTGGGATTAGGAGTTTCTTCAGCGAGTTCTCGGAGGGCTTGGGCTATGCTCGGGAGAACAAGCGCCTTTTCTTCTTCGCCCTCTTCGGTTTGGCTCCCGGCTATGCCGCTCATCTGTCGAACGTCCTGCTTGTGGGTTTCAGCAAGGATTCCCTGCAGGCAGGTGCCGAGGGATTCGGCTTGCTGGACATGTCTTACGGTATCGGCGCCATGGTTTGCGGATTGTGCTTGCCCATCTTCCTCCAAAGATTCGGAACGAGGCCCACCTTGCCGACCATCGCCTTGTTTCTCGTCGCGGTGAATTGCATTTTGATTAGCTTCAGTCAGTCGCTTGCCATCGCCATGATCTGCTTCGCGGGGTTTGCCCTGTTCAGCCAACTAGTCGGCATACTCGCGGGCACCACCTTGCAGCGGGAATGCGAGGCAGAGGTCGTGGGGCGTCTCGTTAGCTTGGTAAACGTCGTGCAGTATCTTTTCGCCCCGTTCCTCGTTTGGGGGTTGGGCGTTTATGCGGAATTGCCCAAAGGTCCTCTTTTGCACGAAGACACTTTGCGAGACGGGTTCGTGGCAGTGGCAATCTTTTTCCTGCTCCTGTCCGGAGCCAGTATTTTCGGAGCCTATCCCTTCCTGAAAAGACTAAAAGGGAGAAA
>CAZNWO010000231.1:0-4262 GCA_964576585.1 uncultured Puniceicoccaceae bacterium | reverse complement strand
AACCAGTCGAATGGACCCGGCTATGGAGCAACGGGTTTGCGACTAGTGTGCATGGAGTTCTGACCACGCATGGGCCACGGGCTTTGAGCGGGACCCTTGCTATCGGTGAAGAGTGCATAAATTGTATGGTCATCTGATCCGACATACAGGGTACCGTCCTGTCCGATAGTTGGGCATGAGAAGACCTTTTCCTGCGTTGCGAATTCCCATCGCTTGGCTCCGCTCCTTCCGTCAAGAGCGTAGACCTTGTAGTCAAACGATCCAATGTAAACCGTCCCATCCATGCCAATAGTTGGAGAAGAGACCACAAGGGCTCCCGTTGGAAATTCCCACTTTTTATTCCCTGTCTTTCCGTTCAGAGCGTATATCTTGCTATCCACAGATCCTATGTAAACGGTGCCGTCGATGCCAATGGCAGGTGAAGACCGCACAACGTTATTGCCGGTTTTAAATTTCCAGCGCTTGATTCCGGTCCTACCATCCAGAGCATAGACGTTGTAATCCTTTAACCCGATGTAAACGGCACCATCGGTTCCGATGGCGGCAGAAGAACTCTGTACGGAGCTCCCCGCATTCCATTCCCATAATTTGTTACCCGTCTTGCCATTCAGAGCATAAATCTTGTCCGAACCAATATAAATCGTGCCGTTGCTTCCAATTGAAGGACAGGACGACACCCCATCTCCCGTCTCAAATTCCCACCGTTTGGCTCCGGTTTGGCCGTCCAAAGCGTACACCTTCTTGTCTCCCGATCCGATATACACTGTTCCATCAAACCCAATAGCCGGAGAAGAATACACCGGTCCTTCGGTCTCAAACTCCCATTTCATGACGCCTGTCCCGCCATCAAGGGCATACACCTTGCGACTTAATGAACCGATGTAAACAGTGCCATCTAAAGCAATCGCAGGTGAGGACTTAATTGATCCTCCCGTTGCAAACTCCCATCTCTTGGTGCCCCTCTTGCCATTCAGTGCGTAGACGTTGTGGTCCCATGACCCGACGTATACGGTACCATCAAGACCAATCGCAGGTGAGGAACGGACCGGTCCTCTAGTTTCAAACTCCCAGCGGACTGTGCCCGGGTTCTTGGATTTATAATTAAGCTGCGGCTCAAATTCCTCGACGTCCTTCCCGTCCAAGAGAAGAATTTCGTTGGGGTCAGGGACAGCGTTCGGTCGATGGTTCGCTTCAAGTTTCGTTTGGTCGAAAAGTTTGCTCTCCGCAGGCTGTGCCCTAGGAGCTTCCCGACTTCCTGTAGGTTCAGTCGTGTAAGAGCCTGCTCTCTCTTCCTCAAAGACTTCGGACGAACGTGAAGCCGGCATGGTCTCGTTCGATCCGGAAAGGACAACCTCCTCGGGCAATGGAGAGGCGGCTTGTTCCTCGGAGTCGAAATATTGAAGCAAGGTATAAATGAGAGCGAAGAAACCTCCAAAGAGCAGGATCGTGCAAACCAGCAGAAAAGCCTTCATGACTAAGAGTAGAAAATCAGTAACCTTTCCGCCATTATAAATTTCAAATTAATTTATACTTGGGTCTTTTTTCATCAGCACTTGAAAAGGAGAAACCTGTAAGGGTTCTTGGATCACTCGACACTGGCCAAGCATCAGCCGCAGCCGGCGGCTACCGCTTAGCACAGGCGATTTGGAAAAATCCTGGCCTGCCTACAGAATCAAGTCGCCGATGACCCGCCCGGGTCGCACGAATTGAGGCCGCCCGTTGACGTCGTTTAGCATCTGTTCAGCAGGCACGCCGAGCTGATGATACACCGTGGCGATAAGATCCCGAGGTGCCACGGGATTTTCCACGGGCTCACCGGCAACCTTGTCGCTTTTGCCGTAAACAAACCCACCCTTCACACCACCACCCGCAAGCACGGAACTGAAGCACCGCCCCCAATGGTCGCGACCATCCCGACCGGCGCCGGCGTCGCTACTGCGGCGACCGACCTTGGGGTTACGGCCAAATTCGCCGGTCCAGAGCACCAGTGTTTCGTCAAGCATGCCGCGTTCCCCCAGGTCGTCCAGTAGAGTGCTGAAGGCTTGGTCGGCGGGCGGCATGAGGCGTTGCTTGAGGTCGATGAAGTTGCGACTGTGCGTATCCCAGTACACGCTCACGTTCTTGATGCCGTCATTGGGCCAGAAAACCGTAACGAGCGGCACGCCTCGTTCCACGAGCCGGCGTGCCTGCAGGACGGACTGGCCGTGCGGATTCAGCCCGTAACGCTCACGCATCTTCGGCGATTCCTGCGAAAGGTCGAATGCGCCGCGCTGGTTGGCGGCGCTGGTGAGCAAGTCGTAGGCGCGTTGGCTGTTTTTGTCCGTGGCCGCAAAGGCGTTATTGGCTCCGGAGAAGGTGCGATCGAGTTTCCGACGCAACGTCTTCCGCCCTTCCAGCCGCTTCAGCGACAACTCCGGCTGCAGGGTCATGTCGCCCACCTTGTAGTCCGGCTTGCTGGGGTCGGCATCAATCGTCAGAGGATCATGCAAAGGCCCGAGCCATCCGGCGAACTGCCCCTGGCTCTGCTCCACGAACCGGGGCACGTCGCCGGGCAGTTCCGGACGCATGGATACAAACGGCGGTAGGGCACCACGACCGCGCCCCAGCTTGGACAGCACCGCGCCAATGTGCGGCCACTGTATTCGCTTGGCCGTGCTCTTGGGCGGCGGCTCCCCGGTGAGCAGGTAGTGCGTGGATGCGTTGTGATCAAAATTCTCATGCGTCATCGATCGAACGATGCAGAGCCGGTCCGTACGTTTGGCCAACTCGGGAAAATGTTCGCTGACGTGAATTCCCGGGACGTTGGTACGGATCGGGGAGAACTCACCGCGAAACTCCGCAGGTGCCTCGGGCTTCATGTCCCAAGTATCCTGCTGCGCCGGCCCACCCCACATGAAAAGCAGGATGCAAGCTTTCGCCTTACCGAAACCACCCGCTTCCTGCGCCGCCAGCAATTGAGGCAGCGAAAGACCCAACAGGCCCAACCCACCGGCACGCAGCAGTTCTCTTCGGCTCAAGTTCATTGGGATTCCTTCACGACTCGCTTCCGCTATCGCCGAAATCCAGCTTGCAAGCCCGCCACCAGCCAATCGGCGATCACATCGACCAAAAGTATCCTCATCTCTTTACCCTACACCCGATCTCCCCTCCGTCAAGCCTGCGCAAAGATCGTCCTGCGAATCTCCTCCGGGGCGTGTGGCTTCGTTCTACGGTAAGACGGCAGACGGTCGGGTTAGTCAGAGTTGTATGGTGGGAACATTATTCGTTTCTTCATCTCTAGGTTCCGTGATATCAACAAAATCCTATGGAACGCAAAATGAACTCTACAACCACTCTTGCTGCAACCGTCCTAACAATGGCCGTTACCTGCATCAGCGTCGTTCAAGCTGGTGAGCCGATTCTAATTGCTCATCGCGGCTTACTGCGACATGCGCCGGAAAATACGATTCCAGCATTTGCAACATGTATTGAGCTAGGAATGGGATTCGAGTTGGACGTACGAACAACAAAAGATGGTCACTTGATAGTTTTGCACGACGACAATGTCCAACGGACAACCGATGGCTCGAGCCAGTCCATTCGCAACATGACACTTGAAAAGGCCAGGCAGTTGGACGCAGGCACTTGGTTCGATCCGGCATTCGCGGGAACTCAGATTCCAACGCTGGAGGAAACGTTCGCGCTGGTAAAGAACCGCAAACGCAGCCCGACGATTCTCGCTCTCAACGTGAAACAGCTCAATCCCGACGGCGAAGCCAAGCTCGTATCGCTTGTAGAGAATTATCGCCTCCTTAATGAGTCATTTGCATTCGACCAAAGCGCTGAGATGAGTCGGCGTCTAAAGAAACTCAATCCGAAATTTCGCATCGGACAAAACGTCAATCGCCAAAGCCTCGATGACCGTCTCGAAGAAGATTTCATCGACGTCTTCCTGCTGACATTCGCCCCAACCCGTGAAGAAGTCAAACGACTACACGAACACAAGAAACAGGTTCTATTTAATTATGCCGGCCCAGGCGACGATCGCCGAAACCCAAACACCTGGAGGCAAGCGCGCAACGCCGGGATTGATGGCATGCTAACTGACTTCCCACTAGAGTGCCGTTCCTTGTGGCGAGAGAAGTGACGCTCCGACGAGCTTCACGGAAATCGACGGCACCGGGAAAGATTTGGCACCGCAACAGGAGAACCCCCCATGAAGAAACACACCTTCCCGATTCCGCCTTCGCCAAGCCTGTGAAAAAAGACGGGGCCGAAGCCCC
>CAZNWO010000230.1:0-4318 GCA_964576585.1 uncultured Puniceicoccaceae bacterium | reverse complement strand
TTCTGTATTGGAAAGTAACTTACATTTCTTTTATTTATATTTTTCTTTCATTTTAACATATTCCAGAGTATTTATTTACCTTTTATTTGTTATTGTTTAGCTTTTATTTACTAAATTAGTGTCATAATAGTGTCATAAAGATGTTTAGTAAGACACAAAAGTGTCATAAAATGTCATAAGGCAGTGTCATAAAAAATATGTCAAAATATAATTTAAGAATACAATATAAAGGGGATAAGGGATATTATTTCATTGACCATTTCAATGGTTATTCATTTGATGATAATGGCAAGAGAAAAGCAAACAGGAAAAGAGAAAGCATACAAATCACTTTACATAAAAACCCTAAAACCCCACTTGAGAAGGAAGAAAACAAAAGAAATAAACAATTAGCTGAAAGAATAGTATCGGAGAGAAACTTTGAATACCTCAATAGGAGTCATAATATGGTTAATGATGAAAGAAAACAAGGTTTATTTTTATCTTACTTTGATAAGTATGTTGAGAATAAGAAATCAATTAGCGATACTCAAGTATATCAATCATTAAGAAAACATATTACAAGTTTCAGAGGTAATCAAATGAGGATACAAGATATTGATTATGCATATTGCAGGGACTTCCTCACTTATCTACAAAATGTACCTTCTAGATGGGGAACTCCTTTATCAAGTTCTTCATTAAACTCATATTATAAAAAATTTAGATTAGTGCTTAAAGAAATAGTTAGGGAAAGAATATTATTAGTAAATCCTACTAATGAGATTAAAATCCCTGAAGCAATACACAAAGAAAGGGGGTACTTGACAAAAGAAGAAGTTAAAATGCTTGTCAATGAGCCATTTGAAAAGAACAACCTTAAACAATTCTTTCTATTATCTTGTTTTACAGGATTGAGGCACTCTGATATAAAAAGATTGACTTGGAAAGATGTCATTATTGAAAATGACAGGCATTTCTTAAAATCTATAATCCAGAAAACAAAGAAACCATTTAAGATACCCTTAAGTTCAGATGCATTAAAAATAATGGGGGAAAGGAAAGGAGATGATGACAGGATTGTAACAGGTTTAGTTTATGGAGGTTATCAAAATAATTTAATGAAGCAGTGGGGATATAAAGCAGGATTAAAAAAGGATATTACACCACATACTGCTAGGCATACATTTGCAACCCTATTTGCATCACAAACAAAGGACTGGAAATCATTACAACATATAATGGGACATAAGGATATAAGGACAACTCAAATATATGCTAAACTTGTAGAAACAGATGTACAGGAAAGTATGGATAAAATGGATACTTTATTATGAGTTACTCAATAAAAAAAGAAAATATAAAAAGTTTGGCAAGATGGATATTAGATACTGCCACAAATTCAGAATTAAACAAATTCCACACTAATGAAATAAATAACAGGTACAAAAAAGTGGACTCTGATAAATTCACTACTAAAGCTGATTCAATAAAAAATAGGGTTAGTGAAAGGATGGTTTATTGGAGTATCTTTTGGACTAAAAATATTGAATACATAAGAAACAAACCTACAAAGGATGTTCTAAATACAAGATTAAAATTAATCAAACAAAAACCAGATTGTACAGATTTAATGTATGATACTTTTATTGAATGTTTGAAGGGATTACTTGAGAATTATTATGAATTAGGAAGTAGTGAAGCATTCATTGAATTGGTTAATAAAAATCCTGTTAAAAATGATGAAGTATTAACTTTTAAATGGCAAAAACAAGATAGTCAATTAAAGGGGTTATTTAATCAGTTACAAGCAAATACATTGATTGACAAAGATTGTTCTTTAGAAACCTTTAAAAACACCTTAAATGGTGGCTTGTTAAGTGAAATAAAGCCAATAGAATACAAATGCACAAAATCATTACAAGTATATCTTTATGATATGCTTAATGTAAATGGATTTATAGCATTCAGTATGACTGCCAATAAAGTAATTGAAAAGATTACAGGAGTAAGGGGAGTAGCCCAAGTAAAAAACAATTACTATGAAAATAAAAGTCAGAAACCTAAAAGAAGTGAAATCATTGATAAAATAGTTGAATCACTTTAGCACCCTTTACACCTAAAGCATTATATAGCTTTTTGTTTTCAATACCTTCTAATATTTGCCTCATATTAATTTTTTATTATGAGCGAATTAGAAGAAATACAAGCACAATTAAATGAGATTAAAGAATTACTTGTATCAAACAAGAAAGTACTTAATCTTAAAGAGGTATCTAATTACATTGGATATTCTAAATCACATATTTATAAACTAACCTCCTCAAATCAAATCCCACACTCTAAACCTAATGGAAAGGGTTTATACTTTGATAAGGATGAGATTGATGGATGGTTATTAAAAAACAAAGTACCAACTCAAGAGGTGCTTAAAAAGGTAGCTAGAGGAGAGGCGAGAATTGATGACCCTTCAACTTGGCAAACAGTCAACCCTGATTGGATGAATAAAACTCCTAATTATTGGGATGATAATAAGCCGAAGTAATGGTTGCTTACATCCCATTTTATAACTACTCATTACATAATAGTAAGTAAGAATAGTTGACAATTTTTATCAATGTATGATAGTGTAAAATTCAGTTACTCTCTATTAGATAACAAACCTCCTAAAATAGAGGAAGTATTTAAAAACCTTATTAATGTAACAGAAAGTACAGATTTAGAATCTGGATGTACTTGGATAACAGGCAAGGCAAAAAAAATGGTAATCCGACATAATACAAACTCAATTACAATACAGGGTAGTTTACCAAAATTTCTATATGGTAATAATCTTAATACATTAACAAGAAGCGATACAAATAATGTTATACAGATGCTATCAGATTTGATTAGTATCGATTTAAACAAAGCTAGAGTGCAAAGGGTTGACTTTTCAGCTAACTTTATTACACACTATAAACCAAAGTATTATTATAAGTTTTTAGGACATTTAACAAGGTATCACAGGCAGGAGGATAGTCACTCTCTTTATTATAATCAAGCTAATAAGAAACTCTTATTCTATGATAAGATTAAAGAAGCACAAATAAACAATATGCCGATACCAAATCAATACAAGGATAAGAATGTATTAAGATATGAAATGAGGATATTAAAGCAGGTTAAGAAGTTCTTTAAAAGAGATGTATTGGTTAAGGATTTATCAGATAAAGAATTATATTATTACCTAATTGATAAATGGTATGAGAATTATAATAATATTGAAAAACAGAAACAAAAGATTAAAATTATGGACTACAAAATAAGCACACCAAAGGACTTTGACAATCAGCTATTAATAGGATTAGTACAAACATTAGGATTTAATCACATTGATGAGATTATTGAACAGATGAAATTAAAAAAGGTATTTAGCCAAAAGGAATATTACTCAAGATTAAAAAGTAAGTACAGAAAAATGTCAAAGGTTGAAATTGATGAGGAGGATGTAATAAGTGAAATAAATATGAAAGTTAAAGAAGTAGTACTCACAGAAAAATCCTTCTAAAACTTTCTCCTTCTGTATCTTTTTGTCACTGGATTATTTATACCAAACCACGCCCTTCCTTGTTGCCTTCTTCTTAAATCTGCAATATGCTTCTCTTTTTGTCTTTCTTTTACAGATAAATTTTTAACCTTCTCTTTTAATAGAATAGTTAATGTTTTACCACCCATTTTTACACCTTCAATAAAATCATCTTTTTCAAAATCAATAATCCACCCATCTGATATTGCCCATAATAATGGTTTCCCAAAATCAAAAAACACAGGTTTTTGAATACTAGACCAATCTCTTAATAAACTTGAACCATTCCAACCCATTCTCTTGAGTTCCTTGCTAAATTCTATTGCTTCTTCAAACTTTCTTTCATCATATTTTCTCCTTTTACCATCAACTATCCAGATTATATTTTTATAAAAAGTATTTCTTGCGAGTATTTCTTCTGGTTTAATAGGGGAGTGCTGAAATTCTACTACTAAACCCTTTGGTGTTTTTATATCTGCAATATGTCCCTCTCCAGTTTCTGAAGTATGGACAATTTCTTGCCAATCTTTTGAAAACTGATTTTTCCAGTCCCTATGCCATTGAGTTTCATTTTCCCACCAATGGTCACATTTTCTTTTGCTTTTATGCGCCCAATGATGAATTTTAATATTGCCACATTTAGCAATTACTTCTGCCTTACATACTTGGCATACAGCACCTTTTAAGTTAGCTTCAGCTTCAACTCTTTCCCCTCCATATAGTGCAAATTTCATATTATAAACCTATGAATTTATTTTAAAATTATTGTAA
>CAZNWO010000229.1:0-4324 GCA_964576585.1 uncultured Puniceicoccaceae bacterium | reverse complement strand
GCGAATCTTCCTCGGAAATGCTTTCCTCCGAGTCGGCTTCGGAATCCTCTTCCTGATCGGGTTTTTCGTCGTCCTCGGGTTCGCTAGAATCGGTTTCCTCTTCTTCAGCTTCCTCTTCGACGGTTTCAGGTTCGTCTTCGGGTGCTTCAGAAAGGTCGGAGGGGGCCTCCTCTTGCTCCTTCTCCAGCTCTTCCTCCGGCGCTTCGGTTGCGGGATCTTGGACTTCGGATTCCTCCGTAAGGTCTTCGGTCTCTTCCTCGGCCGAATCTTCAGGTTCCGCGTCGGGGATGGGATCGTCTTGGGCTTCTTCCGCCTGCTTCGTTTCCTCCGGTACCTTGTCTTCGGCCTTCTTCTTGGATTTTTTCTTGGGGGACTTACGGGGCTTTGTCTTTAGCTCCTGTACGGCGTCCAAGGTCTCGTCCAGACGGGCTCCGAGAGCGTCGAGTACCTCGGGGATGACGCCTAGGGCGGGATCGATGGGAGGAGAGGCGGCGTCCTCGATGGGCTTACGCAGGCTGTCTATGCGGTCGCCCATTTCCTTGCGGAGGGCGTCGATTTCGGTGCCGAGCTTGATGGTTTCGGTGAAGGCGGCGTCGTCGTTTCCCGAGGTTTCCGAGACGACTTTCTCGACTCCCGCGGGCAGGTTCTCGACTTTTGCGGCGAGGGCGGTGAGGTCGTCTCGGAGTTCCTTGATCTCGAAGAAGATTTTCTGGACCAGCTGCTTTTCTTGATCGACGGAGGGATTGAGGGCGAGCTCGAGGAACTTCTGCAGCAGGAAGGGCATGAATACGAGGATGCAGGCGAGGGCGGAGGAAAGGACGCAGGTGGCGAGTTGCCATTGGTCCAGAGGCTCATCGGCCGTGCGGTTGAGGGCAAAGAAGAGCACGAAGGCGAGGATGAACAGGGCCGAGGCGTAGAAGGGCCACTTGATGAAGGCGGATGGCGACGCCTGGTCTTCGTCTATGCTCACTTGGTTTTCCTGACTGAGATTGGGGGCTAGGGCAAGGAAAAGAAGGGTGGGGCGGCTTTAGCCGGCTTGATCGGGGAAACCGACCTTGCGGTAGACTTTGCGCATGATTTTGTTTGCCCGTCGACGGGCGGCTTCGGCCCCGTTTCGCAGCACTTCGCCGAGGTATGCCTTGTCGGCGATGAGTTCCTTGTACTTTTCGCGGACGGGTTTGAGGGCTTCCACGACCACTTCGCCCACCTCGGCCTTGAAGGCGCCGTAGCCTTGGCCCGAGAACTTTTCCTCTAGAGAGGGGATGGGGGTTCCCGACAAGGCCGAATGGATGGTGAGAAGGTTGCCGACCCCCGGTTTTTCCGGGTCCGCCTTGATCTCCGAGCCGGAATCGGTCACGGCGGAGCCGATTTTCTTGAGGATGCGGTCGGGTTCGTCGAGGATGTAGAGGGTGGCGCGGTCGTTGTCGTCGGACTTGGACATTTTCCTCGTGGGGTCGGTGAGGGACATGATGCGGGCGCCGGTCTCGGGGACGTAGGCCTCGGGTATCTTGAAGGTGTCGGAGTAGGTGTTGTTGAAGCGCGCTGCGAGGTCCCTGCAGAGCTCGAGGTGCTGACGTTGGTCGGCCCCGACCGGAACGCGGTCGGCGTTGTAGATGAGGATGTCGGCGGCCATGAGGACGGGGTAGCAAAGGAGTCCCGCGTTGACGGTTGCCTGCGCCCTTGCCCCCGAGTGGGTGAACTTCAGGTCTTCGCCGGGGGAGTCCTCTTCCTTGTCCTCCTCCACCTTGAAGCCCAGTTTGGCGATCTTTTCCTTGAACTGGGTCATGCGCTGGAGTTCGCCGATTGGGGTGAGGCAGGTCAGTATCCAAGCCAGTTCCGTGTGCCCCGGAACGTGCGACTGAACGAATTGGTGGCATTTGTCGGGGTCCAGCCCGCAGGCGACGTACTGGGCGATGCACTCCAAGACGTTCCTGCGCAGTTCCGCGGGAACGTAGGGGACGGTAATGGCGTGCATGTCCACGATGCCGAAGTAGCACTCGAACTCGTCCAGCATGGTGGACCAGTTGCGGACGGCGCCCAAGTAGTTGCCCAAGGTCAGCATGCCCGTAGGCTGGGCGCAGGTCAGGATTACCGGCTTTGAATCTTCTTTGGTTTCTGCCATGTGAAAGTTACTGGTTTCTTTGCCTTTGCAACCTGCTCGAAAGGCAATAATTTACTTGTGAAAAACTCCTTTTTGCCTTTTGCTCAAGGTTTTTCAGTCGCAGGCAATGACACAGGCCAACCAGACTTCTCCCGAAACGGAAGTTTTGCGGGAATTGCTCAAGCGCTGCCCCAAGGGAACTTTTGAGGCGGCTCTTGCTTTTCGCGCCCACAAGGACGTCGAGCAGGTGCCGACCATAGTCATGGGTGTGATCGAGCGTCATCTTGAGCCCGAGCAAAAGGAAGTTCTGGCAAACGGGGAGGATTCCATCCGTCTTTATGAGGATTTGGGCGTTGATTCGCTTACCATGCTCGAGATCGTCATGATGGTCGAGCAAACTCTCCAAGTCACCATCGACAACGAGGAATTGAGGGACTTGCGTACCCTCGCCGACGTGAAGGTTTACCTCGATGCAAAGGTGAAGGGAGAAAAGCCGCCCGAGCGAGCCAAGACCTTTCGAATCGAGGAGGTCGCCTCGATCATGCCCCAGAGAGAGCCTTTTCTCTTTCTCGACTCCGTCACCTTGGATGGTTCGGGCGTGACTTCTTCCTACAGGATTACTGGCAACGAGTACTTTCTGGAGGGTCACTTCAAGGACAACCCCGTTTTCCCGGCCTCGATTATGATCGAGGCATTGGGTCAACTAGGTGTATTTTACCTTCTTAAGGGTAAGCATCTCTCTCTGGAGAGCGCCGTTCGACCGGATTCCATTTTCTTCGCATCCTGCGACGAGGTAAAGTGTCGTCGAATTTGCAAACCCGGTGAGATTTTGGACATGAGGGTCGGCCTGAAGCGTATTCGTCATCCACTGGCCGTGTTCGAGGGAGAGATCACTGTGGCGGGAGAAAAGACCGCCACGGCCGAGGAGATCAAGCTGACTTTCGATTTCTACCCAACCATTCAAGGGGCTTCACAGGAGGCGTTGGACAGCGTCGAGAAAGCGTCTTCCTCTTCCCATGGAAACGGAACCAACGGGAAGGATGGCAAAGGTTCCCAATCAGGACATTCCCGATTGCCTCCCGATAAATCAACCTCCGTCAATCTGGGAAAAAGCTCCGGCGGTTAAGTCCTTGCTTTCCGCGACCATACGGTCGCATCAATGGATTTAGGCATGGTTACCCAAGAACTGGTCTCGACCAAGCCGAGGATAGCCTTCCTTTACGCCACTTTTCCGCGCCAAACCGAAACTTTCGTCAGGAGAGAACTACGGGCCTTGTGGAGCTTGGGCTTGAGTGTCTCTCCTTTCTCGATTTGGCGTGGCGAGGACTGTTTCGATGGGCGCGCAGTGCGTCTTTTTTGCATGTGGGAATTGCTGACCCTCGTCTTTTGGTTGCCTTACTGGATGACCTTTCGTCCTAGAGGTTTCTGCGAAATCTTGTCGGAGCTTTGGAAGCGTCCTTGTCCAAGCTTGCAGAATTGGAACGAAACCTTTCTCGCCTTGGGCTATGCCTTGGTTCGTGCCAAGGAGTTCGAACGAGAGGGGTATACGCTCTGCCATGCCGTTTGGGCAACGATGCCCGCCACTGCTGCGATGGCCCTGAAGAAATTGGTCGGCATCGAGTTTTCCATGGGTGCCCACGCTTATGACGTCTTTCGTCGTCGGGGTGACTGGCTTCTCGAATGCAAGCTGAGTGATGCCGCTTTTGTCCGCACTACCTCCGAGTCCTCTCAAGAACGACTGCTGGAGCTTGGATTGCCTCCCTCGAGGCTTCGGCTTGTCCGCAGGGGTCTTGCCAACTGGCCTGAAAGCCGAGGTTTTTCGGGCTTTTGCAAACCTCTGGAAATCCTGACCGTGGGTCGCCTTGTTCCCAAGAAAGGTTATCCGGACTTGTTGGTCATTCTTAGTCGTCTGAAGGCGGCGAGGGTTTCTTTTCGTGCGAGGATTGTGGGGGCAGGACCTCTTGAGGAATCCTTGAAGCAGGAAAGGGACAGATTGGGTTTGTCGGACCAAGTCCACTTTCTTGGAGGGTTGTCCGAGAGTGAGACTTTTGCCCTATACGCTGAATCCGATCTTTTCCTTTTTGCGGGCCGGATTGCTTCGGATGGCGATCGAGATGGTATCCCGAACGTGATTCCCGAAGCCATGGCGGCGGGACTTGTCGTGATTACCTCCTCATCTGGAGGTGCTGCGGAGGCCGTTGAAGATGGAGAAACAGGTTTCGT
>CAZNWO010000228.1:0-4395 GCA_964576585.1 uncultured Puniceicoccaceae bacterium | reverse complement strand
CCCGTTTGCTGGCAATAGAGACCGGTCAGCAACGAGGCCCGGGTCGGGCCGCAGACGGAGTTGTTGTAAAACCGCGTGAAACGCAACCCACCCGCTGCCAGAGAGTCGACGTTGGGTGTGTCGATCTCGCCGCCGTAGCACCCGAGGTCCGACCAACCCATGTCGTCGACCATGACCAGTAGAACGTTGGGCCGCTTCTCTGCATGCAGAAAAGTCGCCAAGGCAAACAAGGAAAGGACAGGTAAAGTGGATAGGGATTTCATGGATTCAATCTCATCAGGGTCGGCACAGGATTACTTTTGGGTGCTGTAGAGCTCCTTTCCGTTCTCATCGTAGAATTCAAACCGGGCTTTGCCATTGGCAGTAACCACCACCCGCAGAAATCCTCCGGAACGAAACTTCTGGGTATAGAACTGCTTGATGGTGGCTTCCGGATCGGTCGACTGGGGATCGCCGGGCTTGCGTCCCAACCGGGAATTCGAATCAACCAAGGCGCCGCAGGAAAATTCCTCCACTCCCAATGGATGCTTGGCGTGGTACTGCCAGTGGCGATCACCGCACACGGAATAAAAACCCTTTTGATGAAGCTTGTGGGCGACAATCCATTTGAAGAACTCCCTCCCTTCATGCCGAAAGCCCCCAATGTTCGTATGGTTGTCTTTTTTACGGGCATCATCCGGACCCACCATGGGGGTGGGCGAAACCAGGATCTTGAAGGTGGCGTCACTGGCTAGGAGCGTCCGCTTCAACCAAGCGATTTGCTCAGCTCCCCAGAGCGTCTTCTCAAGCCCGTCCTTCATCCTGTTTGGGCTTCGATAATCCCGTCCTTCCACGAGCCAAACCTGCAGGTGCCGATTGATTCGGTAGGTGCGATAGGTTTTAGCCTTCGGGTCCAGCGGGTCAACCACCGGCACCTGTTCGCGAAACGCGGCGATCCCCAAATCACTGAGAGGCGGACGATTTCCTTCCCGGTCGCAATCATCGAAACGGTGATCGTGATCATCCTTCTCCCAGTAGGTGGGAACGTGACGAAAGAGCTCGATGAACCGAGGCTGGCGAAATTGCTGGTGCCACTTTTGCCTCATCTGCGGCAAGGTCGTTGCCTCCATCGCGTCGTGGCTGTCGTAATAGACGTTGTCGCCTGTCCCGACGAAGAAGGTCGGCTTCAGCTTGCGAATGGTTTCCAAGGCAGGAAACCCAAGCGCCTTGTCCTTTCCCTGATAGGAAGTCGCCAAGTTACGGGTCCGAAAATTCGTTTTTGGATCTTTCCCACCAAGCTTACCATAGTGAAAGGACATATAGTTCATCCCGGTGACCACCACGAAGCTTACCTCCTTGTCTCCGGTTGCTCCCTGCAGCGTCGAGAACGACCCGACCGGCCCCACCTTTGCATTCGACTTGTTGGGACCGTAGACCACGCGATAAAAATAACGCGTGGCGGGCTTGAGGTCGGTCACCTTGACCTTCACGATAAAGTCATTGGCGGCTTGGGCCTTGAGCCAAGGGGTTCTCTTGGCCTGCTCCAGCTCCTTGGTTGTCCCCAGCTCAAAGCGGGCGACCCCGGCGGCGCCCGGCAGGTCTCCGTCAACCAATTGCTCGCTGGCCGTTAATCGCGTTTGCAGGATGGCGCCGGCCTCACTCACCTCACCCACCATGCTCCCCTGCCCCAGGAATACCTCGGCTCCCACGAAGGACACCGGCATGCACGACAAAACTGGGAACAGGGAAAGGATTCGTTTCATGATGTTAATACCGGTCCGGCTCCAACAAGTTAAGATGGATCTGATTTCAACAACTCCTTCAGCTTATCGGTTTGCAGCGTTCTGGAAATGCGAAACACGCCGGCGGGGCCGTTGGGGGCACCGACGTAGATGAACACGTGCTGCAGGCCGCGCTTGGCGTCGATGACAGCCCCGGCGGGGTGGAAGCCGTCGGCATCCGCATAGAAACGGCCCTTGCGTGCAAGCAACCGACATTCGCGCCGCCATTTGCCCGTGGCCCAGTCCTTGGGGTCCATGCTCCAGAGCCACAGTTGCATCCGATGTCTTTCCGAACGCACAGTCTCCAGCCGCTTGGTGACGGGATTGAACGAGAGGTCCACCGTATCGACAAGCCTCGGGTCCTGCAGGTTGGTTTTAGCCACGGTGGGCTTCCCGCCCGGCAGCCAAGTCATCTGGCGGTGGGAACGCACCTTGTCCTGATCGCGGGTCAAAAACAGGTAACGGCCATCGCGAAACAACGCCGCCGGCTCGTATTGCCTGAAACCTACCGGGTGCTCCTCCACCTTCCAAGTCGCGCCCCCATCAGGGGAGGAAAGAGCCACCAGCTTCTCGGAATACTTGTGGTACTGGTCGACCTCGCCGAACCAGTTGCCGAAAACCAACAGGCCGCGCTTCGGGTCATCGAGGATACGCGGACCGACGTTGATGATGGGCCGCTTGAAGGTATCCTCCCGCAGGGCTTTCGGAAAATGCTTCCAGGTTCGTCCGGCATCCTCGCTGCGGAACACCCCGTGGTTGTTTACCGCCACCACCGCGCCGTCTCGAGTCACGCCTATGGCATGCAGGTGCACCTTGTAGCCGAGGGTCGACTTGTTTTCCTTGTCGAACTTCGCCCGGTGCGACAAAGGCACCACGCCACCACGATTGCGATCCTCGGGCTTCATGCAGTCGCGCAGGTCGTAGGGCCGGGACCAGGTTTTCCCGCCATCGGAACTGCGCAAGACGATGCCATAGGACATTTTCGGGTGAGGCTTCCCCGCGCCCTTCGCCCGGTGACCGGGAATGCGACGATGCATCACGATGATCACGTCCCCCGCCATCGCGGCCACGGGCCAGCCGTAGTGGTTGCAGTCGCCGGGCGGATCCACGGGCAGGTGAACCGGAGCCACCTCCAGCGCGCCTGCCTTTGCCGCCCGCGCCCAGGCTGCCTGCTGGGCCTCGTCTACGCCAAGCAGCTTGTTCGCAAATTCATCGAGGCTCGACCCGGAAGGCTTTGCCCACGTACTCGAGGCGATGACGAGCCAAAGAAAAAATCCGGGCTTCATTTATCCTCCGCGAACTTGAGCGAGAAGACGTCCGCCTCGTTCATCACGAAACGCAGCCGGATTGCCCGGCCTGCAAGCGGGCCGACGTCCGCCTTGCCCTTCCAAGTCGCGTGCCCCGCGATGGCGTCGCCCTTGATCGGGTCGCAGTCCTCCAAGGCATAGCCCGCTATGGGCTTGCCGTCCGCATTCCCCACTTCCACCCGGATCTCACCCGCTCCTGCGGTGGAATAGTTGAGTTCAAGCTTGTCGCCCGAAAACTTCAGCGGCTTCGTCGTGAACTCACCTTGCTCGTAGCCCGCGTTGATGGAGACGAACCCGTCGAGGCGCAGCTTGTAATGGCCGCCGCCGTACATGAACATGCTCATCTCCGTGGGGCTGGTCTGCACGGCGTTGAGCGTAACGTAGTTCGCCCGGTTCCCCCAGCCCGCCGACCCCAGCCCGGGACGAAGGAAGGCCTCCTTGAAGTGACGGTGAAAGCGGTCGCTCCCGGGACGCGTGGCCATGAACACGATATCCGTGATGGCTCCCTTGCGGGCCTGAAAGCGCGTGGGCAGCGCGACGTAGACGTGCGGCGCCCGAAAGTAGGGCTGGGTGCAGCTGGTGTACAGGTGCTCGCCCGGCTCGTTGGCCTGCATGTCCACCGGCTCGGTCCAGTTCAGGAAATCCTTGCTGGTCGAACGGCGAATGGCCCGGCGGCCCTTGTCGAACCAGCGGAAGTAACACACGTAAAGCTGCTCGGCTTCCGACCAAAAGGCCCCGTTCTGCGAATCAAAGCTTCCCTGGTCCTCGGTGATCACGGGCTCCTTCCGCAACAGGCGCCATCGCAGGCCGTCGGCAGACGCAAACGCCTTCAGCCCGCCGGGACCGTACTTGGCCCGCAGCTTGGCCCGCTCGTCGGGGGTCTTCCAGCCACCCCAGTTCTCCGCAGGATAACGTCCGCCGCCCAAGGCCTTGTAGCGCTCGTCGGCGGGAGCGTCGGGGTTGGAATCGATGAACGGCGTAAAGTTGTGCGTCACCAGAAAGGTATCCGGCCCCATGTCCACCACCACGTTGCCCTTGGGCATCTCCGGCACGTCGTGCAGGCCCAGCTTCGGCTCTACCCAGTTTACGCCTCCGTCCTTGCTCTCGGCATAGAGCGTCACCTCCCCCTCGTGGTATTTCCCCCAGCCCTTGCGCCAATGGGCTCCGGGCACCTTGTCGCCCCGGTAGTAAAGCCTCAGCCTGTCGCCATCCTTCAGCACCGTGGCATAATGCCCGAAGGGCCTCGGCGGCATACGCCGCAGCTTGTGCGGACGGTGCATCTTCAGCTTCGCCCCGTCCAGCTTCCCGATCAGCAGGTCGTCGACGAA
>CAZNWO010000227.1:0-4423 GCA_964576585.1 uncultured Puniceicoccaceae bacterium | reverse complement strand
TACGGCGAACTTGGCTGTCAGGGAAACAAGGAAATTCCCACGCCCCATATCGATGCAATCGCCCAAAAGGGCATCCGCTTCACACAAGGGTACGTCACGGCGCCAAATTGCAGTCCTTCCCGGGCAGGTCTTCTAACCGGAAAGTACGGGACTCGATTCGGTCACGAATTCAACCCCACCGGCGCCAAGAACGAGGAACCAGGCTTTGGTCTTCCTCTCTCTCAAAAGACCATTGCCGACTCCCTTCAAATGGCAGGCTATGTGAATGGACTAGTCGGCAAATGGCATCTCGGCGGAACGGCTCGTTATCATCCTTTCCGCCGTGGGTTCGACGAATTTTTCGGATTCACCCACGAGGGACACTACTTCGTGCCCGAACCTTGGGAAGGGACGACCACATGGTTGCGTCGTAGCGTCCTTCCCGGGGGTGGAAAAGGCAGGCGGGCGTTTGGCAAGGTCATCTATTCGACCCACATGGGCTACAACGAGCCCGATTACGACGCCAACAACCCGATCGTCCGGGGAAGCCAACCCGTTCACGAAGAACAGTACTTCACCGATGCCATCACCCGTGAGTCCGTCGACTTCATCGACCGGCACGCCGAGAAACCCTTCTTCCTCTTCGTGTCCTACAATGCGGTCCACAGTCCACTTCAGGCTGCGGACAAGTACATGAACCAATTCCAGCACATCGCAGACGTCCAGAGGCGAATCTTCGCGGCCATGCTGGCCAACTTGGACGATAGCGTGGGTGGAATCATGAAAAAGCTGGCGGATGAAGGGTTGGAAAAAGACACTTTGGTATTCTTCCTCAGCGACAACGGGGGTCCGACCAAGGAACTAACCAGCAGCAACCTTCCCTTGCGGGGCGGAAAAGGGCAAATGTACGAAGGCGGGATCCGCGTGCCCTTCCTATTCCAATGGCCGGGCAAAGTACCCGCCGGCAAGACTTTTGACCGACCGGTCCTGAGCACGGATATTTTTGCTACCATCCTTGCTGCGGCCGGTACACCCAAGCCCAAAGGCAAATACGTCGAGTCCTATGACCTTGTTCCCTACCTCACCGGAAAGTACAAGGAAGACCCTCACGAGTGGCTTTACTGGAGACAGAGCCATAAGGCGGCCTTCCGCGTAGGGGATATGAAAATCGTCAGGCAAAAGGCCAAGAAGTGGGAACTTTACAACCTTGCCAAGGACCCTTCCGAAACCAAGGACTTGATCAAAGAACAGCCCGAGGAATTCAAGTTGCTCCTCGAAGGATGGGAAAAAATCAACGCCAAGATGGTCGAACCTCTCTTCAAGTAATGACAGAAAGTACAAGATGTGACGTAACCATTTGGCTTCTTTAGATGTAAACAGGTTATGAACTTTCTTAAAATAGTTGCCTCAGCGACTCTAGTCTCGAGCTTTTCCTTGCAGGCCTCGTCTCCAAGACAAGGTCCCCGCGCACTTGATCCACACGATCAAGGCATTGGCCGCAGGATACCTTGCGTATCCTACAAAAGCATCGCAGGGAAATCGGGGAAGCTGTCCGACTTCCGCTCCAAGAAAGCGCTGGTGGTGGCCTTCACCGGAGCTTCCTGTCCAATCAGCAAACGTTTCGCCCCCACCTTGGCTTCCTTGGAGAAGGAGTATGCCAAGAAAGACGTCGCTTTCCTTTTCATCGACCCCATTGACCTTGATGGAGCGCAGGACGACCTACGCGCCTTGGTCGCGTCCAATGGATTCAGTGGTCATGCAGTCTTGGACGAAGGCGAAGTGCTGTCGCGTCACTTTGGGGCCGTCACCACCACGGAAACCTTCCTTCTGGATGCAGCCCAGACTCTCATCTACCGAGGTCCCGTCAGCGACCAGTACGGCATCGGCTACCAACTGGACGCCCCTCGCCGCCAATACCTGCGTGAGGCGCTGGACGCGCACTTGGCGGACAAACCCATCGCCGTTCAAGCCCTTTGGGCTCCGGGTTGCGAACTGGATCACGGCGCAAAGAACATTCCCGCCTTCGAAGAGACGTCGACTTATCACAACCGCATTTCCCGCATCCTGCAGGCTCACTGCGTGGAGTGCCACCGCAAGGGCGGCGTGGCGCCCTTCTCGCTTACGAGCTATGCGGATGCCAAGGCGAATGCCGGGATGATCCGCAAGGTAGTGAACGACGGCATCATGCCGCCCTGGTTCGCTGCACCCTCCCCTTCCGGACAACCTTCTCCTTGGGCCAACGATCGTTCCTTGCCGGCAGCGGACAAGACCGACCTCCTCTCTTGGATACGGAATGGCAAGCCCGAAGGAAACGCGGCCGAAGCTCCAATTGCAATTCCTCGCAAAAGCGAGTGGTCGATCGGAGAACCCGACGTCGTAATACCTCTTCCAAGAGAAGTTCCCGTAAGGGCCACGGGCCAAATGCCCTACGTCTACCTTCGGGTCAAAACCGACTTTGGCGAAGACCGCTGGGTGGAAGCCGCCGAGGTTAGGCCCACCGCGCCTGAAGCGGTTCACCACGTGATCGTCTTCGTCACCGAGCAGGGCAAATCCGGCAGGGATCAATCCGGTTCACTGGCATCATACGTTCCCGGCAATACCTTCGTGGAGTTCCCTCCCGGAGTGGCCAAAAAACTGCCCGCAGGGGCTACTCTCCTGTTCCAGATGCATTACACACCTACGGGAATTGCCACTAGTGACCGAACGCGCATCGGGCTTCGCTTCGCCAAGGAAAAACCATCCAGGATCGTTCGAACCTTGCCTGTCGCCAATCGTCGTCTGCGAATTCCTGCGAATGAACCAAACCACGTCGAAACCGCCACGAGACAGATTCCCGCAGGTACGGTGGTTCGAGCTTTCATGCCGCACATGCATCTTCGCGGCAAAGCCTTCAAATACGAGCTAGTGTCTCGCAACGGGCAACGCAAAACGCTCCTAGACGTCCCCCGGTACGACTTCAACTGGCAACTTCGCTACGAACTGAAGGAACCCAAGCACTTGCCGGAGGGAAGTCGAATCGAGGTAACCGGAGTGTTCGACAACAGCTCCGGAAACCCCGCCAACCCGGATCCGGACAGGATCGTTCGCTGGGGAGATCAATCGGATGAGGAAATGCTCATCGGTTACGTCGAATGCGAGGCGTCGCTCAGCGACTCTCCAACATCCAACCGACCCTCCGACCGAGAAGATCTTTTCGACAAACTGGACCGCAACGGCGACGGCTTTCTCACCCGCGACGAGTTCAACCGCCCCGCCCTCTTCCCTATCTTCGACGAGGACGCCGACGGGAAAGTCACGCGTGCCGAAGGTGTGGCGGGCCTTATCAAGCTGAAGAAAAAGTCGGAGGACCTGAAAAGGGGACGAAAAGCTCTCCAAGGCCTGCTCGATTCCTTCAGGTAAATTTCAGGCACTGTCTTTGCCCACCCATACCGCACCTCAAGAATCGGTGAGAGTCATCATTCCTTTATTAACTCTGGCAACTTGGTCTTGCCCTCTGTTGCCTTGCCACGCGGAAAGCATGGTCTCCGGGCTGATTCTTCCTAAAGACGAGGAAGGCATGTACGTCCGCAACGAGGAAGGACAGAAAGAGGTCGTCTGGACGTCCAAGACTAGAGTGGCGCTAGCGGTGAACACGCGATTGTTGAACGGACTAAAAGCAGATCGACTCGAATACAAAATCCATTCTTCAAAAGAAGTCGTGACTTTCCCCATTCCCAAGGGGCCGATTACCGGAATAAAGAAAGTTCGCAGAGCGGGGAAGCAATTGGAAGAAACCCTCAAGCAGGCAAGGGAGGAAAGGTGGCTTTCCGAAAGGGGGCTGGAACTTTACTTCAACCAAAAGCCCACCCGCGAACAATTGGCTTCCCAAGAAGATCTTCGTTTCATCGGCTTATGGAACCCAATCGCCAAGCCGCGCACCCTTTCGGTCAAAGGCGCAAAGTACGAAATCTCGATGAAGAAAGGCGGACAGACCGACGCCCTCCTCCACAACCTGCTAACCACAAGGGACTGCAAGCCCTTCATTAACAAGGCAACCGTCATCGGAGAAAAGAGAGGAGACGTCTTGGTTGCCGATGAAATCCATCTTGAGCCCATAGGCGATCAGGCTGCGAGGGATGACCCGAGACTGCCTCGCTACCTCTTCATTGGGGACTCCATCTCGGGAAATTACGACAAGGGCTTGCGAGAGGCTTTGGCCGGGAAGTTCAACCTGCATCACCCTCCCACCAACTGCGGCCCTACCGCCAGCGGCGCCAAGAACATCCTGAACTGGCTTGGAGCCTACGATCACCCGGGTCGCCATTGGGACGTCATCAGCTTCAATCACGGCCACTGGGATAGCAAGAACGACAAGGCCACCTACCAGACGAACCTAGAGAAGATCATCCTCGAGCTCAAGAAGACCAAGGCCAAGCTGATCTGGGTGACCACCTGTCCCGTGCCC
>CAZNWO010000226.1:0-4430 GCA_964576585.1 uncultured Puniceicoccaceae bacterium | reverse complement strand
GAGTACCGATCCAAACCCATACCATCTAAAATCAACGGCAAGTAAACACCATGAAGAAAATCATTTCTCTGGTCTTGCTCCGGTTCTTGAGAACCTCCTGCCCTCTTGCCGAGAAAAACACACCGGAAAATCCGATGGACCGGTAGTCTTCACCACGAATCAACTTTTCGAAATGAAATTGCACTTGCTCGATTGGACGAGATGCGATGGTCGAATTCCCATTCTCTGAGTGAGGTGATCAATGAAAACATTCTTTCACCCATTGATCACTTCGAAAGTGTTCCCGATCAAGTGAACCAACAGACGCAGCGTACGCCCGAAAGACTAGGATACTCCAGAGGTTTCGTTAACCGCTCTTTCGCACAGATGCGGAATGGAAGGTCGGCGTTACTCGTGGCTTTAGCGACTTGCGCCATGCATGGCTCGTGGGTGAACGCGGACGCTCCGACTTCGGACTCGAAGGCGCTCTCACTACTCGAGCGGTATTGCTACGACTGTCATGGAGAGGGAGCGAGCAAGGGCGGACTCAAACTGGACCGATACCCCAACGAGCGCGAACGCCTCTCCGACCATAAGACTTGGGACAAGGTCAGGCAATACCTCGAGGCCTACGTCATGCCTCCCGAAGGAAAGGCCTCTCCCTCACGAGATGAGCGGACGATCATTGCCCGTTGGATAGATGAACGCGTCTTTTACGTCGACCCCGAGCGCCCCGACCCCGGTCACGTCACCTTGCGCCGGTTGAACCGAACCGAATACAACAACACCGTACGCGACCTGCTGTTCGTTGACTCCAAACCCGGAAACCATTTTCCGCCGGACGACTCGGGGTACGGATTCGACAACATAGGCGAAGTCCTGAGCCTATCTCCCGCCCACATGGAAAAACTATTGCAAGCGGCGGACAGGGTCGTCGACGAAGCAGTCTGGATCAAGGCCGCCACAGTCGTAAAGATCAGCAAGAACAAGGAAGAACTCGTGACCCTTTCCGGAACGATCGCCCGAAGGGAAGGGGTTCCCGTTCTGGATTCACCGGAGAAGAAGGTCGGCGTCCACCTCCTAGTGCCCGCCACGTCGAAATACAAGATCTCGGTCAAGGCGGCGGCAATACTCGGCGAGAACGCCCCGGCAACGCTCAGGCTCATGATGGACGGCAAAACCCTCAAGGAACTGAAGATCGACTCCGAGTGGAAGAACCGAGAAAGTGGTTACGCAAATTACGGCGGCCATTTCACCATCCCTTTCGGCAAACGCACCTTCAGCCTGCAGCCTGCTCCCGACGAGACCAAGACCATCGCCGTCGAGCAACTGCACTTCAAAGGCCCGACTGCTCTCAGCGAACCCCAAGCCAGTCCCTTCTTGAACTTATTGCTGGGGAACGACATCCCTGGACCTCCCTCACTGAATATGAGCGGCGAAGACCTGACCCACGGTGCAGGCAAGTGGGGCCTCGACACAGGCAAGTCCTACCTGAGAAGCAACGGTTACCTCCACACCTCCCTGCACGTTGAGGAGGAGGGCAAGTACCGTATCAAGATCAAGGCCGGGGCCCAGCAACTGGGAGAGGAATTCGTACGCTTTCAGCTTAGGCGAGCGGGTCAAACCTTGGCAGGCTTCGCCATCAAGTCGAAAAACCAGGAACCGAATTGGTTCCAAACGGTAATCCCACTGCCGGCGGGGGAACAGAAACTGGAAATCCGGCTCACGAACTACCTGCAGGACGACGACACCAAGGCGGAGCGACGGCTTTGGTTGCACGAACTCGAGATCGAAGGCCCTCTCGGCCAAAAGACAGAATTGGAGGCGAAACGCTTGTCCGAGATCATTCTGAAGACCGGAGAAAGGCTCTACAGGCGTCCGCTTGATTCAAAGGAAACCAAACGGTTGGAAGACTTGTCGAGAAAGTCTACAGATGCGGGCGAACCCCCTCTGAACGTTTTTCGCCTAGCTATGACCGGCATGTTGATTTCACCAAAGTTTCTCTTCCATAAAGCCCGACCCTCGGTCGCGCCGGCGCTCAACGGATCCGTCTTGATCGACGACTTCAGCTTGGCGTCTCGCCTGTCGTACTTCATTTGGTCCAGCGCTCCCGATCCCGAATTGCTTGAATTGGCCGTCGAAGGACGCTTGCGGGACAATCTAGACGCTCAAGTCCACCGCATGCTGAAGGACCCCAAGGCTCGGGCCTTCACCGAAGGATTCGCAGGACAATGGCTACAACTCCGCGACATGAACTTGATCGCGCCGGATCCAAGTCACTTTCCGGCTTTCGACCCAAACCTCAGGAAGGACATGAAGCGGGAAACGGAATTGCTTTTTGCCCATGTGCTCGAAACCAACAGATCCGTCGTCGAATTTCTGAACGCGGACTATTCGTTTCTGAACCCCCGCTTGGCGAGGCATTACGGTATCGAGGCAGGACATGTACAAGGCTTCAAGAAAGTGCCGTTGGCCAACTCTAAAAGAAAGGGGTTGTTGTCGCACGGCAGCCTGCTGGCCCTCACTTCCTATCCAACCCGCACTTCCCCGGTCCGGCGCGGAAAGTTCGTGCTCGAACAAATTCTAGGCACTCCCCCACCCCCTCCGCCCAGCGACGTTCCCTCACTGGAGGAGGCGGACGAGAAACTACATCCGCTGCCTGTTCGCAAGCAACTCGAACTGCACCGAAAAAAGAAAGTCTGCGCGTCCTGCCATGCGTTTCTAGACCCGATCGGCCTAGCGCTGGAAAACTTCGACGCCCTCGGGCGCTATCGGGTGATGGACGGCGACCTGCCGATTGACGCATCCGGGAAACTCGTGACCGGTCAAGCGTTCCGAAACTTTCTCGACCTAACGACTATTCTGGTGAAGGATAAGCAGGAGGAATTCGTCAGGCACTTGACGAAGAGCCTGTTGACTTATGCACTTGGGCGCGGAATAAATTACAAAGACAAACTCGCCATTCGCAACGTCATGACGGAAAGCGCAACCAACGGCTATCGCTTTCGGGATCTTATCCTGAACGTTTGCCAAAGCGTCCCCTTTCAACGGATGAGGACCGAGGAAGCGACGTTCGAAGCCAAACCAAATGATCGCTGAAATGCCATGAAAACTCCCGTCCGGCACAGTCGACGAGCGATCCTGCGGGGAACCGGAGCCATGCTGGCCCTGCCGTTTCTGGAATCCGCCGGCTTCCGCGCTTGGGCCAAACCCGCTCCCGTCATCATCCCACGACGGCTGGGCTTCGTTTACTTCCCCAACGGAGTGAACGTGGAGAAATGGAAAGTCCGGGGCGAAAACGACAAATACGTCTCCTCACCAACACTGAAATCGCTGGCGGAGCACCGAGAGGACACGACGATCATTTCGGGCTTGGCCCATGAAAAGGCCATGCCCGGAAAGGACGGAGGCGGCGCTCACGCCCGAGCCACCTCCACCTATCTCACCGGCGTGCGCGTCAAGAAAACGGGCGGCAACGACATCAGGGCCGGCGTATCGATCGACCAGTTGGCGGCCATGCGCATAGGTCATCGGACGCGCCTGCCCTCACTGGAACTGACCACGGACGGCATCCGCTCGTCCGGCACCTGCGACTCCGGATACACTTGCGCCTACCAGTACAACCTGTCTTGGAAGACCCCCACCCTGCCCCAACCTGCGGAACGGCATCCAAGGGCCGTCTTCGAGCGCCTCTTTTCGGACGGCGTCCTATCCGGTTACGGACGCGATTCGCAATCCCGACGAGCCTTGCAAAAGAGCGTCCTGGACTACGTATTGGAGGAAGCTCGCTCGCTTGGCAAAAACCTTACGGCCGCGGACCGCGACAAGATGGACCAGTACTTTGAATCCGTCCGCCACGTCGAACGCCGCATTGAAAAGACCGAACGACAGGACAAGGTGGTTCCGCATCTTCAAATCGAGAAAGGCATACCGGACTCTTATCGCGAGCACATCCGGATAATGTACGAATTGATGCTTCTGGCCTTCCAGACCGACAGCACCCGCATAGCCACCTTCATGCTTTCCCACGACGGCAGCAACCGATCCTTCCCTGAGATTGGCGTTCCTGAGGCGCATCACCAGATTTCCCACCACAAGGACGATCCGGAGAAACTCAGGAAGATCGCCCTGATCGACCGCTTTTACATCGAGGAATTCGGCCGATTCCTAACTCGCATGAAGGCAGTCCGTGAAGGCGAATCCAGCTTGCTCGACAACTCGATGCTGGTCTACGGGGGTTGCATCAGCGAGGGCAACAAGCACTGGCACAATGATCTTCCCATCGTGCTGGCGGGCGGACGCAACGCAGACGTCGAACTTGGGCGTCACTTGCAACTTGCCGACCCTACCCCCATGTCGAACCTATTGGTCGCATTGGCGCAAAAGATGGAGCTGCCCGTTCACCAGTTTGGAGACAGCACCGGGGCACTTCCCATCTAGACGACCAGCGT
>CAZNWO010000225.1:0-4433 GCA_964576585.1 uncultured Puniceicoccaceae bacterium | reverse complement strand
GCTGGATGAAGTCTCAGGGCGACCCCGGCATCCCCATGGACACCTTCAAGACCTATCACGCCGCCCGGGCTGGTAAGCACCTCTTCAAAGCAGATTAAATTTCTCTCCTTCACAACCGTTACCATTAAAAGATTATGCTCCGACCTCGAAAGAAATACACCGTTTACGACCTACGCCAACTAAAGGGGAAACGCTGCCTGACCCATATCCACGTCAAGTCTCCTGAGGAAGCGGAAGCAGCTGCTTCGGTGGGGGTTGACCTAATGAGCTGCAGTTTCGATTCGGCTGAGGCTCAAGCTCGTCTGCCTAGCATTGTAGAAAGCGCTCCCGACAGTTTCATTTCGGCGGCGACGCCCCATGGCATGGCTACACCGGAGGAGGCGATACGAGTGGCTTTCGAGGCTCTCGAGATTGGAGCTAGTTCCGTGTACTGCTCTGCCAGCGCGAGGATCATAGAGTCCATGGCTGGCGAAGGCATCCCGGTGGTGGGTCACTTGGGGATGGTTCCTCGCCACGTTACGTGGACGAACTATCGAGCCATTGGCAAGACCTTGGACGAGGCCAAGAATCTTTATTGTCGCATGAAGGAACTGGAGAATGCCGGAGCCTACGCGGCAGAGATTGAGGTGGTTCCGCATCAACTGGCAAGCTACCTGTGTTCGCAAACCTCGATGATCTTGATGTCCCTAGGTTCGGGGAGCGGTTGCGATACACAGTTTCTTTTCTCGGACGACATTCTCGGTGACTACGACGAGCGTATCCCGCGTCACGCCAAAGCCTACCGTAATTTCCGTGCAGAGCACGAGCGCCTGCAGAAGGAGCGTATCGCTGCCTTCGGCGAATACGTCGATGAAGTCAAGGTCGGTCAGTTTCCCGATCCGTCTAATTTGGTTGAGATGGATGACGAGGTTTTGCAGGACTTCATCGAATCAATTGAAGAGCACTGAAGTACTAAATCAAGACTTCGGATTGCCGTGCTGTGTCCAGTAAATCCTTTCGGTCTTTTGCTTATGTAATCTGCTCCTGTTCTACCAGACGTCGATGGGACCTTTCGGAACGGGAATGGCTTTACGCTGGGTTTGTCGGTGCTCGTCTTCCTCCTGCATGAAGCTGGCTACCATGGGCGGAAGTTGGTAGCGAGGTAGGAGCTCTCCCCGTTCATCCGTGAATTGCTTGCGCCATTCGAGGTAATCTTCCACGACTCGTTCGAAGTCGGCTTTAGAACTTATCCTGACGATGGCTTGGTTAAAAGGTTTGACGGGACCAAAGCGCTTGGCGTACCAGGGAGCCACTTTGCGGAAAGTGATCGAGCCGCGTTCCTCGCCGAAGATCTCGACCATGAGTTCGTAGTGGCGACGCAGCACCCGTATACGTTCCTCGAAGGCCGGTTCCTCGGGGATTTCGCCGGTCTCGAGGAACTGCCCGACGTGAGAAAAGATCCACGGGTTATAGAAGGCCCCGCGTCCCATCGACACTCCGGCACAACCCGTTTGCTGGAACATCATCTTAGCTGCCTCCACCGTGGTTACGTCGCCGTTGCCGATTACGGGAATATTGTCCACCGCTTCCACCACCTTACGAATGCCGTCCAAGTTGACGGTCCCTTCGAAACCTTGTGCTCGGGTACGTCCATGGACGAAGACCGCAGCTACTCCGGCGTCCTCTAGGGCCTTGGCTAGATGGGGGGCGTTCAGGTTGTTCTCGTCCCACCCTAGTCGCATCTTGGCCGTGACGGGAATCTCCACGGCATCTACCATGGCGAGTATCAGCTTTTGCGTCTTGCCGAGGTCTGCCATCATGGAGGCGCCGCTGCCTGTCTTGGTCACCTTGTTGACTGGGCATCCCATGTTTACGTCGACCGAGTCGATGCCGATCGATTCCAGGTAAAGGGCGGCATCCCGCATTTCCTCGGGCACACCGCCGAAGAGCTGGACGGAAAGCGGGCTATCCGTCTCGTTGGTCTCGATCAGCTTGAGGGCCTTTGGGTTTTTCTCGAGAAGGGAGCGGGCGTTGACGAGGTCGGTGGTGCAAAGGTCGACACCGCCGATTTCACGAATGACCAAGCGGAAAGGCAGGTTGGTGTATCCCGCCAAGGGGGACAGGAAGAGGTTGGACCGTAACTGCAGATTGCCTAGCGCGAACACGCTTTGCTTATAGCCTTGAAAGCCATCTTTACGAAAGCTCAAAGTGATTTCGTTTTTTTCCTTTTCTCGGCGAAAGGCGTTCGACCTGCGGAGGATGCTTGTTCTTATAATGCCTTCATGAAAGTTCTTTGTTTCCTTCCCGCCCTCTTCCTGTCTTTGTTCGTCGTCGTAGGTTGGGGTTCAGAGCCTCTGCCTTTGCCCAAGTCTACGCCTTGGGACGTCAAAGCCCTTGCAAAGGCGCCGAAGTACGAATGTCTGGACAAGAAGTCCAAGGTGCAATCACTTGTCTACAAGGGTCTGCCCTACAAGGGAAAATCGACTCGCGTGTTCACCTATTATGCCTCGCCTTCCAGTTTTGGAGTCAAGGGCCGGAAGTTTCCCGCATTGGTCTTGGTTCATGGCGGGGGAGGAACGGCCTTCAGCAAGTGGGCGGAGCTTTGGGCCAAGCGTGGATACGTTGCGATTGCCATGGACTTGGCGGGCAAGGGCGCCGGACGCAAGCCCTTGCCGGACGGAGGGCCGGATCAAGGGCATCCTCAAAAGTTTTCCACCATCGACGAGCCCTACGAGAACCAATGGTCGTACCATGCCGTGGCGAACGTTCTGCTTGCTCACTCACTGCTCTTGAGCCTCGATGAAGTGGATTCCGCTCGGACCGGCGTCACGGGCATAAGCTGGGGAGGTTACTTGACCTGCATCGTGGCGGGGGTGGATTCCCGCTTCAAGTTCGCCATGCCCGTCTACGGTTGCGGTTTCCTGAGGGAAAACAGTGTCTGGAAAGCTTCCGAGTTCGGCAAAATGAGTCAGGTGCAATCCGACAAGTGGCACAAATTGTGGGATCCCTCCTCATACTTGGCTTCGGCCCGCATGCCGGTCGCATTTTTGAACGGTACGAACGATTTCGCCTACCCCATGGACAGTTACGCCAAGTCATGTGCCCTCGTGCGGACGGAAAAGAACTATAGCATCCAGCTCCGCATGCCCCACGGTCACATCTTCGACTTCAAGGAGTTCTTTTCCTTTGCCGACCAATACCTGAAGGGAGGCGTTCCCATGCCTGTTGTTTCCAAGCCCGAATTGAAGAACGGCAAACTGACCGCAACTGTGAAGGCGTCCACTAAACTGGTTTCCGCCCGACTGCATTACACCACAGGTCCCCATGCCAAGAACAAGTCGCGACCTTGGATGACCAAAGAGTTGATCGTCGAGGGGAACAATATCAAAGGCGAGAGCCCGCCAAAGGAAGCCACCGCTTGGTACGTCGACTTGACCGACGTCAGGAAATTTCTCGTAAGCAGTGAAGTGATCGTCAGGTAGGTTTTGGTGCAGAGTTGACGCATCTCGTAACGTTCTTTGATCTATGGGCGACAAACATTAACCATAATCAAGGAACCAATGAACAGCGACATTCTTTACATTACCCTCTACACCTTGGTCGGCGCTGCTTTGGGAACTTTCATCACCTTGCTTGTTGCAAGATACGTTCCCGGACTGATTGATCGGCTAACCCCGAATATTGACGAGCAGAGGGAAATCGTTCGGGGAAACCAAGCCGCCGCCCAGTTCTACGGTTTGGTTTCTGCCGCCGTCATCATAGGCGTAAGCATTGTAGTGGCGGCAGCTGTCCTGGGAGGGTTGCAGACCGGTGCCGGACTTCTTTCGCCACCTCCCGACGCATGGAAGCAATTCATCGAAGTCAACGCATCCAAATAACCTCCCAAGGGTTCATCCCATGCCCGGACGACTGCTGACAACGGTTGCCCTGTTCCTTGCTTTGGCCGGCCGAACGGTTTTCGGTTGGGCGGGTGGCGGATGCTTTCTGCCCGAGACACCGATCCTTCTGGCCGATGGCTCGAGCATACCGATCAGCGAGGTACAGCCCGGCATGCGCCTCCTTGCCTTTGATGACCGGGGAAGAATCGTCGAGACGGTCGTCCGGGAGACCTATCGCAGGGAAGTATCCGGCTACTTGGTCATCGAGACTTCCCGCAGGAGTGTTCGCGTGACCGACGAGCACCCTTTTTTCGAGGGCACTGGAAACTTTCGTCCCGCGGGACAGCTGAAGGTCGGGGACGAGTGGTTCGTTTTGCATGAAAATTCTCTCGAAGCTGAAACCATTCTCGGCGTTCATCGCCACGATGAGACCGTTTGGGTTCACAACCTCTTGGTCGATGAACCACACACCTACTTCGCCCAAGGAATCGCCGTCCACAATAAGGGCGGCGGAGGAGGAGGAGGCGGTGGAGGTGGGGGCTATAGTGGCGGTGGTGGAGGTGGTGGCAGCGGTGA
>CAZNWO010000224.1:1738-4504 GCA_964576585.1 uncultured Puniceicoccaceae bacterium | reverse complement strand
TGCTGGGGAAATATCTGCAGATCACCCGCAGCCGAGGCTACTTTTCGTAAAATGATTGAGGAAAGAAACTTAGGGGAATCGATCAACTGCGACTCGGCAGGTACCATCAATCAACACAGGGGAAATCAACCCGATCAAAGGATGCAGACTGCAGCAAAGGCAAGGGGAATTCCCATAGGGGGACAGGCTCGTATGGTGAATGATCATGACTTTGAAAAGGCAGACTTGCTGTTGACCATGGACAACTTCAACTTTTCCGAGCTCTCTTCCATGTCTCCGAACGAAGGATGCCTGGGAAAGATTCGACCCTTTTGTGAATACGTTGAAGGTTCTGTTTCCGAAGTTCCCGACCCATACTATGGAGGTGCCTCCGGCTTCGAGAAGGTTTTGGACTTGCTGGACGAAGGTTGCCGACGGTTACTGGACGAACTCGAGGCACAACTGTCATGAAGCGGGAGATCATCCTCATCATACAAGAAACCCGAAACATTTCATGCCAAGGTAATGTGGTCTAAGGTAGCGAAAAAAATTGCTGATCACACAAACATGCCATTCGAGTTGGCACGAGACGAAAGCCTTAGCGGGGGCTGCATAAACGATGCCCGTCGACTGATAGGCTCATGTGGGACAAGTTACTTCGCAAAATCCAATTCAACGGACTTCCTCAAGTTATTTCAAGCCGAGGCATGCGCCTTGGATGAAATCTACGAAACTAATACGATTCGTGTGCCGAAATCCATTTGCTCCGGCACTGAAGCCAACCGTTCCTTTCTAGTTCTGGAATTCATTGAATCGGGTTCAGGTTCTGCAGAATCCCAGCGTAAAATGGGTAGTGCGCTGGCGAGCCTTCACCTCATCAAAAAGAACCATTTCGGTTGGATTCGCGATAATGCCATAGGCGCCACGCCACAACCGAACCCAAACTCTGATGACTGGCCGAGCTTTTACAGAGACTATCGACTGCGACACCAATTGAACCTAGCCGAACAAAGAGGAAGATCTTTTCAAGGTTCTGAAGCACTACTAGAAAAAGTTCCTCAATTCTTTAACGATTACGAGCCCTTCCCTTCCATCCTACACGGGGACTTGTGGGGAGGAAACGCATCCTGCGACACATCAGGCAATCCATTCGTCTTTGATCCGGCGACCTATTACGGCGACCGTGAGACCGATTTAGCCTTCACCTTCATGTTCGGTGGCTTTTCCAAGGAATTCCATGAAGCCTACAACGCCAAATTTCCTCTCGACGCGGGCTTCAAGATTCGTAAGACGCTTTACAACCTTTACCACGAATTGAACCATTTCAACTTGTTCGGCGGAGGTTATGCGGCATCTGCTCAAGCAAGCATTGATCATCTTTTAAGCTCCTCCAAATGAAATGACCGAAGACCTTCAGGAAATCCTTCTGGATTCGGATACCCTCGGCAAACGAGTATCGGAAATTGGCGAAGAGGTCAGCAGACACTACGGTGCAGAGGAAATACTCCTGATTACCTTACTAGATGGAGCGATCGTCTTTACCGCAGACCTGATCCGCAGCCTGCGCAACCCCATCACGCTGGACTGCATTAGGGTATCAAGCTACGGAAACTCAGCCACTCCCGAGACAGCTCCTCGCATTCTTGAAAACACCCGATCGGACGTCGATGGAAGACATGTGCTATTGGTCGACGACATCCTCGACACCGGCAACACACTTTCCCGTGTTAGAGAAGAGGTTCTTTCACAAAATCCTGCCTCGGTGCGAGCCTGCGTGCTCTTGGACAAAGCCGAACGACGCGAAACCCCCTTTCAGGCAGATTGGGTCGGTTTCTCCATTCCCGACCACTTCGTCGTCGGATACGGTCTGGACTATGCGGGTCGCTACAGGCAATTACCCCACGTAGCCATCCTCAAGCCCGAGGTGTACGCCTCGCAAACTCCTTCCTGATTCTTGGACAACCAAGCCAAGCCGAACCTCTTTAGACGCACCTACGACTGGACTCTGTCCTTGGCGGAGCGCAAGTCCGCAGGTGGCTGGCTGGCGGCAATCTCCTTTGCCGAGGCTAGCTTTTTCCCCATCCCCCCCGACGTCCTTCTCATCCCGCTTTGCCTTGGAGCCATTCGCAAGGCGCTCAAGTTTGCCTTGATCTGTTCGATTGCCTCCGTCCTGGGTGGCGCCGCAGGCTATGCCGTCGGTGCATTCGGATGGGAAAGCCTCAAAGACTTCTTCTTCCTCTACGTACCCGGGTTTTCAGAGAAAAAATACACCCTGCTCAAGGAATGGTTCGACGTCTGGGGATGGTCGCTGGTTTTTATTGCGGGCTTCTCGCCAATTCCATACAAGATTTTCACCATACTCAGCGGCGTGCTTGCGCTAAACTTCCCCCTCTTCATCTTAGCGTCCGCCGTAAGTCGTTCAGCTCGATTCTTTCTTGTCGCCGTCTTGATCGCAAAGTTCGGCGAACCCATGAAAAAGCAGATCGACAAGCACTTCAACAAGCTCGCCTTGGCATTCTGCCTCTTACTGGTCGGCGGCTTTGCTGTCCTAAAGTTCCTTGGATAGCTAATCCCAGCCAAACAACCGACACCTGCAAGGCAAGTTCAGGCTGGGGAAGCAATTTTGCTTGGTCTACCCCGGAACTGCGAAACAATTAGGAGTAAATAGGCTCCCACAACCGATGAATGATTGCGAAGGTCGTAACTACAGCGAAGCTTAGGAAGATTCCATCAAAGAATAATTTGTTCATGGCTTTTGAATTTAATGAGTTGCAATTAATTTAATAG
>CAZNWO010000224.1:0-1638 GCA_964576585.1 uncultured Puniceicoccaceae bacterium | reverse complement strand
ACGACGGAAAAGTACTTGTACCCCTTCTGGATCGTCAGCCTGGCGCACTTGGTCATGCAAAGGTTGGTCAAATGCTCCAAATCCTGGGAACCACGCACGGGAACGGAAACACGAAAGATGTTGCGTCCCAATTGCACGACGCCCGGCCTAGCTTCGTTGTTATCTGAAACGTAGGAACTACTGCAGCCAACCTGGGCTACCACCAAGGCAATGAAACCTAGGTAGAACAGAGCTAGTTGAAATTTTATCATTGCGGTATAATGATCAGGTTCTCGGCGAGGGAGTCAAGAAAGAGCTTTGGAGACAAGCGGGGTGAAGGAAGGTTGACCATCGGGATCGACCGCTTTTACATGATATCTCGACATGATACGCATTGCGCTCGCAGCATTCCTCCTTTGCTCCTGTTCCACGGGAAGGGAAAGTAAGGTCATGAAAATGGAACGCGCATCCACCAAAGCCTACAGGCAAGGAGTGATGTCCGAGGAAGAATACATCAAGAGCCGCATTCGCCAGACCTCCGATAGGAGAGAAGGTTCTATTTCGGACAGGTAGGCGGTCTAAAAACCGCTTCAAAGGCAGCTGCTCAGGGTTTCTCGATCTGGGGCAGGAGAAGCTCGTCTCCCAACACTTCCAACGCTGCATTCAGCCTCAAATCCAAGTCGAGCAACCCTGCGGTCGGATGGGATCGCGGCTGCTTGCCGGTAAGCTTGTAGTACCTCAACCACCAGTGGGTGTGACTGTCCCGGTTCGGCCAGAACGCAGTACCCTCCTTGGTGTCCTTGGCTTCCATCTTTATCGCATCGAAAATGACGAGGTCCACACCTCGCAGCTTCTTGTCCTTCATGGTGGACTCGTACTTGAGGTTCGTCTCCAAAAAGTCGAAAAGAAAGCTGTCCAGAATCCTCTCCAAGTCTCGCAGGGCAGCATTGTAGTCGGGTACGGAGAACTTGCCCACGGCGGAATAATGACCCTGCACTCCTGGAACGAACACACTTCCCACTCCCTTGTCGGCGGAAATCCCGTAATGCTCGGAAAACTTCTTCAGCCTGACGTCCACGTTGTAGGAGGCGGCAAGTTGATTCACGTTCACGTAAAGATAACTTCCGGAGGGTGCCGTATCCACAAGCCTGATCCCCTTTTCCGCCAACTTCATGCGGACGGTTTTCTCCACCATCTCTCGAGTAAATCCCGTACGGCGACTCTTGTCTGGCTTTGGATTCTCCACCAGCACGCGCATTTCCCAAAAGGTAAAGCCCACCTCGAGCTCGGGCTTCACCTTGCCGGGACAAGACAGACAAAAGGCAAAGCAAAACAGAAGGTAGCCTATCCCGGTTTTCATGCATGAAGAGTAGAACGAGTACCCGCAAAGTCAAACCCTAGTTCGGCGTCGATGCCGCCCCCAATCCACCGTCTCCACAAATGTGGCGGTAAGATCGTCAACCGTCAGGTTGGCGTTGGCATCTTCTGCTCCCGTTACTGAACCCGGAGCCTCGGTTGTTTGTACGTCTTGTTCGGTCATATCTGCGTTTGGATTGAGTTCGCACTCTTGCTGCGCAAATTAACTTGCGCCTGCTACCTATATATTAGCCGAAGTTCCGGGTTTTTTACCCTCAAACCGTCAAAACGGGTCAAAACCCC
>CAZNWO010000223.1:0-4524 GCA_964576585.1 uncultured Puniceicoccaceae bacterium | reverse complement strand
ACTTGGGCAAGTATTACCCGGACGCAACCGAGTACGAAGTCGCCGGCTTTCTTTGGTGGCAAGGGGACAAGGACCGCTACAACGTGGCCCATTCGACCATGTACGAGAAGAACCTCGACCAGCTCTTCAAGTCCCTCCGCAAAGACTTCGGAGCGCCCAAGGCCAAGATGGTCGTCGCCACCCTTGGGCAGACCAAGAAGGACACCGCCAAAGGCAACGAGAAGTTGATCATCGACGGCATGTTCGCCTTTGGCGACAAACACAAGGGGGAAGCATCCGTGGTCTACACCAACCCGATCAGCATGGGTTCCTCATCCAATGCTCATTACGGAGGGAATGCCAAGACCTACATGAATGTCGGACTGGCCATGGGAGAAGCGATGGTAGGGCTTCTCAAGAATAAGTAATTGCCTGATCTTTTTTCTGTCGATCAAGGTGTCTAGGCTCGCTCGATCAAACTTTAGAAAAGACCAGTTATTCCAATGAATCCAGTTTTACGGGGAGCCCGGATGCCTGTCTTGAAGTTCCTCGCGGCTAGCTTGCTCGTTCTGCTTGCTCAAGTGACGAACGCCTCCCGCAAGCCGGTCAAGGTCTTCATTCTCTCTGGCCAATCCAACATGGTGGGGGCCGGTAAGGTGGACGGGGGCAGTAGTCGCTGGGGAAACCAGTTCATCGATCCCGTGGTTTCCGTATACAAGGGCGACTACGAACCTCCCCCCCTTGCCAATTACGACTCAATGGAGCCAATCAAGACCTTGAAGCTCGACGCCTTTGGGGGTGTGCGTCCTACGCCCTACCCGGGCGGTGGCACTCACGTCACCCGCGGGTTTATTCAGGTCAAGAAAACGGGAATCTACGAGTTCCGTCCCGGTTATGGGGGATCGACGTACAACGTCATGGAAGTCGCCGGTAAGGTCGTCCACCGTCAGGAAGTCGGACAGGACCCCGTTCGTACGGAGATCAAGCTCGAAGGGGGAAAGAAGGTTCCCTTCAAAATCACTTACTTCACCAGGCAGGCCAATGGCCTGGGCTGGATTGTGTGTCTCGATGTGCCTGGAGCCCTCTCGACTATGGTGAAGTTCAAGGGGATGTACCCATACCTGATTGATGAGATGAGGCAATGGAAGGTCCGCGACGACGTCTGGTACAGGGGCGTGGTGGCAGCCGCGGGCAGTCGCTGGTTGGGAGTAAGCGGAGGGCGCATTGGCCCGGAAATTGGCTTTGGACATGTGGTCGGCAACCACATCGATGAACCAGTCCTCATCCTCAAGACTTCGCAGGGTAACCGCTCGCTCTCATGGGACTTCTTAACCCCCGGAAGCAAGCAGTTTGAATATAAGGGAAAGATTTATGCCGGGTACAAGGAAACTCCTCTTTCATGGGACAAAGGGACGAAACCCGTGCCCATCAATTGGTATGCCGGCAAGCAGTACGACGATTGCTTCGGGGCCGCTCATGAGGTATTAAATAACTTCGAAAAAGAATTTCCTCATTGGAAGGGGAGGGGATATCAGATCGAGGGGTTTGCTTGGTGGCAGGGCGACAAGGATCGTTATGTCGAGGCCCATGCCGTCCGGTACGAGAAGAACTTGGTTCGTCTAATCAAGATCCTGCGCGAGGAATTCAAGGCTCCTAAGGCCAAGTTCGTCGTGGCGACCCTTGGGCAAACTCCTAAGGATGCTCATCCAAGCAACGAAAAATTGATCTTGGATGCCCAGCTGTCCGTCGACGGGACTGCAGGCAAGTACCCCGAGTTCAAGGGTAACGTTGCCACTGTCTACACCCACCCGCTCAGTCAGGGCGGCGCATCCAACAGCCACTACGACGGGAACGCTCAAACCTATATGGACGTAGGCGTAGCCATGGGTAAAGCCATGGTCGAATTGCTCAAATAGATTCGATGAAAAATTTAAATCACGGAATGGTTCTACTAGCCTGTTCAGTGGTGATTTTCTCCGGAGCCCTTTGCTTGGGATTGGCTGGCTTGATCGAAGCTATTTCTCCCCATCGAGGTTTAAGTTACGGTGCCGGATGCAATTTCGCGGGCATTGGATTACTTTTCTTAGGTGGAGCAACTTTTTTGATTACCTTCCTTCGAAAAAAGGAATGAATTTATGATTAGATCCTTGGTCGTTCTTTTTGTTTTGGGGCTGTCGCTGCTGCCTCCTTCAACTTATGCAGCCCAGCGTCCCAATATTATTCTGTTTCTGGTCGATGATTTGGGTTGGATGGACCTTTCCTGTCAGGGGAGTCGTTATTACGAGACGCCGAACCTGGATCGATTGGCATCCCAAGGTATGCGTTTTACGGATGCTTATGCGGCTTGTGCAGTGTGTTCGCCAACGAGGGCTGCCGTTCAGACTGGTCGTTATCCGGCTCGGCTTGGTGTGACTGACTGGATTCGCTCTCGCTTTCAGGGCGGGGCAATTCCTGAGGATAAAAAGAATCCAAGCGGTTTTACTGGCGGCACGCGGAAGTTTCTGGTTCCGAAGAATGCCCTTTGGATGGAGTCAGATGAGATTACCATTGCGGAATTGTTAAAGCCTGCCGGCTACGTTTCCTGTCATATCGGTAAATGGCATTTGGGGGCTGATGATTGGTACCCACAGAAGCAGGGTTATGACTTCAATTTTGGCGGATGTGATTATGGTCAGCCACCTAGTTATTTTGATCCTTTTAATAAACCCACACATCGGCACGCCATGATCCGAGCTGGCATTCCTCATTTGCCCGGGCGTAAGTCAGGCCAATATCTTTCCGACCGCGAAGCTGAAGAGGCTGTTGCCTTTATCGAGAAGCACAAAGACAAACCCTTTTTCCTGAATATGGATAACTATGCTGTCCATACCCCCATTCAAGCCAAGGCAGAGGTGACGGCTAAGTATGAGAAGAAAGCCAAAACAAAACAGAAAAACGCCAAGTATGCCGCCATGGTGGAGTCAGTGGACGATTGTGCTGGTCGAATAATGGCTGCTCTTGAGAAGCATGGAATTGCTGACCGTACGTTGATTGTTTTTACTTCTGACAATGGAGGGTTAATGGGGCCAACCAATAATGCCCCTCTCAGGTCGGGTAAGGGGTACGCTTACGAGGGAGGTATTCGTGTCCCGCTTTTAATTAAGTGGCCGGGTGTCGTGGAGCCCGGAACCACGAGCGCTGAACCTGTGACCAGCGTTGATTACTTTCCCACCATCGCTGAAGTTGCAGGTTTGGATTTACCTGAAGGTCGACAAATTGATGGAGTTTCATTGGCTAAGCACTTAAGCTCTCAAGGTAGAATTAAGTTGGCTCGCGACGCGATTTTTTGGCATTTTCCCCACTATCGTCATAATCCTGGTCCCTACAGCATTATTCGTGAAGAGAACTGGAAGTTAATCAAGTTTTATGAAGGGCCCATGGAGCTTTTTGATTTAAAAAATGATCTTGGTGAAAAGCAGAACCTAGCTTCTGAAATGCCTGAGAAAGTAAAGAGATTGGAGAATCGGCTTCTTGCCCATCTTGAATCGGTTGGCGCCAAAATGCCCAAACCCAATCCTGCCGCAAAAAAATGAACCAATACAATACGATGAGAATGAAACTGAAGAATGGATTCCACTGCGGATTATTTCTGCTTCCACTCTGTGTGTTGACCCTCGGGTTGGCCAAGGAGGAGGACGCCGTCCCCCTTACCAAAGCAGGGCAAAGGATCGAGGCTCATTACGCCAAGCAACTGAATGAGTTGCGCTCCCACCTGACGAAGGAGATCCCTTTCGATCCCGCTCCCACGACCGAGGAGGCCCGGGATAAGAAATTCGCCTTCCCTAAGGTTGAACTGAGAAAGGACGATAATCTCGACGACCTTTCCCTCGAGGAATTGCTTACCGAGAAGGAAGACAAAGACGGGGTAAAAGGGCCTACGCAGGAAGAGAAAATGGCATCATTCATGACCAGTGACAAGCTGGATGATCTTCTGGTCAAGTTCGTCGTTCTGCTCGACGCCACTCCTCGGGGCTTGGCGGAATTCGGACAGCAGAGCGAAGAGCATTTTGCGCTTATCGAACGGATGCTTTCGAACCCTGAACTGATGAAGCGGATGCTGATTGCCGACGGAGCCCAAGCCAAGCGAATCCGTCACGGCTACGGACCCGCCCGCTTCGGAGAGGCTATGGAAATTTACGAGAAAATCCTCAAGACAAGCTCGAAATCCAAGAGTGGAGCCCTCAACAGGTTGGCTCTGGCCATTGCACTCGAGCACGCCCTTCCCGTTAGGCAGACCAATCCTCTTGCACTCAAAGATGCCCCCGAAGCCGTAGACCCGGTCAAACGCTACCTGCATTACGAGAAGGCATACCTGGACGGCGAGCTTGATCCGACCTTCAAGAACCTGTCCGTTTGGAGCCTCCGCATGGTGGTCAACGGGGACGAACCGGACGAGACCTTGGCATGGGGCCGGCGCATGCTGCGTAACTTCAGGCCCGATCATATCTATGAATCGAATTTCGGTTGGCGCTACGTCGGAGTCGTAAGCTCGAACGTCAAGTACGG
>CAZNWO010000222.1:0-4558 GCA_964576585.1 uncultured Puniceicoccaceae bacterium | reverse complement strand
TTCTCTTGTAGAAATTTATCCGAATTTATTCATCCTTCCTTCAGGTGGTAAGACGCGTGCAGCTACAGAAATGCTCGAAAAGCCTGAGTTTGACACGATGCTGTTTTCCCTCAGGCAAAATGCCGAAATTATTATTGTTGACAGCCCTCCAATTGGACTTTTCCCCGACTCACTTGCGATGGCACGCAAAGTCGATGAGGTTTTGTTCGTTACTCGCTACGGTAAAGTAGCTCGTAAGGTAGCCAAGAATCTGTTGGAAAGCATTGAGGATACAGGGGCAAATATTCTTGGAGTTGTATTGAATGATCTGCCCGAGAAAAAGACCCCAGGATATTATTATTCTGGATATTATGGATATGGATATTTCCGTTACAAATACTACAACAAATACTACGGAAAATCAGCACCTCCCTCAAAATCCAAAACTTCTACTTTCGGTTAGGTTTCTTCTTCACGATGATTTTTGAAGGATTGCCGGCAACGGTTGAATTCGCAGGTACTTTTTTCGTAACAACAGAACAAGCACCCACAATAGAGTTTTTTCCAATGGTTGTACCAGGCATAATGAACGATCGAGCACCGACAAATGCACCATCTTCAACCTTAATTTCCAAAGTCAACAACTGCATGGATTCTTTCGAAAAATCGTGCGTGCCGGCACAAAGATATGCTTCTTGAGCGATAGTGGCCCCTTCTTGAATTTCAATCAATCCCAAGGAGTAAGCCGTGGCTCCGTCCCCCAAGCAAGCTCTGTGCTTGAGAATTAGGTTTTCGGGTTTCTCAATTTTTGCTCTCTGATGAACAAACGGCTTGCCTTGAATTGTCGCGCCAAAAATTCTGAGAATGAATAAACGCCAAGCGTTAAATGGTTTTGGCGTCCATTTGCACAAGAGCGTCCACGACCATTCCCACATCAACTGCTTCAAACGATCCCTTGTCGTCCAAGGAGAATCGTAGGGAGTCGACTGCTGGTTTGGTTGTTTCAAACTATTTTAATTTTTCGGGTTTCGTTTCTGGATGCTTTTTCCTTGTAAGAATTTTTTCTCTGAATGTTATTCATCAACTGATGAATTATCGTTACAAGACCTGTTTGCTATCACCAAAAGGCATGCATGTATCTGGGGACGATCAATCTTCCAAGCTATCCGAATTGCTTGAAGAGAAAAGCAACGAGCTTGGCAAGAAAGGCTGGCGACTTGTCTCTGTAACGCCAACTCTGAACAGCGGAGGTTCCGCTACTAAACTTTTACTAACCTTCATGCAGAAAATTAAGGAAGACGGATAAAATCCATTTAGTACATATAGTTTGGGAAATCAGTATTCAACTTTTCGTATGTTTCCGTCCGCAATAATGATCGTGAACAACTTTCTGTCTTTATTGCTGAATTGGTATTCCAAGGAATTATAACCATATTTTGACGCAACGAATTGCCCCATGAAGTACCTGCGGCTTTCCCATTTTGCGTTTTCTTTGGGCAAACTTGCCATCACATCGTAGCGAAAACCCATCAAATCATTCAAATCCGTCTCACGCATACCCGGTCTGACTTCGACAAATGCCTTTCTTTCTATTTCGAGCAAATTTTGCCTCGCTCGCGTTTCCCTTTGCTGAAGAACCTTTTCAATGTGACTCTCTCTCTCTTTAAGTTGTGTTTGAAATTGTGTGTCGGGATTCCATTTCCTTGAGCAACCCTGAAGCAGCAGGAGCGGGACAAATCCCACCAGCAATAATGGGCTCCATACTTTCATTGGAGTCAAAATTCCTTCAAATTGAGAAAAAGGCAAATGCAATGATTCCACGAATTTCCAAATCAAACTGGTACTGAACATGCTTCACTTATAATTACCCCTAGTTTAAATTTCTTAATTGGTAGTGTTAATGAAACAATCTGCCCAAGTAGATTTCTATTCATTCAGCCTAGAAAGGCAGGCCTCTAGGTTTGCCGCATCCTTGCCACTGCCGGAACCCAATACGAACTCTTGGTTGTTTCGTCTTGTCCGTTTGCCCGCCAAAGGTAGGGAAACCTTGGTTGACGTCGAAAAGCGCGGCGGCAGATTCTTCGTAACAGTCTCGAGGTTCCTGATTCCGCTCAGGAGGCTTTGGGAATCCCATGGCCGACCCCAAATCCTGCCGAAGGGAATTGTTCCCGTAGAAATTTCCATATCAACATTGCCCGTTGACGATCCATTGAATCGAGAAATCATGGGCTACACCCCGTTGGATTGTCTTGATGCTCCCAGCAACGATCCTGCCGCCGATCATTATTTTTGCTTTTTTACCGACACGAGGGAATGCAACATTGCGGCAATTTCCAACCCTTATGAAAATCGCAAGGCAGAAAGTTGGCATCGATTGATCAATCGATCATATGCTGCCGAATTGGTTGCTCCAAGAAGACAGTTCGCCACAGACGTCATCATTGCTTAATGAGCAAAGGAAATGGGACAAGCAGCAGGTCTCTCACCCTGCCGAAGTTGTTGCCCAACATTTTTACCACCTTCGGATTATGTTCGGGTTTGACCAGCATGAGATTTGCCATGGAAGGAGAGTGGGAAGAAGCGGTATTTTGGATACTCCTGGCAGCGGCATTCGATACCGTGGACGGCTTGTCCGCCCGCTTGCTGAAAGCGCATTCGCGTTTCGGAGCTGAATTAGACAGCTTGGCCGACACCATTAGCTTTGGCGTCGCGCCTGCCGTAGTGGTATATCTTTGGATCCGCCAGCCCATGCTGGGCAATTCGGACGATTATCTCTTGGGATGGTTCTGGATTCCCATCCTCGGTTTTTCCTGCTGCAATGCATTCCGACTAGCTCGTTTCAACGTCATGCATGAGGACGGCACCCCAAAGGACAAAACTTATTTCCTCGGCGTTCCTGCACCTGCCGGCGCCGGATTGGTGATGATGCCGATGGGATTGGAATTCATCTTGAAGCGCTTCGGTTCGGATTTCCTTGTTGCCGAGCAGTCCGTTTGGATTCTTGCATGGACCGTTGCGGTATCGGTCTTGATGATAAGCAGGGTGCCGACTTTTTCTTTTCGCAACGTGCGATTTCAAGTCGCTCGCAATCGAGCAATCCTAGTTCTCCTGGGTGCCGTTTTGTGCTTGGCGGTATTCCAGAAGGAACCTTGGATTTTTTTGTTTTCCTTGGGTTTGCTTTACCTGTGCAGTCTGCCGTTCAGCATTTTGGCTTTTCGCAAGGATCATCCTAAAGGATAGATTGAATCTCTTTTCTTAGCTCAACCTATTTATGTTTCTTGCTTGAGGAACGAAGCTTTCGTTCCACTTTTTGCAAGGCAGCCTTTGCCTCGCCGTGATTCTCCTCCAAGTCTAAGACGATCCTGAAATGCATCTCGGCTTTTTCAAGATTACCTCCTTTTGCTGCCATTTGGCCCAACTTGAAATGCGCTTCCGGAAAACACCAATCCGCCTGAACGGTTGCCTCGTATTGACTCGCAGCTTCCTCAACTCGACCATTTGCATCGAGCAGTTTCGCCAGTTCATGCCTTGCCTCGGCAAAGTTAGGCGAAAGGGAAATTGCCTTTTCCAGAAGTTCCAGCGCTAAGTCTGATTGCTTTTGCAGCAGTTTAATTTTGGCGGACAGCAACAGAACAGGCGCCATGGATTTTCTGGCTTCGTCTGCCTTGTCTAACTCCCTTCTTGCTTTGGCAAAATCAGCGTTATCGGAAGAGAGGCTCGAAGCATTTCTAAACTCTTTCTCGTCTTTCTCGAAAGTCTCCAATGATTTTTTCAAATCTTCTTCAACTAATTTTATTTGTTCCCGATCCCAGAGAATTTCAGCTCTTCTCCAATAGGCCACTGCTTTCGATTCCTTGCTTTTGATTGCTTGGTCAAGAAAGTCCAAGGTGGCATCCAAATCAGCTTGGGCTTCGGCCAGTTTGGCCAATCTTAGGTGTGCAGTCCCTGCAGAGCTTTTTTCTCCAGTGGCTAGTTCATAAAGCCTTTTGGCAGAAGCAACATCTCCAGACTCCTCAAGAATGGTTCCAAGCTTCAGGTTGGCGGGACCATGCCCAGGACTTAATTTTAGAACTTTTTCGTAAAGTTTTGCCGCTTCTTCAGGGGCAGACTCATGGTAGAGGTTTCCTTCGTGATCCGTTTGCTCCCCCCGAAACAATAATTCCGCCAACTGAAAGAATGGCCTCTCATCTCGAGGCATCAGGTCGATGGCTATTTCGAGGAGCAGCTTTGCTCTGTCGAAGTCATCAGGATGGTTGAGAAGAAGAGCTAACAAGTAATGAGCCTCGCCATTCAAAGGATCGAGTTCAATCACTTTGGTAAGTTGATCGGCAGCTCTTTTCGATTTGCCTTGGTTGGAAAGCAATTGTGCGATTTGAAAGCGAGATTCAGGATCGTCCAAGTCACCTTCGGCAGCTACCTCCAAATGCTCCATCGCCTGGTCGTTTTTTCCTTCAGAGATCAACAACTTCGCTAAGGCAGTCCTGACCAAGGGTGAGTCAAAGTCTTTTCCAATACCCTCCTCGAGCAATTTGATCGCCTTTATGGCATTCTTTTCTTCGCTGTAAAGCTCAGCCAGCGC
>CAZNWO010000221.1:0-4576 GCA_964576585.1 uncultured Puniceicoccaceae bacterium | reverse complement strand
TTATCAAATCCGGAAAAGCCGTCCTTCTTTCCTTGGAACTCCAAGTATTTTTTACCGCCACGGGTAATAATCTTAACAGCTTGCGCAGCTTTCCCAGAGGTGGCGCCTCCGTTGGCATTCACTAAGCCGAATTGGACCGCTTCCCCAGAGGTAGCAGTTGCCATCCGTCCTATGGGAATAGGCTTGCGCGACAAGGGAAGATCTCTGAGGCCTCCTTTTTCACCGTGCTTGAATGTTATGATTTGACCCTTCTTATTGTTCACCTCGAAGTTTATGCTCTTGGACGTCATGGCGTATTGCGCGAAGTTCCCGTTTGGATCAACCGTAGTGGCCTTGACTTCAACTGCTCCTAAAGTCGTGCCGCTTTTCACCTTGTTTGAATTCACTATTTGAGCAGGACCAGAAACAACACTGAATTGAATTCCTATATTCAGGGGTTGGTTCGTCGTCTTGTTGAAGGCTTTTGCCCTCAAGGGGAAGGTCTCGTTTTTCCCGATATTCCCCAACGGATCAAACTCCAAGCGAATGCCTTTCTTGATGGCGATGGTTCTTTCAACATCTTCGGCTGGTGCATAATCGTCGTTGCCCGCTTGGCTCGCCTTGATGGTTACGTTGCCAAGCGCGGTGCCGGTTAGGGTTGCACCGTTCAGGGTGGCTTTGTTTTGACCAGAAGTGATTTCAAAGGAAACCGCCAGACCCGTTTCATCTCCATTATCGTCTTTAGCTATCGCGTTTAGATTCATGGCTTCACCCAAGACTGCAGTACCCGGGTTTGGAAACTCGATGGTTTGCGCGTCTTTGGAACTAGACTCGGTCGAGAAGTCCTTGGTGACGTCTTCAGCGGCATCGAAATGATCGTCGCCAGCTTGCGAGAAGGTAATGGTTGCCGTGCCTTCCTGAACAGCGGTCAAGGTACCATTGGCATTGACCTTGATAATGGTGTCGTCAGAGCTTTCCATGCTCAGTGTCAGTCCGGAGGTGGCATACGCCGAGGGTCTCTTGGTTTCGTTAAGAGCGATGGCTCCATCGTCCGGCACTTCGATAGTTTGCTCGCCTCCGAAGGTAGGAGGTGTACTCCGGAAGGGGTGATCGTTTGGCAGGGTGGCACCACCGTTCGGGTTCCATTTGTGCGCTAGGTATCCTTCCAGTCTGCGAATATTCCAGTCGTCCAAGGCGCGATTGACAACAATGACTTCAAGCATATATCCGCTGAAGAAGCCGCTTAGGGCACCATCTGTTCCCCTGCCTGCTCCCACCACGGTTTCCCGAGATCCGCTTGACGGAATGTTCAAGGTGTTGTTCCCGTTGGTAGCTGTTCCGTTAATGGCGGTGCCGTTCTTGAAAAAGTCACCGTCCGAGTGCTTGGTCGGGTTGTCTCGGCGGAAGGCTCCCAAGTTCAAACCACCGAAGAAGCTGCCAGAGAAAGCAAGACTTCCATTGTTGTAGTGGAAAGAACTGTCTTGACCTAGACCCATGATCTGGCCAGCGGCTCCGGACGAGGCTCCAAAGTGAATGAGGCGCCCCGCTGTACTTTGGGTGGAGAATGCCGCAACGACCACGGTGATTGAGGGACTGCCGCTGATGGAGGCAGGCAAACCGCCGGTCAAGTGGGTGCCATTGACAGCGAGAGGGGCGCCAAAGACTACCGAGGGATGCTTGATCATTCCACCGACGGCAGCCGAGTAATGAGGCATCTTGGCGGTATCGCCTTGGGAGAGGTTGTTTCCGTTGCCGGAACGGTCGGCCCATAGGTTGATTTTGGTTTTTCCGCCGTCTGATACGAAGTCACCCGGACCTTCGAGCTGGTTGTCGGCGTTGATGTCGGTGCCGTCCAGCCACATTTTCAGCCCTACAACCGAGTCATCGTACATGTTGTACTCCGTGACCTCCACCGTGAAGGAGTTGTCCTGCGCCGGATCATAACCGTTGCTTCCTTGCTGCGATACCGTAATCGTGGCGCTGCCGGGACCAACCAGACGCAATTTCTGGACTCCTGGGTTGCCCACGACCTTGACGACGTCTTCGTTGTCAGTTGAGTAGGTGATGGGAAGACCAGTGGGAACGATTTGTCCGGAATTGGTGAATGCAGGACCGTCGACGGATTTCGCTCCGGGATCGAAGTCGAAGTCACCTGCGTTCCTTTGGAGGTTGTCCAGGGAATCATAGCCATCCTTGCTGACTATTACTTGAGTGGATTTCCCGATGGTTATTTCCTTGGTGGCTTGTGCAGCTTGGTAAAGAGCGCTGCCGACTTGGGTTGCCGTAATGGTGACCGTTCCAGAGCCTGTGATCTTAAGTGTGACGTTGTCGTCGAGAATCCTGGCAATGGACGAATCCGAACTCGAGAAGGTGACCGGGAGACCCGAGCTAGCAGAGGCACTCAGCTGAATGTCGGGGTTGCCGAAACTCTTGCCGGACAAGTCCTGATCCCATGTGATGGTTTGCTCCTGCAGGGTGTCGTCCTGAACGGTTAGGGTTTGAGTGACGTCGGCTGCAGGCTGGTAGGTGACGTCGCCCGCTTGCTTGGCCGTAATCGAAACCGTGCCTCCTGCCTGCAGAGTGACGGTTGTACCGCTGATGGTTGCTATATTTGCATCGGCGCTTTCGAAGGTTACGGACAGCCCCGTAGACTTCACCGTCGTTCCGTCCAGATAAGTGGAGTTCGCGTCGAGTTGGAAGGTGCCGTCGCTCAACTTCTTTGGCGCGATGGCCGCAAAGTTGATGGTTTGAGGAACCAAGGTGACTTCAAGTTCCCTGTCCACGAAACTTGCAGGGTTGAACTCGATGTCGCCTGCTTGCGATGCCCGAATGGTCGCCGTTCCCTTGCCTTTGATCGTGACGGTCTTTCCGGAAACCGTGGCTACCGCAAGGTTCGTACTGACGAAGGCAACGCTCAGGTTCGTCGACTGGTTGTTGTCGCTTCTCAACGAGGAGGCGTTGAGGTCGAAAGTGGGGGACAAGACGGTTTTGTTCGGTATGGCGGCGAACACGATGTGCTGGTCCTTTCGGGGAGCGTTCGTGATGTTGAGAATCTGGAACGTCTCGGCAGGCCACCAGTTGCCGTCTCCGGCTTGTTTTGCCGTGAACTTTACCAGTCCAGTGGCATTAAGTGCGGAATTGACGGTCACGTTTCCATTGGCAGCAACCGAAGCTAGGGCGGTGTTGTTGCTTTCGAAGGTAACAGGGAGACCGGAGCTGGATTCGGCGGAAAGCGTGAAGGGAGCACTTTCGGGCGTCTTGTCGGGTATTGGTTGGAATACGATTTCCTGTGCGCCTCCGAAGGTTGGCTGACTAGTCTTGTACTTGTGGTCGACGGGCAGCAAGCTTGCCAGACCCCACTTGTGAGCGAGGTATGCCTCGATCTTTTCGCGAGAAAGGGAAGGGAGTACTCGGTCGTAGGCAACGACCTCGGCAATTTCACCTCCCATGTTGCCTCCAACTTGGTTCAAGGCTGAAAGTGCTTGTGCTTCCACTCCTTGGCCTTGGTCACTTCCGTTTACGTGAATGGAATAGGCTCCGGGATTTGCGGTCAAGGCGACCACGTTGAATACATGTGAGCTTACGCCCGAGTCTATGATCCCTCCGCCCGTACGTTTGAGTCCGACCTTGCCTCCGGATGTAGTGGTTACCAAGTCGCCACCGAGGAGCTTGGTCTCGGCGGATTGTCCCGAATTCTGCTTGAAGACGGCGAAAATCATCTTAACTCCGGAGGTGGAGGGCAGGTCGAGGGTGTCGTCGGGGGTAAACTCGATGGTGGCCTGGCCGTTTAGTCCGTTGGCTTTATAAATCGGCATTTTTGCGGCATCTCCCTGCACGGCGTTTTTGGTGCCGAAGAGATCGTTCCATGTATGGAAGGCGGAGGTGTTGATGACGTCTTCCTCCGTGTCGGCGTTCACGTTGTTGGCGTCAAACCAGAACTGCATCCCTGGAATGGAGTCAGCAAACAGGTTGTAGTAGTTGATGGTCAAGGTTTGCTGTACGTCGGGAGCCGCATTGTAAATCGAGTTGCCTGCTTGTTTTGCGGTGATGGTGACGGTGCCGGCGGCCCGAATCCGAATCTTCTGGAATCCGGGGTCGGGGCTGAAGTCGTTGTCATTATCCGGACCCACGATCGTGACGATGGAGGAATTGGAACTCGTGTAGCTGATCGGCAGCTCGGAACTGGCAAAGGCGCCGGCATCGAAGTCGAAGTCGCCAACGGATCGGTTGGGTAGGGGGATGAAGGTGATGAACTGATCCTGTTTCGTTACCGTTATCTCCTTTTCGGCGTCCAAGGCAGGGGCGTAGCTGGCATTGCCGGGTTGATCGGCGGTGATCTTAGTTGTGCCCGTTCCGACGATGCGAATCTTGTTGAAGTCGCCGAATCCAGCCATGTAGATGGAGGTAATCTCAGTATTCCCCTCCTCTTCCTTGAGGTCTCCTACATAGACCCGGACATCGTCGATTATGCCCTTGAAGAACGAGGAGCCGACCTTCCCGAGCATGAGGTCTTGGGTGGCAAGGGTGTTTACTGCATTGCCGCCATTGGTGGATGCTCCGGTGCTATAGATACCGTCAATAAAGATTTTGGTGTCCT
>CAZNWO010000220.1:0-4626 GCA_964576585.1 uncultured Puniceicoccaceae bacterium | reverse complement strand
CCCACTCCGGCCGCGACCACGGCAAACCGCATATCAAGTCTAATTGCCCTACCCGTAACCCTCATTGCGGCAACCCCGGCGGTCCTCCCCACCATCGCGGCAAACCCGGCGGTCCTCCCCACCATCGCGGCAAACCCGGCGGTCCTCCATCACGCTTCAGAGGCAAGTCTTAAGACCAGCCTCTACTAATTGCGGTTATCTTGGGTTTTTTGCTCGCCCAAATCATTCGCTAGGTAGTACGTGCTCGACGCAAGCGTCGCCTTGTTCATGCACATCTAATTTTGGGCGGCACCCCAAACGTGCCTTCTCAATATGATACGAGGGTTGATAACATTGTTCGCGCTTTCTGCGACAATGGTACGGGCAACTGAACCACTGGCGCAGGCACAATCGGCGTTGCTGAATGGGGCGGCGTTCTTGAGGTCGATTTCGGCAGAGGGCGGTTATTTGTGGCGGTACTCGACTGATCTCCAGCTGGTGGCGGGGGAAAACCAGGCAAACCGGACAACAATGTGGCTGCAACCACCGGGAACGCCGTCAGTTGGAATGGCCTTGCTGAAGGCGTACAAACGAACTCGTGAGCAGGCATTGCTAGATCATGCCCTAGCCGCGGGGAAAGCCCTAACCGAGGCACAGTTGCCCAGCGGCGGTTGGGATTACAAGTACGACTTCAATGAGCCGCAACGCTCCAAGCGCCGAAACGTTTCGACTTTCGATGACGACACCTCTCAAAGTTGCCTCCACTTTCTGCTCGCGCTGGGCGAGGTAGCCAAGGGCGACACGACCAGTGAGCGGGCAATTCGCCGATCGCGAGACCTAGGCCTCAAGAAATTACTTGAAGCCCAGTACCCCAACGGCGCTTGGCCGCAGCGTTACGATGGAGCTCCCAGAGATGCACAAGAATTTCCCGTGCTCAAGGCTCGTTATCCAAAGAAGTGGTCTCGAGTGTACACGAAGGCAAATTACACCAACTACTATACTTTCAACGACAACTCGCACAGCGATTGCGTCCTGCTGGCACTGGAGGCGCATCAAGTAACCGGCGATCCTGAATACCTAGAGGCAGCAAAGCGGGGTGGGGACTTTATCCTGCTCGCCCAAATGCCCGAACCGCAACCGGTTTGGGCGCAACAATACAATACACATATGGAACCGGCGTGGGCGCGAAAGTTTGAGCCTCCTTCGTTGACGGGAGGCGAAAGTGTCGGGGTCTGCCGAACGCTCATCGACTTGTACTTGGCGACTGGAGAGAAAAAGTACTTCCACGCCGTGGACGCCGCCGTGAACTGGTACAGGCGTTCCACCATAGCACCAGATAAATGGGCTAGGTTTTACGAACTACAGACCAACCGACCATTGTATTTCACGAAGGACTACAAATTGACTTATCGGGATAACGATATGCCCACACATTACAGCTTTCAAAGCTCTTACGGTGCGGAAAGCATGATCCGTTATTACGAAGCAGTACAAAAAAAGGGCCGCACCGAATGGTTGGCCGAACAAAAGCCCAAATCCCTAACTACCGCTCAACGCTTGAATCGAGCCCGAGAAATGGAAAAGGTTATTCGCGCCATCATCGTCACACAGGACGCCAAAGGTCGCTGGATCACTCGCGGCAAATTCGAGACTCGCGGCATGACATTTGGTGATCGTATCGAGACGAAAGAGTTCATTCGGAACATCGGGACGCTGTCCGAATATTTGTCGTTGCTTAAGTAACCCTCTCCCAAACACGCTTCTCGCAAGAAATACCTCGTCTGGATCATGTGTCCGAGAAAGTCGTTCCTGCAACTTCACTTTTTACAAGTTAGGCACTTTAAAACGCTCTTCTTTTTAGACAATAGAACCTTGAAAGAGAGCCCTAGTTGATGAAGTTTACTCAAACTTCGCTTGCGACCACGATGCCAATGAATTAACCAAGATTTTTAATCTAAACAAAAAAATACAATGAAACTCCAAAACCCAGTCTCGCGTCGTTCGTTTATCAAGACCTCATCCGCGTCTTGTTTGACCATTCCATCCATCCTTCCAGCTAAAAAAAGCAACTCCAAAAAACTCGTAATCGGGGAAGGCGAGCATCGCTACGAGGTTCATCATGATTGGGCGAAACTTCCTGAAAAGTTCACTTGGCAGACCACCCACAACGTAGCTCTCGACAAGGCAGGCAACCTCTATGTCATCCACGAGGGCCGAGCCAACCTCAAGGATCACCCCTCCATCTTCGTATTTGATCCCGCAGGAAAATTTATTCGAGCCTTCGGCAGTCAGTTCCAAGGAGGAGGACACGGCATCGAGGTACGCGAGGAAGGCGGCGAGGAGTTCCTCTACGTCTGCGCCTACCAGAACGTAAAGGCCTTCGCTAAACTCACCCTCAAGGGCAAGACAGTTTGGGAAAAGTATGCTCCAATGGACAGCGGAGTCTACCGAAAGGACGAGGACAAAGTGCGCGTAAAGCGCTGGGGACGCGATGCCTTCCTTCCCACCAACTTCGCTTTTCTCGACGACGGAGGTTTCCTCCTCGCCGATGGCTACGGCTCCTTCTGGATTCACCGCTACGACAAGGACGGCAACTGGGTCTCCAAGTTCGGCGGCCCCGGCAAGGGCAAAGGCAAGTTCGCTACGCCCCACGGCATCTGGATAGACCGCCGAGAAGGCCGCAAGCCGTCCGTCGCCATTTGCGACCGGGCACATCATACTCTGCAATTCCTAGACATGCAGGGCAAACACCTCGAAACCATTTCCGGTTACGGGATGCCCGCCAATCTCGACACATGGAAAAACCTCCTGCTCGTCCCTGAGTTGCACGCTCGCGTCACGCTCCTCGACGAAAAGAACAAAGTGGTTGCACGCTTGGGCGAGGATATCGAAGGGGTTGTAAAAAAGAAAAGAGTAAATCGAGGGAATTCCAAGAGCTGGGTCAACGGGAAGTTCGTACACCCCCACGATGCCTGCTTCGGCCCCAACGGCGACATATACGTGGCCGAATGGGTGGCGACCGGACGCGTCACCAAACTAAAGCGCTTGAGCTAAACTATCGGACGGACGAACAACAACCACCGCCATGCGACATCTCCCCATTAAGCCGAAGCTGTTTAAGGACAACCGGATTCGTCTCGCCAAGCTATTGACGCCCAAGTCTCTCGCTGTCGTAAACGCCAACGACGTGTTGCCGACCAATGCGGACGGAACGCTCCTGATGCATCCGAACTCGGACCTGTTCTACCTCTCGGGCATCGAGCAGGAGGAAAGCATCCTCTTGCTCTTTCCAGACGCAGCGGACCCCAAGCAACGCGAAATCCTCTTCCTGCGCGAACCCAACGAGCACCTCCAAATTTGGGAGGGGTACAAACACTCCAAGGCGGACGCTCGTAAAATCTCCGGGATACAAAACGTGCAGTGGCTCTCAGAGTTCCCCGTGCTATTCCGCATCCTCATGTGCGAGGCGGAGTCCGCTTACCTAAATTCGAACGAGCACAAGCGCGCCCCCGACGAGGTGGAGACCCGCGACCTGCGCTTCATCGGGGAATGCAAGCGTGATTTCCCCCTCCACGATCTACGCCGCCTGGCGCCTCTCTTGCATCAACTCCGGTTGGTCAAGAGCGAGCAGGAAATCGAATTGCTGAAGGAAGCCGTATCCATCACCGACAAGGGCTTCCGGCGCGTCCTCCGCTTCGTCAAGCCCGGCGTGGCCGAACACGAGGTAGAGGCGGAACTCGCCCGTGAATTCATTCGTCGTCGAGGAAAGTTCGCATACACACCCATCATAGCCTCAGGCAAGAACAACTGCGTCCTCCATTACTTGCAAAACGACCAAACTTGCCGCAAGGGCCAACTTCTACTGCTGGACGTAGCTTCATCCTACGCCAATTACAACGCGGACCTTACACGCACCATACCCGTATCAGGCAAGTTCACTCGCCGCCAAAAGCAGGTGTACAACGCCGTACTACGAGTCCTCCGAGCTTCAATTGAAGGTGCGGTAGTAGGCAAGCTCCACAGAGACTGGCAGAAGGAATCAGAAGAACACGTGACCGAAGAGCTCCTCAGGCTGAAACTACTCAAGCCCTCAGATGTCAAAAAGCAGACGAAGGACAAACCTGCCTGCAAGAAGTATTTCATGCACGGACTCGGACACCCCCTCGGGCTAGACGTTCACGACGTTGGAGACTCAACCGTCCCATTCGCAGCCGGCAACGTACTCACAGTGGAACCCGGCATTTATATTCCCGAGGAAGGTTTCGGCGTACGTCTGGAGGACGATATCATCGTGACCGAGGATGGTCCCATCAACCTGATGGAAAAAACGCCCATCGAGGCAGATGAAATCGAAGCCATCATGCAACGCTGACCCTTCTAGAAACTTTCTCCACCCAACCGAACTTCCCAATCATGACCAAAATTCTTCGTTCGCTACCTATCCTCGCCACATTCGCCCTCACTGCGACAATCCTTCAAGCCGTTCCGGGCAAGCCCAACGTCATCGTAATCATGGCGGATGACCTCGGTTACGGCGACGTCGGCTGCTACGGGGCCAAGCCCAAGAACCTGAAAACACCGCACATCGACCGCCTCGCGAAGGAAGGCCTACGCTTCACCAGTGGCTACTGCTCCGCCTCCACCTGC
>CAZNWO010000219.1:0-4681 GCA_964576585.1 uncultured Puniceicoccaceae bacterium | reverse complement strand
AGTCTGCACGGTAGTTCTATGCGACGCCTGCTGCCATATTTTTTCCTGTTAAAGCACCATTGGCTTCCATTTGGAGGGGCCTTGCTGTGTGGAGCGATCTACGGAATTTCTAGCGGGTTTGGATTGCCCTTCATGATTGATCGAATCTTTCCAAAGATTTTCCCTAGGACTGGAGAAGGAACCGAAATAGCGTTTTGGGCTTTGGTTATGTATGTTGCATGGTTCCCCGCTGTGTTTGCCGTAAGGGGGGCAAGTGGTTATTTTAACGCATATTTGATCAACTTCTGCGGTGTGAAGGTGCTGGAAAAGGTAAGGCTCAGGGTGTTCGGGAAATTGCAGCGACTGCCCTTGGCTTTCTTTCACAGGAACCGCGAAGGAGACTTGTTAAGTCGCGTAATGAACGACACAGGGCAACTCCAGACTGCAGTCCTGCAAGTGGGCAACGATCTCGTCAGGCAACCAATAACCTTTCTCGGTGCCATTGGCTCACTGATTTACATGGCATTAAAGAATGAGAGTCTCGCTTTCATTCTCCTTAGCCTCCTCATCATCCCGTTATGTGTTTTTCCCATCCGCAGGATCGGTAATATCCTCATGAAAAGGGCTTTGGGCATGCAGGAGCGAGCGGGAACCATGACCGCAGTTCTGAGCGAGAACCTGTCTGCGGCTCGAGAAGTCAGAGCCTTCAACTTGGAGGACAGGGAGTCGGTCCGCTTTCGAGAATCCTCGCAAGATTTCTTTTTTGCCCGCATGAAAGTCATCAAGTACGCTCATTTGCTCACTCCCTTGATCGAGGTGATTACGGCTGCAGGGGTTTCGGCGGCAATCTTTCAGGCCTCTAGGAAATCCATCCACTTGGATGCCGTCGTTCCGGTGATCGTTGCTCTTTACATGTCCTACGAACCAATAAAGAAACTGGGAGGCATACATAACCAGATCAAGCAAGCATTGGCCTCCCTGGACAGGCTCGAGGAAATTCTCAATGCTAAAGATAGCGTTGCCGATATAGATAAACCTAGTGAAGCTGCCAGTTTCAAAGGAGAGATTAAGTTTGAGAACGTCTCGTTTGCATATGATTCGGGAGTCGATGCAAAGAATGATGTTCCAGCCTTACGCGAACTCAATCTCACCTTACGTGCAGGGGAGACGGTTGCATTAGTTGGGCCAAGCGGTGCTGGCAAGAGCACGATGGCTGGACTCCTGCCAAGGTTTTATGACCCTACCTCTGGGAAGGTTTTGATTGATGGCATGGACCTGCGGGAGATTCGTTTGAAAAATTTGCGTGAGTCGGTGGCCTTGGTGCCTCAAAAGCCTTTCCTGTTTGATGAAACCGTTCGTCAGAACATATTGATTGGGCAAACGGATCATTCGGATACTAGCGTCGAGGAAGTCTGTACTCTTGCTCATGCCGATGAATTCATCAAGAACTTGGACTCAGGCTACGAGCAAAGCTTGGGCGAAGACGGGAGCCGTCTTTCAGGTGGACAAGTCCAGCGTTTGGCCTTGGCTCGAGCCTTTCTCAAGAACGCGCCCATTTTAGTGTTGGACGAGGCGACTTCTTCACTGGATGCGGAGAGCGAAGACAAAATACATGATGCCATGTCAAAGCTTATCAAGGGAAAGACGACATTGCTTATCGCTCATCGATTCAGCTCCCTGAAGCTGGCGAATCGCATCTTGGTCATGAACGAGGGGCGGATAGTCGCGGACGGCACTCACGAGGAGTTGCTGGAGAGTTGCGAACTTTACTCGACACTCTACGAAAAGCAATTACAGGCCAAGCACAGCGAAAGTTAATTCCTCTCGTTGCACAAAATGCGAATCAAATCAAGTCCGTCGCTTGGCGGGCCTTCGGGAAATTCATTTGTTGGACGCAGTTTGACTGGAATAATCGATCGAAGAAAAACAAGCCCGTTTGCCGAAAGAAAGGCAGCGGCAAGTAAGCTAATCCACAAAGACTGTGTTCCATGGACGATGAACCAAGTCGAAAGCACACAAGCCGAAAGGGAGACCACTGGGCCTCCCAGGACAACAAGGACTAAGCGAAAGACACTAAGAGAATTCCTGTCGTAACTTGTGAAACCTATGGAAGCGTTTCTGAGGCTTAATGAAAGAGTCATTCTTTCAGCGTCAATGAGAGGTTTTACCGAATCATCGCCCACCCGAATGCTTACAGGAGAGTTTGTCAAGAGAAGTGCAGGCAGGGCATGTCCTAGCTCATGCAGAAGAGTTGCAATTGACTTGAAGGCTATAAAGCAGCAAAGAAAAAACAACAGCCCCCCAAAGGTTTCTTGATTTAACCCGACCTCAGCCAAACTTTCAAAAGGAATCACGACCTCATGGAAAGTACTTGCACCGAAGATTGCAATACCTACGGTTGATAAGTTTATATCCTGACGTGTTCAAATCCCTAAAGAAGGTCTTTGCAGCAAAACCAAAAGTCACCGTACCTCATACGAAAGGTCTCCAATTGACAGACGAGAACAAGTTTGGCGAGGAAGCCGAGCAAAAGCAATGGATAGGTGTCGACTTGGACGGCACCTTGGCGTTTGCGGAACCTTGGCGCGGCTTCGAACATATTGGCAAACCCGTACCAAACATGCTTAAGCGAGTAAAGGTTTGGCTTGAGATGGGGTATGTCGTGAAGATCGTAACGGCAAGGGCAGCTGAACCGGAGCTTGCAGTTCCGCCAATCAAGGCATGGCTGCAGAAGCATGATTTGCCTGACCTTGAAATCACAAATGCAAAAGATATGGATATGATCGAGCTTTGGGACGACAGATGCGTGCAGGTCATCGCAAACACTGGTAATCCTGTCACCCCAATGGAATCCTCTGCACGAAGGTAATGCTGCTCCTCTTCCTTAATTGAGTCACTTAACGCAAAACACTTGCATTAGATGTGTTTTGGCCTCATTTTGAGGTATATATGAAGGCAATTTTATGGGAAAAAATAGACAGGCTCGGCATGACCGTTTCCTTCATCTGTGCAATCCATTGTATTGCATTCCCTTTATTGTTGCCATTGCTGCCGTTTATCGCGGGCTCTTTTTTCTGGAGTTCAGGGTTTGAGGGAATTGTTGTTTGCACATCATTCTCCATTGCATCCTTGGCTCTGTTTCGTGGCTACTTCCTGCACCGACGTGCATGGGTACCACTCGCATTTGGAGTTGCCGTAGTTCTTTTGGTGGTCGGACATGAAGCTCATGACCACGGTGGAGCATCCCATTTTGAGGCAGAACATTTCGTCCTCGCGTCATTGGCTGGCGTTTTTCTTGTGATTGGGCATTTTCTTAATATTCGGTTTTGTCGCAGTTGCCCTGTTTGCAGGAGCAGCGAGAGTGAGTCCTGCTCCACTCGCCACTAATATCTCCTAGAGTTCTAGCCTCTTGACGAGAGGTCCATACTCCATTGTGCTTTGGGCATGCTCATTCGCAGCTATAGTGTCGCCATTTTCCTCTCCTGTCTACCGCTGGTAATCTTTGCCGGGAAACCCAACGTCGTATTTTTCTTCATAGACGATCTTGGCTGGACTGACCTTGGCTACATGGGATCGAAATACTACGAAAGCCCTCACATCGACAGGCTTGCCAAGGAAGGGATGGTATTCATGAATGCATATGCCAACGCCCCCAACTGCGCCCCCAGTCGAGCCTGTCTCATGTCCGGCAAGTATTCTCCGCGGCACGGCGTATACACGGTTGCGAATTCCGATAGAGGTTCCTCCAAGCATCGAAAACTGATTCCGACCAAGAACACGACCCATCTCGCGGAAAAATTCGTCACCATGGGCGAGGCTCTTCAGGCCGGCGGATACGTCACCGCAACCATGGGCAAATGGCATTTGGGGGATGATCCCACCACGCAGGGCTTCGACGTCAACGTCGCGGGCAAGTCCTGGGGAAGCCCCAGCGGAGGCGGTTATCACAGTCCCTACAAGTACCCCAACCTCGAGCAAAAGGAAAAGGGCGAATACCTGACCGACCGACTGGGCCTGGAAGCCTGCAAATTCATCGAGAAGAACAAGGATAAGCCCTTCTTTCTCTACCTAACTCATTATTCAGTCCATACCCCGATTCAGGCCAAGCCCGAACTAAAGAAGAAGTATCAGGAGAAAAAACCGAGCGAGCGTCACAAGAATGCCGCCTACGCGGCCATGATCGAGAGTACCGACGACAGCGTCGGTGCCGTCCTAGGGGACCTCGATAAACTTGGGCTTTCGGACAACACCATTGTCGTCTTCTTCTCCGACAACGGCGGGCATGGCGGAGTTACCTCAAATGCCCCATTGCGGGGATCCAAGGGTATGCTTTACGAGGGCGGCATTCGGGAGCCAATGATCGTAAAATGGCCCGGAGTCACAAAGCCGGGTTCGGTTTGTCGTGAAAACGTGATCGGCATCGATTTCTACCCCACCCTTCTCGAGGCTACGGGATCACCCTCGCCCAAGGGCTACGAGCTTGACGGCGTAAGTATCGTCCCTTTGCTTCGAGACGCCGAGGCCGAACTTCCCCGCAAGGCAATCCACTGGCACTTCCCCGCCTACTTGCAGGGCTACACTGTCCGCCACGGTCACTTTCGCACCACCCCCGCCGCTGCTACCCGGATGGGAGACTGGAAGCTCATCGAGTTCTTCGAGGACGGCACCCTCGAGCTCTACAATACCGCAGAAGATTTATCTG
>CAZNWO010000218.1:0-4717 GCA_964576585.1 uncultured Puniceicoccaceae bacterium | reverse complement strand
CTTCTCGCGGGCTTTTCGCACCACTTCGAGTTCGTCGTTTTCGAAACGCAGGTTTTCGTTCCAGGCAATCTCTCCATGGTCACTTTTGGTGTTGTGAAAGATCTTGCCGACTCCGGCAGTCCAGTATCCATTCTCCTTGAAGAATTGGGGCATGGACACTGTTCCGGGGCGAGTTTTCCGAATGTCGAGTGTGTTGTTGAGTACGCCCGTGCTCTGGGGGTAAAGACCGCTTAGGAAGGAAGCACGCGATGGACCGCACACGGGGTACTGACAAAAGGCCCGGTTGAAAGTGATCGCTTCCTTTGCGAACTTGGACAGGTTAGGGGTGGTGATGGGCTCGTAGCCAGAGGTGGAAACATGCGTATTGAGATCGTCACAGACTACAAAGAGAATGTTCTTTCTTTTGGTCTTGGACGGTTTCTGAGAAGCCAAAGGCGTTATGCTTGGCCGGTAGACTTTGGTTTTCTGCAGGTTTCCCTTGCCGGCAATCCATTCGTAAGAACCATCTTTGACGAACAAGTCTCGCTTGGCATTGAGCTTCTTGGCGGGAGGGGCGAACTTTTTGGGAGCGAAGGCCGCCATCTCTGCCTTGACCTTGGCGTACTTGTCTTCTCCGGCCAGGTTGTTCCATTCGTTGGGGTCCTTTTTGAGATCATAGAGTTCTTCTCCGTCCTCTCCATATCGGATATAACGCCAATCCCGATTGATAACAGCATACTCCCCCGGTTGCATATGAGGAAGGAACACTGAGCGATCCTTTGCATTATCGGGGTTTGCCAAGGTGGAGGCAATGGATGTGCCTTCCAACTTTTGTTCTGTTTGAGGAAGTCCGCACATTTCGCGAAAGGTCGGATACATGTCGATCAGGCTGACGGTGACGTCGGTCGTCCTGTTTTTCGCCACTCCAGGGCCGGCCCAGATGAAGGGAACGTTGGAGGTTCGCTCCCAGAGGGTGTGCTTCCCCCAGTCACCTTTTTCACCCAAGTGATAGCCATGATCGCTCCAGAGAACGACGATGGTGTTGTCCGCATAGGGACTTGCATGGAGAGCGTCGAGGACGCGACCTAGCATGGCGTCGGCATAACTGATATTAGCCAGATAGCCGTGTATGGCATCGTCCCAAGCATCCAGAGACTGCAATTTTTTGACGATGCGGGAGCGGTTGGTCTTCATCTTACGGATCTTTTCGGGAAGATCTTCCAGGTCATCTTTCTTGATCGGGGGCAGTTCGATTTTTCCCGGGTCGTAGAGATCAAAATACTTTTGCGGACAATAGTTGGGGTAGTGCGGGGCGTAGAGTCCGACGGCAAGAAAGAAGGGTTTGTGGTGTTTCTTCTTCAATTGTCCGACTGCCCAGTTCGCCCGCTTGGTATCGGCCATTGCTTCTTCCTTGTCGTTGGGAATCCCGGCCCATTCGAGAAACATACCGCCGGTGATTTCCTGCCCACGGTTGTAGATGCTGGCGGGAAAAGTTTTTGGGAAGGGAGTCTCTTCGCTCCATGAATTCATGGGCCATCCCGTTTCCCGTTGCACGGGGTTGCGCAAAAAGAAGTGAGTCCAGTCCCGGACGTCGATTGCCCCGGCCGGGTGGTGGAAAAGTTTGCCCGCTCCGTAGGTGGAGTAGCCTGCTTTCGCGAAACTAGTCTGAAGGGACTCGATCTCAGGGTGATGCACGAAGTAGTTGGCGCTCTGGTAGCAACCGGTGGTGGAGGCGAACTGGCCGGAGAAAATGGCGGCCCGGCTGGGGGCGCAGAAGACACCGGCGGTGTGGGCGTTGGTGAAGTTGACTCCACTTTTGGCCAGCTTGTCGATATTCGGAGTGATGGCCCGTGGTGTTTTTCCCAAGCAACCGATCCAATCGTTCATATCATCCACCGCAAGGAAGAGAACATTGGGTCTTTCCTTGGCGTGCCCTGAAAACAATAGGAGAATAAACAAACAGAGATTAAATAATCTAACTCTCATTGGTTTGGATTCGGGATAGTCCGGAGCCTTGGTGGTTTATGAAAAAAAGGAATGATCATTAATCTTTATTTGGAAAACTTGTGGGTATATTGAATTCGACATGAATAAGGCAATTCTTCTTTGTTTGGGCTTTCTTGTCCCAATGTGCGTGCAGGTGGATGCGAGCTCCAAGAAGCCGAACTTCTTGATCTTGTACGCGGATGATCTCGGCTATGGCGATCTCAAGATCTTGAATGCAAAATCAAGAATTCCTACGCCCAACCTTGAAAAACTGGCCAAGGAAGGAATGGTTTTCACGGATGGTCATTCTTCCTCGGGAATCTGTACGCCCAGTCGCTATGCGCTCCTCACCGGCAGGCACCACTGGCGCAAGTTTCATGGCATCGTGAATGCCTTCGGGGATTCCGCTTTCGATGCAGAAAGGCTTACCATGCCGGAGATGTTGAAGGAGTGTGGATACGATACCGCAGCGATCGGGAAGTGGCACTTGGGATGGAACTGGGACGCCATCAAGAAACCCGGTGCCAAACCGATTAAGCAAGGCAAGCGATCCGCCTTTGGGCCGGATGCCTTTGACTGGTCGAAGTCCATACCCAATGGTCCCTTGGCCCATGGTTTTGATTATTACTTCGGGGATACGGTGATTAACTTTCCGCCTTATTGCTGGATTGAGAACGACAAGGTGGTGGACGTTCCCGACACCATGATGGATACGTCCAAATGGAAAAAGATCAAAGAGGGCGGCTGGGAATGCCGACCGGGTCCGATGTTTTCCGGTTGGGACCCCTATGAAAATATTCCCACCACCACGCGGAAGGCGGTGGAGTACGTAACAAAACAGGCAAGCAATGATAAGCCTTTCTTTCTCTATTTTGCCTTTCCTTCGCCCCATGCCCCGATTATCCCCAATGACGAATTCGACGGGAAGTCAGGAGCCGGACCATATGGCGATTTTGTCTACGAAACCGATGACGCCTGTGGACGCATTCTCAATGCACTTGAGCAGAGTGGGCAGGCTGATAATACGGTGGTCATCTTTACTGCGGACAATGGACCGGAAAAGTACGCCTACAGGCGGGATGAAGTCTTTGGTCATTGGTCCGCCGAGCCTTTTCGGGGATTGAAGCGGGATATTTACGAAGGCGGTCATCACGTTCCTTTCATCGTCAAGTGGCCTGGTTTGACCAAACCGGGCAGTGTTTGCGACAAACTGGTCTCTCAGATCGACTTCATGGCTACGCTTGCCTCGGCTTTGGACTATTCTCTTCCCCAAAATGCGGCCGAGGATTCCCACGATCTGTTCCCTCTGCTGAAAGGGAAGAAGGCAAGCCCCCGAAAAGCTCACGTTCACAATACAAGGGCGGATGCTTGGGCCATTCGGGTGGGAGAATGGAACTTGATCGAAGGGAAATCAGGCTATCACTCGGGAAGGAATCAGCAGTGGGAAGAAAAGCGAAGCTATCCGGCTGATGACAAGGATTCCGTTGAACTCTACCATTATGCAAAGGATCCGGGCCAGCGAATTAACCTGGCCCAAAAGTTTCCCAAGAAAGTAGCGGAATTGAAAAAGGCTTTGAAGGATGCAAGGGATCGGGGTTTTACCGCTCCCCGGTTAGTCGGTTCGCGATAGCCTTGCCCTTTCGAGTCGGCCCGCTGATCTATTGCTTGGCGTAAGCCCAGTCGTGACCCGTCCCAATGCGATCGTCGGATCTAGCGAGTTTGGGAATCTTGCCCAACGGGGCGAGGGTCTTGACCCAGGCCGCATGCTTGGCGGAGAGCTGCTTGACGATCTCAGGACGCTTGTCCGCGACGTTCCGCTCTTCCTTCGGGTCGGCCTTTAGGTCGAAGAGTTGCCAAGGATCCTTGTCGTACTTCTTGTAAAGTCTCCACTTCTTCCAACGCACCGCGATGAGATGCCTCCTTTCGGCGTCTCCCGGTTCGTTGTTGAGCCAGAAAAGATATTCGTGAGGCTCTCCTTCTTGCTTGCCGTTTAAGTAGGGGATCAAGTCCACTCCGTCGCAGTGCTTCGGGATGGTTAGGCCCGCCACCGAGGCGATGGTGGAATAGAAATCGAAGTTGGCGATTTGCTTGTGGTAGTCCTTGCCTTGGGGGATGACGCCGGGCATGGAGAAGACGGTCGGCACGCGCACCCAGCCCTCCTGTTGGGTGCCGCCCCCTTTGCCTCCCCGGTAAGGCGCGGAGGAACCGTTCTCGCTCCCGTTGGCTCCGTTGTCACTGGAGAAAATGACCAGCGTGTTCTCGCGCAGGCCGTGTTTGTTCAAGGTTTTCAAGAGTTTGCCCACCTGGTCGTCGACCGAGACGATGGCCCCGGCGAGTTTGCTACGCTTGCCCTTGGCCGTGGTGCGTTTGGTCAGGCTCGGGGGCGCTTCGTCGTTTTTCGAATGCACGGCTTCGGGAGACCAGTAGAGAAAGAAGGGTTTGTCCTTGTGGCGTTCGATGAAGGTGACGACGTTGTCCCCGTCGTAGTCGGTCAGCCACTGGGTCTTGCCGGCCTTGTTCTTGCAGAAGTATTTCGATCCCTTTTTCTTGGGTGGCTTCTGGGCTACCTCCGCGAAGCCGACTTGGAGCGGACCTTGAGCTTTCGAGCCGATGTCCCACTTGCCAATCTGGCCAGTGACGTATCCGTTCTGACCCATGAACTTGGCCAGGGTGGGGCGGTCCTCGGGAATAGGGAGCCCGCGGGACATTCCGTACTTGCCGAAGCGTTGGCCGTACTGGCCCATCATCAGAG
>CAZNWO010000217.1:0-4741 GCA_964576585.1 uncultured Puniceicoccaceae bacterium | reverse complement strand
GTCCGGGGTCCGGCATCCGCAATGAAGCTTCTGGAAAAGTCTCAACAACCCATCACTCTTTGGTCCTGCGTCTACGACTTGAAGCGACTTACCATGGAGCTTTGCATCGACCTGGATTTCTCGTTCCGCTTCCGTTTCGACTTCAGGGAAAAGATCGGGGAAGGCGAACGGCACTTGGGCTTTGGAGAGTTACGGCTGTGGGAGGGATATAATCATCCCAGGGAAAAGGAATTCTCAATTCCGAAAAAACTGTATCATACGGTCGATCAGCTGAAGAAATAATGAAAAAACTAAACAAAACCTGTTTCGCGATTGTTGCCTTCATTTTGTCGACACGGCTTTTCGGGGATCCCGAGGATGCCCCGAACATCCTTTTCATCTTCACCGACGACCATGCCCTGAATGCACTCTCGGCTTATGGCGGTCCTTTGGCAAAAGTTGCCCCGACGCCGCATCTCGACCGCATCGCCGAGGAAGGGATGCTCTTTCGGCATTGCTTGGTAAGCAATTCAATCTGCGCCCCTTCGCGAGCGGTTATCCTAACCGGCAAATACTCTCACCTCAACGGGCAGCTTACCAACAAGGAAGTGTTCGACGGCTCTCAGCAAACGGTCTCCAAGCTTTTGCAGAAGGCGGGTTATCAAACCGCAATCGTGGGCAAGTGGCACCTCAAGTCCACCCCCACCGGCTTCGACCACTTCGAGGTGCTCAAGGGACAAGGACAATACTACAACCCGATGCTCATCACCAACGGCAGAAACGTGAAGCACGTCGGCTACACCACCGACGTGATCACCGACCAAGCCCTTAAATGGCTGAAGCAAAGAGACGGGAATAAGCCTTTTTTTCTAATGACCCAGCACAAGGCTCCGCACGGCCGCTGGGAGCCCGCCCTACGCCACCTCAAAACTTTCGATGGCATGAAAATACCCGAACCTCCCACGCTTTTCGACGACTATTCAGGCCGCAGTTCGGCACCCGCCGGACACAAGATGGGCATTGCCGACCACATGGGACCGCACCGCCTGATGTTCCGCTACTCCAGCAAGTTTACGCCTGAACAGCTTAAAGTTTTCGACGGTCACTTTCGTCCGCGGAACGAGGCATTTGAAAAAGCCAATCTGACGGGCAGGGAGCGCACCCGCTGGCATTATCAACGTTACATCAGGAACTACCTCCGCTGCGTGAAGGCAGTGGATGAAAACGTCGGTCGCATGCTCGCCTACCTCGACGAAACCGACCTGAACAAAAACACCGTGGTCATCTACAGCTCCGACCAAGGATTCTGGCTCGGGGAGCACGGTTGGTTCGACAAGCGTTGGATGTACGAGGAAAGCCTCCACACGCCGCTGCTCGTCCGTTGGTCGGGTCAGGTCAAACCCGGCAGCGTAAACGCAAACCTTGTCTCCAACCTCGACTTCGCCCAGACCTTTCTAGACATCGCCGGGGCAGATCAACCACAGGACATGCAAGGCAGTTCGCTCCTACCACTTTTGCGGGGCAAAACCCCGACGGACTGGCGAAAGACCCACTACTACCATTACTACGAGGCGGGCGGTCACGGTGTGCCCGTCCATTACGGCGTCACGGACGGTCGGAGCAAGCTCATCCGCTTCCCCGACGAAAAGCTCGACGCCTGGGAATTCTTCGATCTCAAGAAGGACCCGCAGGAAATGAATAGCCTCTACTCCGACACCAAGTACGCAAAGACCATTGCCGGCATGAAACGAGAACTCGTTCGACTACGGAAACACTACAAGGTGGAGAACTGAAAATGAAACCTCTTTGCTGATCGATGTTTAGAAACTCTTTCTCGGTCGCTTGACGAAATCGGCGCCATGACTTTCGATACGGATATGCAAAAGGTTCTCTTCGTCTGCATCCACAACAGCGCTCGTTCCCAAATGGCGGAGGCGTTCCTCAATCAAATGGGCGAAAGTCGATTCATTGCCGAAAGCGCCGGACTGGAACCGGGCGAGTTGAATCCCGTAGTGGTGGAAGCCATGCAAGAAGTCGGATTGGACCTTTCAGGCAACGCCTGCGACGCCATCGAGGACTTTCTCCCACGAGCCAACGAGTTCTCTTATGTAGTGACGGTTTGCGACGAGACCGCAGCCGAACGTTGCCCCATCTTTCCCGGCAACGTCAAACGCCTGCATTGGGGATTCCCAGATCCTTCTTCCTTAGAAGGCCCCGGAGAGGAAAGATTGGCCCGCACCCGCGAAATCCGCGACTTGATCAGAGGGCGCATCGAGCAGTGGCTGTCCTCGACTGACTGAAAATTTCTCCGCACGGGAGTCGGCTGAACCAGTCAAACTACGTGATTGAGGGCATGAACGACGTTTAGAGCATCGTTACCGATCCTCTCCATCTCGTTCAGGATGTCCACGTAGATCATTTCTGCCTTCACGTTCACGGATTCCTTCATGCGCTTGACGGCGCTTTTGCGAAGCATCTTCCTGGAAGCGTCGATGCGGTCCTCGATTTCCTCCGCCACCTTCATGTCGGGCAAAACGGATTTGTCCTTCAAGTGGGTTTGGTAAAGGTCCATGAAGTCGAGGATTTGTTCCGAGAAGATCCTTATTTCCTTCTTTGTTTTCTCGGGTAGAATACGGTGCTTTCGGTATTTGCGGTTGGCCAGCTGAACCAGACGGTGGCAACAGTCGCCGATGTCCTCGAGTTCGGCAGTCACCCTGAGCAAGGAGGTGACGTGCAAGGCACTTTCCCCGGCAAGGCTTTCAGTGGTGCAGTGAATGAGCGTTTGAGTGATTTCGAAGGCCAGTTCGTCGCACTTGTCCTCCAATTCGATGAGTTCCTTGATCAACTTTCCCCTGTCCTCCTCGGGGTGCTCGAATACGTCGACGAACCCCTCGAACATGTAGCGCGTCACGGCGGCCAGACGATCGACTTCCGCTTCGACCAAGGCAAGATTCAGTTCCCCCGTCTTCGGCAGCAATCCCGAACCCTCGTAGTGTATCGATGCTAAACTTCCGGGAGGAGGCTCCTTTCCCGTCACTGTACGGGGCTTCACCATTTTCTCGACCAATCTGCCCAGATGCGGGGCAAACCCAATGAGCAAACATATGTTGCAGAGATTGAAGAGGGTGTGAAACAAGGAGAGATGGAGCGGGATATTTACGTCGACGATGGCCTTCTTGGCCTTCTTCATCTCGCCCTCATCCACAACTCCAGTTTCCTGAGATTGAGCCTCGCGGTAAACCTGTATTTCCTCCTGAGTGACGTCATTCTGGTAGATGGACCCCGGCATGATCCCGTCCACCATGGCTATGAAGGGATAAAACAAGACGAGCATCCAGCAGACTCCGGCTAAGTTAAAGATTAAGTGGGCCCGGGCCGCACGCTTCGCATTCAGATTAGCCCCCAAGGAGGCCAACCATGCTGTAACGGTGGTCCCGATGTTTTCCCCCAGCACGATGGCCGCAGCGATTTCGAAATTGATCCAGCCGTTGATGGCCACGATAATCGTAATGCCCATTGCGGCGGAAGACGATTGCACCAGAAGCGTCAAGAGTACGCCTATGCAGAGGAAGATCAGAACGGACCCGTAACCGAAGCTGTTCAATTGCTCGATCAGGGCCTGAATGTCCTTAACGAGGAGCTGGTCCGCCCGCTCGTTGCTCTTGAGCAGTGATTTCACGTCGGGCACCGCATCCTTCAGCTCGCTCAGGCCGAAGAAGAGCAACCCGAAACCGACCAACACCTCCCCCAAATTCTTTATCTTCGGCTTGCTGGCGAAAATCATCGGCAGGCCCACCCCGATTATGGGCAAGGCGAGCTTGGACAGGCTGAATTTACCCACAGTCGCGATGATCCAACCTGTCAGCGTGGTACCAAGATTCGCCCCCATTATGACCCCGATTGACTCCATCAAGGTGAGCAGTTGAGCATTCACGAAACTAACCACCATCACAGTCGTGGCCGATGAGGATTGCACCAGACAAGTGACCAGCAACCCCGTAATAAGACCGAAGAAACGATTCTGGGTCATCGTCGCCATAATCCTGCGCATACCCTCTCCCGCCACTTTCTGGATGCCCTCGCTCATCACCCTCATGCCGAAGAGGAAAATGCCCAACCCTCCCAATACGTAGAGCAAGCCCACAAAGAATTCCCAAAAGTCGATATGTTCCATTTTCTAGATCAGGTTTGAAATTTGCTGAGTTTTACGATCGCCGTGAAATTTAGAAAAGAATTTGTAAGCGGGCACGCATACCGTCGAAGTCTCGATTGCCCAAAACGACGTCTTTGGCTTCGTTCATCTCGTAGCCGAGCATTAGCTTGGCGGCGTGCCCATTGAAAAGGTAATTCACGCCCAAATAGTGTTGCTCGAATTCGTTCACCTCATCGAAGTTATCGGAAATATTGGCGCGACGAATGATTTCCTTCGCGCTGACGAGTTCATCACCACCCTCGCCCTCGACCTCCGAGTAACCGTAAACCAGTTCCCAAGTGCCCTTGAGCGCATTACTAATTGCATAGGAAGCTTGGACAGCATAACCGTCGTGCTCGTGTTCGCCTCCGGTGGCGTCGACCTCTCCCGACATGTACTCGGCATCAAGGCTGAAAGCCCCGTAGCCGAGACCACCGAAAATGTTGTAGGCGGTGGTTTCGTCCGCTTTGGCGACGTCATTGGGCTGTACACCCCCGGCCAGTCCAAGGGTATAATTAACGAGAGAAGCGTCGTTGCTGTAGGCTAGTCGCCCGAAGTAGGCAAACTCGT
>CAZNWO010000216.1:0-4760 GCA_964576585.1 uncultured Puniceicoccaceae bacterium | reverse complement strand
CGTAAGCGTTAGTGAAAAGAACCCCTTCCCCTGCCAGTTTATCGAAATTCGGGGTCTTTGCCACGTCGTTGATGCCACCCGCTGCCTCTACCTTGGCATAAATGGATGCCTGCCGTCCCCAGTCATCGGCAAAAGCAAAAAGCAAGTTTGGTCTTTTGGATTCCCCACTACAGAGGATGAAATTCAAGCCAAAAAAGAAACAAACAAAGGAAAGGCTTCGAACGGTCATCGGGAACGAAGATTAAGGGAGAAGAAAAAAATCAAGAAAGCCTGAGAAAATCTCAAACGCCAACGGAATTCTGGTAAGAGTTCAACTCTACCTTGTGAGTGTCCGCCACATTAACCCAAACGTGAACATGAGGCTTTCCGCGAAAATACCAAACGAAGGAAGGGCCCTCCAGTCGCCAGTTGTCGTAGACGCCGTCCTTACCCAGATCGCCCTCCTTGTAAAAGGCAAGATGACATGCATCTAGACCGCCTTGGGACTTCAGGCAACGCACTACCTCATCGCGATCCGACTTGCGAAAGGGTTCGATCAGGAGACTCAATACTGATTGCAGGTGGGTCTTTTGGTCAGCAGAAAAACCTTCGACAGCAATGCCGTGAAAATTGCCCTTGGGTCCACGAAAGCCGATCATTTCCTCGGAAGGCATTCCCTCGTTGACCAACGCCTCGTCTCTTTGCTTGCCGTTGAACATGCCGTAGAGCTTGTTGGCCGCAATTGCTTGATGCCAAAAGACGTTACTCGGGTGATGGGCCTTCTCGTACAGTCTTTCCCCTTCGTGGGCATAAAGAATCGGTCCACCAAAAGCAACGTGCTCAGCACTATTGCCATCGCAGCGAAGCGTCATGTGGCGACTGGCGAGAACGAACTCAAATTGATTAGTTCCCGGTTTTCCAAAGACAGCAACCGATTGGCGTTTGCCGAAACCCCCGACGTCATCCTTCAACTGACGATCCCAGCGCTTGTGCCAGTGTGGATTTGTCATGCCAAGGAAGATTTCTCGAATAAGGGCCTTCTGATCCAGCGTGTAAAAACTGCTGGCTATCGTAGGATTTGTGATTTTCCAATTGTTCTCTATTCGCGTGCGAAGCAGACCACGTTTCTTGTCCATGTAATTCCAGTCAAAGCAAATGACCTTCCGTTGCTTTTCATTTAAGGAATCGTAAAGAATCTTGACCAAGGTTTCCGGAGTCTTGGTCGGTTTCGCTGCGACCGCAGGGAGTGCCAGACCGGTTGCGGCCAGTCCCACTCCTCCGATCTTAAAAAATTCACGACGGGGCAAGAAGGGGCTCGGAAGATTATCAGATGGAGCTCTCATTATATAATGTCTTACTTATGGTTAGTGAGCGGTAAAAGAAAAGAAAGCACGGGCGAACTCATAAGACTACAATTAAATTCGCAGCAAGCACCCATTCGCTGAATGCATCAAGGCGCATCCAAAGCTCTCTAGTTCCACCTAAAACTTTCGCTGGCAACGACGGCTTGGATGAGATCCCGCAGACCTTTCTCCTTGCTGGCCATTTCCTTACCGATTTTGTCGACGGTCGGACGATCTCCGCTGTTTAGTTGGCGGCCGATGGCGTAGGTGAGAAGTTTCTTGGTCAGGCATCGGACAAAGGTTTCGTTCTGAGCCACAACCAACTTCCTGAACTCGGCGTTGGAGGCGAAGGTTTGGCCATTGGGCAATTTGCCGGAAGAATCCACCTTGAGCTTGCGTTCGTATTGATCGCGCCAAGCTCCTATGGCGTCATAGTTCTCCAAGGCAAAGCCCGCAGGATCGATCTTGTTGTGGCACTGGGCGCAGGTGGCGTCTGCCCGGTGCTTGATCAGTTGTTCCCTCAGCGTGGTCGCCCCGCGCACGTCCGGCTCGATGGCCGGCACGTCGTCGGGCGGGGGCGGCGGGGTGTAGTCGAGGAGCTTGTTCATTACGTAGATTCCCCGCACCACAGGTGAGGTGTCCACGCCATTGGCTGATGCGGTCAAAAAGCTCCCATGTCCAAGGATGCCACCGCGATTGGTCTTCTTCAGGCTGACCTTGCGAAAATGATTCCCTTCCAGCCCAGGCATTCCGTAATGCTCCGCCAGCTCGCGGTTGAGGAAACTATAGCTTGCAGACAACAGCTCCACGGGAGGTAGATTCTCATCAAGAACGTATTCGAACAGTCGCTCGGTTTCCTCACGCATGGCGGATTCCAAATTGTCCCGGTAAAAACTCACGAATTCCTTGGAGGGAGGCATCTTTCCAATGTTGTCGAGCTCCAGCCAAATCCTGGTGAAATTGCTGACAAAGCGCTCGCCCTTAGGATCGGCAAGCATGCGCTCCACTTGCTTGACCAAGGTTTTCGGGTTCTTCAATGTACCCTGCTTTGCCAATTCGAAAAGTTCGACATCGGGCATCGAAGACCAAAGGAAGTAGGACAACCTCGAAGCCAGGGCATAGTTGTCCAATTCACCTTCCCCTTCTTTAAGGTATAGAAAACCAGGAGCGGAAAGAATGGTTTGAAATCCAAGCTGTAGGGACGGCAGAGGGGCTAATCCTTCAGCAAGCTTTTCTTGGACCATACCGAGTATGGGTTTTAACTCGCCTTCCATCGGGGGGCGACGAAAGGCAAGGTTGGCAAATTGAACCAAACGATCGTTGATTGTCTGCCGATTTAGGTTCTTCGGCGTTAGGTCAGCATATAGAATATCATGCCCCTTGGGCGGCCATGCTTCCACATGGGGACCCTCTACTTGAATTTCCCACACCCTGAGCCTTGGTCCGCGATAGGCCTTGAGAGTACCATGCCACCTCTCCAAACCACCCTTGCCTCCATCCTTCATCTTTGCAAAACGTTTGAATTCGGGAAATTGATCGGCCTTGTTGAGCAGCAAACGAACCAACCGCTTGGCTGCGGACGTGCCATTGCGGAATCGGACCTCCGGCTCGTAGCCCTTTTCCAAATATCCCTTCCATTCAAACCATTTCGGTTTGGCATCCGTGAGTTCGAATAAGGCAAGGGAAACCGATTTCGTAACGTTTCCGACCCCCACCGTCGTGCTTCCTCGCCGGTCCACTGACGTGAATTCCATGACGAGGGGGTCCCCGTTACGAAAGTCATCGAGAACTTTGCCATAGGGGTGATCACGGGTAACGGCCGAGGCCTTCACCCGAATGGTGTACTTTCCACTTTGGTAAATCCCTCCTATTCTATGCAAAGGCAGGAAGCCCAAGTGCCCTCCCCGAAAATAACGGCCGTACAAATCCGTGTAAGGCGTTTCAGGAACAAACCGAAAGCGATCCACCTGAAAAAGCTTGGGCAACCCCTTGGACTCTTTTCCCTGAAAATAGAATGGGGACTTCTGGGTGAAAATTTTGCTCCCTGGCTTATCGCCGAAGTTTGTAGCACGGACGATCGCCTCCTCTGCCGCAGGAAAATATTTTTCCAACAACAACCCGGAGGTAACTAGGCTCTCCCCATTATTGTCGAACCCGTCCTCGATGATGTCCGCAGGGAAATCAGCTGCAGGATTCCAGGACTCCGTATTCAACCCCAGCAGATCACCGACCGTATTCGTATACTCGAATTTATTCAGGCGACGCAGAACGGTGTGACTGCCTTTGCCTGCATACTTTTCCCGCGACTCGGCAATGCCTTGGGTAATGATTCCGACAACCTTTAGCCTCTCCTTATCGCTTGGTTGCCTTTCATCCTCGGGTGGCATTTCTCCCAGATTGAGTTGATCCAGGATTTCCTGCCATTGCTCCTGCTGCTTGAAATCCTCGATGGATCCGGTCAGGAAATCGAAACGCCGGTCCGCCTTTTGCTTTTCGGGGCCGTGACATCGATAACAATACGCATCCAGAAAATCCGCGGGCATAGGATTGGCCGACATCTGCTGGAAATGAAGTCCCAGCAAAGGCAATGCAAAGAATGCGCAACGCAACATCACCTACGAGAAGTCCAATTCGGAAAAGGTCCCCGTGCTCTTTCCAAAACCATCCCGCTCAACCCCGAACCACTGGAGGGCCGAAAGCCACAGGTTGCTCAGCGGAACGCGCTTGCTCCGATCTTCCGGAGAAATCACGTGCCCTTGGTGCTTAAGTCCTCCCCCAGCCATCAAGACCGGCAAGTCCTTGTTGCTGTGCTTCGAACCGTCGCTCATCCCGCTACCCACGATCACCAAGGTATCATCGAAAATCTTTGCTTCCTTGAGACTATTGAACAATCGGTTGACCTGACCAAAGATGTAATCCTCCGCCACTTGAAGCTCAGTAAGTTTGTTCTCCCCCTTGCTGTGGTGCGACAGACCGTGGTAACCATAGGAAACGCCATCCAAATCAGTGGTGGAAAACCCGATTGGAATTTCAAAGGTGGCCACCTGGGTGGAATCGGTCTGCAAGGCAAGAGTGAGCAGATCGAAGAACAGAGGCATCTCCTCGATATGCTTGCGGTCCTCGTCTGCAATTGGCTGAATGCCCGGTTCGGGCTTTGGACGGTCCAACCATTCCTTGGACATCTGCAGGCGTCGCTCCACCTCGCGCACCGAGGTCAGGTACTGATCCAGTTTGTCGCGGTCGGCAGGATTGAGGTCGCCATGAAGGGATTTTGCGGATTCCCGAAGGGCATCGAGCACGCTTCCCCGATGCGTAAGTCGATCACGTTCGACTAGGCGTTTCGATTTGTCAGCTTGCACAAAAAGAGCCTCGAACAAACGGGCCGGACTGTTGACGGGGGGAATGCGCACGCCGGAGCGCGTCCAGCACATATCCGTC
>CAZNWO010000215.1:0-4954 GCA_964576585.1 uncultured Puniceicoccaceae bacterium | reverse complement strand
CGCCGCGACGAACTCCTTGACCTGCTGCACTACTTGATGCACCTCAAGTAGTCCCACAATCGAATGGCTTGGACCTCCGTCGAGGAAAAGACGTCGATGAGGTTGAAACTTTTGAATCACGAATTTTGTTCAAGGGACTCAATCGCTCAAGTAGGCTTCTCGGGTAGAGGTTTCCTTCTTAACCAAAGAGGGAAAGCAATTCCGGATGCGGATTCCCACTAAAGGATCGTCCACAGACAACGAGCTTGGCAACAAAGCCAGGGAGAGGGCCTACGTGATGGCTTGCCTCATCATGCCCAAATTGGAAGGTATAATGAGTATAGATCCGACAGTTGGAGTTGAGTAGTGAACCCCACGGTCAACTATCCTCATCGAGCTTCAGAAGATTCTCGGTTTCTATATCCCACTCGTAATTTTTTTCACTCAATCTTTTCGCAATGCGGGAGGCTTTAACGTTCAGCTCCTTGGCCTTGTCGGGGTCGGAATAGGAATCCGGATTTTCCAAGAGTTTCGTTATCTCTGATTGATCTTCCTCCAAGGCCAGGATTTCCGATTCAAGCTTGGCTACGCGTTTTACGATTTCCTTTCGATTCGCTGCCTCGATTTTTCTTTTTTCCGCTCTGATTCGCCTTCTTTCCTTGGCGTTGACGACCTTGGGCTTTTCTTCTGTTTTTCCTGTGCCTGAAGGACTTGCATTCTTGAGTCCTGCGACTAATCCTCCTCGCTCCGACATTGCGCCCGATTTTCTCAGGTAGTAATCGTAATCCCCGGCATAGGGGGTGATTTTTCCCATTTCGATTTGTATGGTGTGCTTGGCGATTGCTCGAATGAAGTGTACGTCATGACTCACGAATACGATGGTGCCCGTATAGCGTTGAAGAGCTCTGATGAAGGCGTCGATGCTCGGCATGTCGAGGTGTGTGGTCGGTTCGTCCAGCAGCAGGAGGTTTGGAGGGGCCAGAAGCAATTTGATTAACGCCAAACGACTTTTTTCACCGCCGCTCAAGACCTTTACTTTCTTGAAGACGTCGTCTCCCCGAAAGAGAAACGATCCCATGAGGGTGCGAACGTTCGCTTCGGTCACGTTGTTCTCGACCCGCTCCATGGCTTCCTCCAAGGCAGTCCGCTCCAGGTCAAGTACGTCGACCCTTTGCTGGGAGAAGTAACCGACCTCGACGTTATGGCCGAGCTCGCAGGTCCCGGCTTCAATGGGGATTACGTCGCCGAGAATTTTCAGCAAGGTCGATTTCCCCGCCCCGTTGGGCCCCACCAGCACGATACGCTCGTGCTTCTCGATTTCCAGGTCGAGATTCTTGTAGACCACGAGGTCCCCATAGGCTTGGCGAACGTTTTTGCAAGTGGCGACGCGTTGACCGCTGCGCTTGGGTTGAGGGAATTGAAAGGAGATGGTGGCCTCCGCGCCTTCGGGAGCCTCGATGAGCTTCATTTTCTCCAGTTGCTTGATCCTGGCCTGGGCTTGGGAAGCCTTGGATGCCTTGGCCCGGAATCGAGTAATGAACGACTTGAGGTGGGCGATCTCGCGCTGCTGGTTTTGGTAGGCGGCCAGATGCTGCGCTTCTCGTTCGGCTTTTTGCACCAGATACTGTTCGTAATTCCCTTGGTATCTCCGAAGTTTGCGGTGACTGATCTCGACCACGCCATCGCATACTGCGTTGAGGAACTCACGATCGTGCGAAATCGTCAGTATGGCCCCGGCATAGCGCTTCAATTGCCCCTGGAACCAGCCCAAGGTTTCGAGGTCCAGGTGATTGGTCGGCTCATCCAGCATCAGCAAATCGGGTTCCATCACCAGGAGACGGGCGATGTGGGCGCGCATGATCCAGCCGCCGCTCAAGGTATGGGCGGGTTTGTCGAAGTCCTCGGGACGGAAGGCCAGTCCGGCGAGCAAACGCTTGGCCTTGGCTTCCAGCTGATGACCTTCGAGCTCCGCGAATTTTTCCAAGGCAGCCAGGTGTTCGGGAGAATCGGGATCGGGGACTTCCCGCAGGGTCTTGAAGGTTTCCTTCAGGTCGGGGGAAATCGACGCGGCAAGCTCGGTTACGGTCTCCTCGCCGGCGGGGGCGCTTTCCTGCGGCAGGAACCCGATTCGGGCGCCCCGTTCCAGTTCGATTTTCCCGCTGTCCGGCTCAGCGTCCCCCAAGATAATGGAAAAGAGGGTGGTTTTGCCCGTGCCGTTGGGTCCCACCAAACCGACGCGGTCGCCACTAAGTATGCGAAGCGACACCTCGTTGAAGAGGGTCTGAGGCCCGAAACCTTTGCTGAGTTGCGATACGGTGAGCATGATTAAATCGGTCAGAGGTTCGACAAAGTCCGGATCAAGGCAAAGCAAATAGCATGCTGGCCTCAGAGATTCTTTCCGATTTGGACGCGATCCTTCCGGAGACGAAGCAGCGCCTCGGGCGACCAATCCCACTGCTTGAAGCAGCGCATTTGTCCTTCTTCCTTTATAGTCAGCTATGTTCTTGCAGGGTAGATTGATTTCGAGAAGCTTGACGACATGAGAAACAGCCTCTTCCTTTTCACTCGCCTCTTACCATTGACTCTTGGGTGCTTGACCCTGTGTTCGGTTCTCCTTTTCGCGGAGAAACCTCGCCTGCGAGTCGGGTATGCCCAGAAACCCTCTCAAGCGAAGGTTGAGTTGGCCGCCATTCGATCATCCATTCCTGATCTGCAAAGCTGGCAAAAGCGCAAAGCTCTAGTGCGTCGAGGAATCCTCGCCGGAGCCAAGCTGGAAAAGCTTCCGAAACGCACGCCTCTAAAACCTCTTTACAGGGACAAACGCGTTCGCAAAGGGTACATGGCCGAGAACGTGGCCATCGAGAGCTCACCCGGTCATTACGTCACGGGCACCCTTTATCGCCCGACCGATTTCAAGGGCAGCCTTGCGGGTATTCTTTGTCCGCACGGACACGGAGGGCGCTTCAAGGAGTCGCGGCAGGCCCGTTGCGCGGTTCTGGCCCGCATGGGCGCGGCCGTTTTTCTCTACGACATGGTTGGATACGGAGACTCCAAGTTGGTGGGCTGGCATCATCGGAAGACCCCCGAGATCCTTCGGCTCCAGACTTGGAACAGCATGAGGGTGCTGGATTTCCTGTCGAGCCTACCCAAGGTTGATCCGAAACGAATCGGAACGACGGGCTGTTCAGGGGGAGGCACGCAGAGCTTTGTGCTGTCGGCCTTGGACGAAAGGGTAGCCGTCTCCGTCCCCGTTTGTCAGGTTTCCGCCCATTTCTTCGGAGGTTGCGTATGCGAGAGCGGCATGCCCATCCACTGGAGCGCGAAACACAAGACCAATAACGCCGAAATCGCCGCATTGGCAGCTCCTCGGCCGCAGTTGATTGTTTCCAACGGGAGGGACTGGACGCAGAAAACCCCGGAGAACGAGTTTCCCTTCATTCGCTACGTCTACGGTCTCTATGGAGCTGCGGATCACGTAGAGAACGCCCATTTCAAGGAGGAAGGCCATGACTACGGCGCGTCCAAGCGGATGGCAGCCTATCCGTTCCTCGCCAAGCATCTCAAGCTAGACATCTCGCGCGTCACGGGAAAGGACGGCAAAGTGGATGAATCCTTCGTGGTACCGGAATCCGAAAAGGAAATGATGGTTTTCAAGGGCAAATACCCCGATAACGCCGTGCCTGCCAACACCCCTCTTCCTTGATTGCCGAATGCCGGCAAGATACTGGTCGGCCTCATCGTCGTTCTTTTGCGTTTTTCGTTCCGTCATCAAGGATCATCGGGGAGTGGGATTGAACTAGACTTCCAAATCTCCTCTGGGAGTATGGCATCTTAATTTCCACAACCACCCGGAGACAGAGATGAAGTGGCAACTCCTATCCGTCAATGCCTCGACTTGGCCATCCGAAGTCAACCGGGAATCAAATTGCCCGCGAACGCACTTCCGCCTACTCCTGTGAACGGGAGCGACGAAAGGGATGGAACAACTGCTTCCAAAATGAAGGGGGAGGCTCGCCGCTGACCACTCCGTATTCTTCGGGCCACTTTCCTTTGGGGCATCTGTAGGTGCCGAAGATCATGTCGATAACCGGAAGATGCACCGCGTAATTTGCATCACAGTATTCCGGATCCTTGGCATGATGCCAGTGATGGAATTGCGGAGTCACCAAAATATATCTCAAGAAACCAAAATTGACCCCTAGGTTCGCATGAATGGCAACAGACTGAACACCCACGAGTATTATGTAAGAATTAAGGGCGGCTTCTGAAAACCCGCAGACGTAAAGGGGAAGCATTACCAATGCACGGACCATGAAGATTTCGACAACATGGGTTCGAGAACCAGCCAACCAGTCCATTGAATGACTCGAATGATGGATCGAATGAAACTTCCAGAGGAAACCGGCATGGTGGTGAATCCGGTGCGTCCAGTATTGGAAAAGATCGGCCAGAACGATCGCCATAATGAACTGGAGCCAAGTCGGGAGACTCCGAATAAATGAGTGAAGGTCTTCAGTCGCAGCCCAGGCGAAGGCTATTTCGGAGAATGCATTCGTCCACAGAAATATGAATTGAATGAGGAGGTGACTTACAAAAAAGTACATGAGGTCCGTGCGCCAGCCACCCCGAAGAATCTTCTGTCCCTTTCGAATAGCGAAGGCCTTTTCGATTGGAATAAAAATCAGCATGGAGAACAGGAATCCGATCGCAAAAAAATCGAGCCCGAAGGAGTAAGGCGTCGACTCGAAGGTCGAAAGCTCAATCCTAGCCCCGCCAAGAAGACTCGCAACGAAGGCGGTTCCAATCCCGATCCAGGCCAGAATCTTTGAATGATTCAGGGCATAGCTTACGATTCCCAGGAAATAGGCGGCAACAAGCCCCCAGAAAAGCAGGTCGCGCACGAATTCCGGAGTGTACGACTCACGAAACCGCACCGACGTGAGAAGCTCGGGAAACCGGAAGCAAAGAACCCCAC
>CAZNWO010000214.1:0-4976 GCA_964576585.1 uncultured Puniceicoccaceae bacterium | reverse complement strand
GTGCTCGTCGAGTACACCGGCAACAAGGCTCCCTTCTGCGGATCGACCGGCGAGGTAAAGGGAGCAAACCTAGGGTACGGACTGAGCGGGGGGAAGGGATTCATCTGGGTATCCATGCCATATATTCAAAAGGGGAAGAAGGAGAACACGGTCAAGTGGTGGGGCGACCGCCAAGCTACCATAGACTACTGCAAGGTCAACCTTCCACGCATCTGCAAGGAATTTGGGGGAGACCCCGACAACCTCTTTATCTGCGGATTCTCCCGTGGGGCCATCGCCTGCGGGTATATTGGCTTGGCGGACGATGAAATCGCCGCCTTTTGGAAGGGAATGATTGCACACGATCATTTCGACGGGCAAAAAAAATGGGGATACCCAAAAAGTGACCGGGACTCCGCTCTAAAGCGCCTCGCCCGGCTCGATGGGCGACCTACGCTTGTTTGCGGAAGTGCCAACGACTACCTCAAGCAACACCCCAAGCTCGGGACCTTCACCTTTCTGCCAGTCCCCGTGGGCAAGATCTTCGATATTCCCGACGGCCCGGTCATCCACTCCCACACAGATCTTTGGGCCCATCGAGAAAGCCCTACTCGGAAAGCGGCTCGATTCTGGCTTCAAAAACAAATTCGTTCCAAAAAATGAACAAGTTCACTCTCCTCACATCGCTCCTGACCTCGCTGGTCGCCGTAATCTCAGTCGCGCCACAAATTTCCGCCAAGCCTTCCAAGTTGAAAGTGTTCATCCTTGCCGGTCAGTCCAATATGGACGGACAGGCCCATGTCAGGACGATTGACTTTCTGGGAGAGGATTTGGACCCGACCCGCGCGACCTTGCTGAAGACCTTCAAGCCGGATGGAAAAGAACTGCTGACCCGTAACGACGTATGGGTCTCCAGCGGAGGCGTGCGTGACAAATTGCAACCTGGTTTCGGAGGACGCCGCAACTACAGTAAGCTGGGGTCCAACATCGGACCGGAATATTCCTTCGGTCATTACGTGGGCGAGGCCTTTGAGGAACAGGTTCTACTGATCAAGTTTGCTCCAGGCGGCCAAAGTCTCTACGTCAACTTTCGTCCCCCGAGCGCAGGCAAGACCGGCATCGAGAAGCTCGATCAGCAGATTTTGTCGAAGGAAGTGGCGGACAAATGGAATGAGGGAAGGATAGAGCCGGTGGTCGGTCTGCAATACCGCAATATGATTCGATACGTCCGCAACACGCTCGACAACCTCAAGGAATATTACCCCGGATATGACGAAAAAGCGGGATACGAAATCGTCGGATTCGTATGGTTCCAAGGGTTCAACGATATGTTCGACGTCACAGGACGCAAACAATACGGCGCCAATCTGGTTCACCTAATCAAGGATCTGCGTGCCGAATTCAAGGCACCTGACATGAAAGCGGTAGTGGGTGTAATGGGTGTAAATGGCCCCCATAACGAGCATAACCCGAAGCAAAAGGACGTCCGCGAAGGACAGCGTTTCATAAACACTGTCCCCGAATTCAAGGGAAACGCAAAGGCAATTGAAACCGCTACCTTGCTGGATCCAAGAGTCGTGGCGCTAACCGCGGGAGGATGGTTGCCCGAATACGATCGTGACTTCAAAAAGAATCCGATTACCCAAGAAGAAAGAGCTATGTTGGATCGAGCCATGTCCAACAAAGGCTTTCACTATAGCGGCGAGGGACGGTTCTTCATTCTTCTCGGCAAGGCCTTTGCCGAGGCGATGCAGGAGCTTTTGAAAAACTCCAAGTAAAAGCGAACCCGCAATCAAATTGCAAAAGAACCAAGCTATTGGATTGAAGCTTAAGCAGGAAGATCCGTTGCTCGAAGAGTAGATTTGTTTAGAGGAATGGGTCAGAAAACCATGAAAGGCTAGACGCAAACCGAGGCAAACGCAGAGTCCAGAACATCCATCCCTTCGGACAGTTGTTCCTCGGTGATGGAAAGCGGGGGACTCAGCTTAACCGTACCTCCCCCCCATCCTACCGGAGCAAAGAGCATCAAGCCGTGCTCCACCCCATACTTCACAACGTCGAAAGCCGAATCGTGATCCGGTTCCAAGCTCCCATGCTCCGGAACCATTTGGATGGCTGCAACCAAGCCCGTCGCAGCCACCTTGCCGACCCGATCCGGGTATCTCCCTTGGATAGCTTCGACTCTATCCCGCAGGACGGACTCGAGTCTCGCTGCGTTTTCGATCAAACCGCCTTCGACTACTTTCTTGATGTTTGCCAAGGCCGCGGCGCAACAAATCGGATTACCCGTGTGGGTGGAGGTCATCGATCCGGGAGGAAAGGTGTCCATCCACTCTGAATTGCCGATCACAGCGGAAATCGGAAGACCGGATCCAATTCCCTTGCCACAGGCAATCATGTCGGCGCGCACGTCGTAATGCTCGAAACCCCACATTTTGCCGCAACGGCCAAATCCCGCCTGAACTTCGTCGAATATCAGCAACGCATGGTGTTCGTCGCAGAAATTGCGAAGTTTTTGCATGTAGTCCTTAGGCAGAAGTATCGCCGTGCCTCCGAGATAGGTTTCCAAGATCACACCCGCGACGTTCTCCGGTTGAACTCCATTGCGCTCCAAGGTTGCGAGAAATCCGTCGAAGCCGGTGTCTTGTCCACGAAATCCGTCCGGAGTCGGGGCATTGATCATCCCGGGGTCAGGATTCAGGATCCAATCCTTGAGCGCAGGAATTCCGCCCGCCATCTGAGAACCCATGGTTCGACCGTGAAAACCCTCGGTAAATCCGACGACGACGTCTTTTTCAGGTCCAGAGGACTTGTGAGCATGAGCCCGGGCAATCTTGATGGCGCATTCGGTCGCTTCGGAACCGGTTGTGAGCAGGAAAATCTTGTCGAGATAATCCGGGGCGCAGCGATCAATTATATATTCCACCAACGCCGCCCGTTCGGCATTTGGGAAGCAATACGAATGATGCAGTGGCTTCGCGGCCATGCGGGATATGGCATCGACTGCAGCTGGTTCTCCATGTCCTGCGTTCGTAACCAAAACGCCGGATGAAAAGTCCAGCCACTGGTTGCCATGACGGTCGAATACGTGCACGCCTTCGGCGCGATCCCACAAGATCAAGGGTTGACCGCCCATCGAACGCGGTTCGCAGCGACGAAGGACTTCGATCACCTCTCGATCCTCAGGGTGCGGAATCGGAGTGGAAATCTTGCGATTCGCCGTTTGAATCGGTTCGGCGAGGTGAACAGGTTCGAATTCGAAGGGTTTTCCCATGACGATTAAGGAGTGTGAGAGGTTAGTCCGCAAGGCCAACGCCGGGACTGCCCTCGTAATTGATGTCGACTGTCCGGCCGTTGTTTAGAATCGAGAGCCGTCCCGCCTCGACGACCAACTCGTTGTAGAAACTGTTGGCGGGAGTTGCGTGCCAACCAGCAGCGTCGAGCTCGCGAAGCATTGTCTGACGCTTACCCAAATCGCCGACCTCTGAAACTTGAAAGGCAGTGGAAACAAGCTGCTCGACGGCGCGATAGCCGTATCCAACGGGCCTCAGCCCGGATCCATTCGATCGTTCGATCATTTGGAAGTAGTCCGGATTCACCAGATGATGTGCGGTATCGCCGGGATCATCTCCCGCTTTCGTCGCGCAGTAGCTCACCCCTCGGTAGTTGTCGACGTGCTCGATAAACCCGCCAATCCCGGTGGCTTCATCCTTCGTGTAAAGCTTCATCCCCTGATCGTTTCCACCAGCAGCCTGATTTGGGTAGGCGATCCCGTTCTGCACGTTCAATACGCCTCCGTTTTCCCAGACAACTCTGGCATCGGTGTATAGATACCCGACGTTGCCGTTGGGAAATTCGTCAGGGATGCCGTGAACGGATACGGATACCGGCTTCAATCCCGTTATGAAGGCGAGCAAATCGACGTAGTGGCAGCCGATATACACGAAAAAGTCCGTCTGATCAGTGGTACACCAATTCATGAAGTTCGAATCACGGTACCACCACTTTTCATGAAGACAGGCCTGACCAAGCTTGAATTCCCCCAGTTCTCCCGCACGGTATTTCTTGCGAGCGATCCAGTTGCGGTCGTCGTATCGCTTGTGGTATTCCACGCCTACGAACAAGCCGCGTTCATAAGCCTTCGAACGAACTTCTTCCGCATGTTCATGGGTCAGCACGAGCGGCTTGACGCAAACCACGTGATGACCGCGCTCCAAGGTTTCGCAGAGCACTTCGTGATGGTTCTGATCCGGTATCGCAACGTAAACCACGGAACCCTCGGGCAATTCGTCCAACAATTGCTTGTACAAATACGGCTGAGCTTCATCGCCGCACTCCGAGCCCGGGTAAGGAGTGAAGCTCTGGCCCGGAAACGCGGACTGAAGCCCCTCGTCTTCGAGCAGCGGAGTCAGGGTCGACTTGCGCCGGGCGCAAATTGAAATCTCGTCAATCCCTCCCAAGCGCTGCATTTGAAAGAGCGAGGGCAGAACCTGCAACCTTGTGATCATGCCGCCACCGATGAGCAAAACTTGTTTTTTTGCAGCCATTTGATTTCTTATGACGAAGATTTCTGAAATTAACCACTGAAAAAACCACTTCTCGAACCATGAATCCGCTAGACACGACTCGAACAGATCCAACGAAAAGTTTTTATCTATGCTTCCTCAGGCTATTTAGCTTAGCCCTAAACTTGAAGATGGATTTCGGACCACGTTAATTTAGAGAGCCCGAAATCCTTAGGCTAAACCGAAAGCGCATTGCCAAAACCACTACTTGCGGAAAGAATCCCAAACCCATGAAAACCACCGTCATCACGCCAATTCTGAAATCTTCGATTCCCTTGCTCGTTGCCATCGTACTGACAAGCGCGACAAGCGGTCCGCAACTCTTCTCCCAGGCCTCCAACCTGAGGGTCAATAACGAGAAGCCCGAAAAAGGTGGCCAGTCCAAGCGTATCCACCCGCACGGCCTCAAGCTCATCCTCCAGGGAAAAAAGA
>CAZNWO010000213.1:0-4998 GCA_964576585.1 uncultured Puniceicoccaceae bacterium | reverse complement strand
CCAAATCCTCCCGAAAAAGCACAAACAAACCAACCTTGGGTTGCCAAGTCTAAGTCGTCTAAGAGCATACCGGCGATCCCTAAGCCAAGCCCTATCCCAATAGCCACATATACAAACTTATAAGCAAACCAACAAGGTATCCAGATAGGGGAGAGGAGGATTTTAAGAATCCATGTGATCGCAAGTAAGAGTTCAATCGAACCTTCGGGCACTTCGGTTGCCAGCATTTGGTAGCGCTTGTTGGTTGCATCCCAACCCAATAGGCGACCAGAGCAAGCATGCACATCGCCTTTTTCCCAGTCTTCAACCAGATCGTTCCATGTTGGATGGGTCGTCAACTGGACCAGTTCCCCTGAATGGCAGCTTGTTTGTTCAGTTTTCCTTTTTCGACGATTGTCTATCAGTTTGCCGATGACCGTCTTCCCTCCTCGACATTCTTCATTTCCGGGAACCCATTCCCAGGGATGAATTTCATCCAGTTCGAACTCGAAGCTGAAGGTGTCGCTTTTCGAGAGGCTATTTAACAACCGAATCCGATTTTCAGTGGATTTTTCCGAACCAAGACCATCTAGAAATACTAGAAATTCTTCCTCTTCGGTTGTACCGCTTGCCGCAAGCCAATTTAGCATCTTTTATTTGTTCTGAGAAAGTTTACTCCTCGTCCAATTTGGCATTCGTTCACGCAGGTTGGAACCATGAGGTTGCTTTACTGACTCGTATTCCAACGATCAGTCAATCTTGTTATCTCGCGACTGATCCTTGACGCATTCTTTTGGCGAAGGTAGTTTAATCAACATGGGATTCATTTCTAGCTTTCTTGGAGAAATCTCTTCCGATCCCCTGGAATTGATTCGTCGGGAGTTGTCCGTATTGGAACCGTGGAAGGTGGCGTTGTCGATTCTCTTGGTCGTGGTCGTTGGAATCTTTCTCCATAAGTCCAACCAATAGGGCTTCTCTTGCTCGTTCTCCTTGACGGTTGAATCCTCTCCATTAGGCTTTCTGCATGCTTTGGCTCGCATCCTTTTCAATTCCCGAATTTTGGAACAAGCTGACTACAAGCTTTCCTGCCAACTTGGATGACACCAACTGGTGGGATTGGGGTTGGTTTTTGCTTTTTGCCTTTCTGGGGTCTCCCTTGATGAAACAGATTTGGAACTCTCCGAGCAAGGGTCGCAAAGAAGCTCTTGGCGTTTTTGTCCTGACAGTCTTCTTTTTCGGCGGGTGGTCTTTGGTGGGTTACTTTACCAGATAGCCTCAGCCTTCGTGAAATAAGAAATTTTCCGCGGACTGCCTTTGTCCCGAGGCGTCTTCCAGAAAAAAGCTTAGCTCTGCGTCACCCGTCGCCTCGAAATAATCTATTCTGATAGGAGTGTAGCCCTTTTGCAGTCGAACGAGCGTGCCCACGTCCTGTGCAGGGTGTGGACCATCGTTGTCGACGATGACTTTCTCGCCTATGCGAAGCACACTACCGTCATCCGAATTAAGGATCATCCTGAACACTCCACTTTCAGGAACCTTTAGGAAGCCTTTAAAACTAATTGCGAAATCGTCTTTCAGGGGGGCGGCTATGGCAAGGACGTCCAAACTCTTGGTAGTGCCTTTCTTGATCACTTCCTGGCGTTCGAAGTCGGGTGCTTTCTCGAATCGCCCATGGCACACTTGAAACAACAATCCGGGCTTTGGTTTCTCGAGATTCTTGGTCGGGAGCAAGGGATGGGCGGCGAGCTGGAGTTCTGTTTTGAGCCGTTTGCCTTTTCGTAAGAGCGAGAGTTTCATCGTCGCGTTCTTTTCGAAGTTCATTAGTTCGGCCAACCAATCGACGTAGCCATTGATTGGTTTGCCGTTCAGGTTGGTGATCAAGTCGTGCTCATGAATGCCCGATTTGTCGGCGGGAGAACCTTTGGCCACACTTAGAACTTTTGGATCTGCGGCCAGAGGATCTAGTGAAATTCCTGAATAAAAGTTCTTTCTTACCTCTGGTGCAAAGAGTTGCCCCAAGTTTGAGCGCACCCTGTCTATAGGGATCGCGAAATTAATATTTTCTTCCGCATAGTTTTTGTTTGAAACGACCCCGACTTGTTCTCCAAGGGCATTGATGAGAGGACCGCCTGAATTTCCTTGGTTGCTTGCTGCATCGAACTGAATGAACCGATCGCGAACGTCCCCACTGAAATAGTGCATGACTAGTGCGTTGGGTGCCCCAAGAATGAAGTTCGGGGAACTGACGATTCCCGCAGAATAAACCACGCCTCGACCCCCGGGGTTTCCTGCGCATAGGATGGGTTCCCCCGTCATTAGGTCGTGGCTATTGCCAAGCTTGATTGACTGGAGGTCTTCTCCTGAGTCGACCTTCAACAGGCACAAGTCCTTTTCGGGCATGCGCCCTACAATCCGGTATTTTAGTGGTAGCTTTTGGTCCTTCAGCAGAATGACTCCCGGAAGACCTGCGACGACGTGATCGTTCGTCAGGACGAAGCCATCCTCGTGTACGACGCTTCCACTGCCCATGTTCAGTCGGCCCTCTGCCTGACTGAAGACTGCCGCTACTGCAGGCTCGGTTTTGCGGACGATGCGGACTGTGGAAGTTACCCTAGGCGAATTTTCCTCAGGTGCCCCCTGTAAGCATAATGCGATGAAGGTGGGACTTAAGACTCCCGCACGGAATAACCTCATGTTGGAAGGCAATTGAACTAGATTTCCTTTAACCTAATGTTTCTGAAGTGAAGGTTGTTCGGTTCGCCGTGATCTTGGAGACCTATGTGGCCTTCTAGCGGGCGATCGCTTACGCCGGCGTTCTTGCCCGGGCCTTTCTTGTCTAGCCGGTGGTCGATGATCTTTTCCCCGTTCAAGCTGACTTGGAGATGCGTTCCCTTGCAGGTGATGATCATGCGGTTCCACTCTCCATGCTTCTTGGACATGTTTTTGCTCGCGCCCACCGTACGGATGATGCCGCCGTGGTCATGATGGCCCATCTTGTCGTGGGGCTTGCCGAATGAATCTAGAATCTGGCACTCGATGCCCGTGCTCACGGGTTGCTTAGGGTTGCCGATACGGAAGAAGACACCGCTGTTGCCGCCCTTTGGATACTTGTACTCAAGATCAAGGATGAAGTCCTTGTACTTCTTCTTGGATATCAAGTAGGCATCGTAGCGTTGCCAGCCTCTTTCACCCTTGCGAGGCTGGATTAAGAGGGATCCGTCCTTTTGGGGAAGCCAGTTCCCCGTGGTGTTCCAATGAGATAGATCCTTGCCGTTGAAAAGGCTGACGAAGCCATCCTTGTCCTTCTGTTGCTTCCCGAGAACAGGCAGAGCAAGAAGTAGAGCCCCAAAAATAGTGAGAGTTGCTTCCTTCATGATTTTTGTCGGCTATCGAGTTACTTTTTCTTTTTGATTTCGCGAATCTTGATGTTCCGCCATGCCACGTCGTATGGGCCGGTTCCTTTTCGGATGCTATGTACCTGCAGGCCGATAAATCCCTTTGGGTGGGTCTTTAGCTTTTTCTCGTCTACCAAGTCCGAGATTTGTTTGCCGTTGATCCAAGTTTGGATACGGGCTCCCTCTGCGAGGACGCGGTATTTGTTCCATTCACCATCCTTGAAATGCTTGTGGGGCTTGCGCTTGTCGGCGGGAGTCATCCAACCACCTGCGGCTTCGCCGTAGATGTAACCGGACTCGGCTCCTTTGGATCCGCTTGATTCGATCTCAATCTGGGGGCCGTTCACGCGACCTTTCGGGCCGCCCTTGGTTTGCGAGCGAATCTGTACACCGGAATTCAATTTGTCGTGAACCTTGACTTCGAACAAGAGCTCAAAGTCGCCATAAAGCTTGTTCGAGCAAAGGAATGAATTTGGGCTGCCTTCTTTTGTGGTGCCGACGACGGCGCCGTTCTTGACTTCGTAGGTGGCGGTTCCATTGCGCTGAGTCCAACCTTCGAGGGATTTGCCGTCGAAGATTGAAACGAAGCTATCTTCCGACTTCTTGGCGGATACATTCAGGCCGACTATAGCGGCAAAAAATAGGATATGTTTCATAGGTCTTTTCATTTTTGGATTGGCATTACAAAGGGTTTGCAAGGGTTGAGCTACCAAGCCTTAGCCCTTTTGGCCAAGTTGGCAAGCCGTAGCTTGGACTCGCCGCCAATTCTAATTTCTACTTCTCGAGGTTTTCTTCAGCTAGTTTGAGAAAGTCGAAGTTTTCTTCCTTTTGGCTTCCCGTGTTGTCCGAGTCGAGAAAAATGATGAACCCGCCATCCTTGCATTCGGCCAAGTATTCGGCGGCGTTGTGACCTTTGGAAGGAGTGTGGTGGAGGTATTCCCAGAGACGATTTCCTCTTGTGTCGCATCGAATGACGTAAGCTGCCCAAGTGTTTATTGGGTCTTTTTCGTTGGTCGCGTTCTCGGACTCGATTCCCGAACCGCATGCCAAGACGGATTGGCAGATTTTCAGTACAAACGCTGTTTTCGAATTACTTTTTCGGTCGTCTGCGCTTGGCCCGCATTTCAGCATGCTCTTGGGGCGTCATCCATTTGCCCGGCGTAAAGGTGACGTCGGCTTTGGTGGGCAGCTTCACTCGTCTCGTTTTGGCGCCGTAGTCATCCAAGTTTTCGTTCAGTTCATCTTCCGTCACTTTGTAAGTGGGTACTCCTCCTTTAGGAACTTCTTTGCCCGCAGCCCACACAATGGTGTTCAAGATCAGTTGCCGATAGCCGTCCAAGGCCCAGTTGCGGTGGTGGTGGCCTCCCGTAAATCCGGCGCCTCTACTACCGTTTGGTCGCTCGATTCCCCAGAGCAATGCCTGTGACTTATCCTTGGATTCGTAGCCTGCCGGCGTCCACAGGTTGTTGATGTGATGGAGGTTTTTCTCGGTTGGGGTGGCTGTTCCCAGAGGGATCATATTCTTGTGGTATTGAATATTGAAGTAAAACTCGTCCACGGCATCGATTTTACCTACTCCGCGAGCAGTTTCATGGCTCTTGAGGGCTTCGATCTTTGCTCGCCA
>CAZNWO010000212.1:0-5034 GCA_964576585.1 uncultured Puniceicoccaceae bacterium | reverse complement strand
CCCGACGAGGGCGGCAGTCAATCCTCGGGGCGGGGCAACCGCTTCATCGCGGCGGGGCGGTATTCTTCTCTTCTTCCCATCCGCGTTCCTTGGCCCACTTTTTCCAAACCGCGTATTTTCCAGCCATCCGGTGCAACAAATATGCTGGGGCCAAAATTAAGAATACAACGAACACCGCAATGCCCGGAAAAAGGTCGGCACTGTACGTTTCATTTCTATCCCAAGGAAGAAAGACGAAAAAGCCAAGGGTAGGCACGAAATAAATTAAGCTACAACCCAATCTGAACCCTCCCAAATTCATTAAGAATGGCTTCCACATTCTAGCGCCGCAGGAGCGGCAGATGGTTTTTTTGCCCGTCCGCCCGGCCCAGGGGTTTTGAACATACTTGTATCTTTTGTGCGCCTGACATGTCCAACACCACGGTTTGCCGTATTTAGGTTCTTGAGAATCAGCCACTGTCCTCACCCTAACCCGACGAGGGTGGCAGTCAATCCTCGGGGCGGGGCAACCGCTTCATGGCGTGGGGGGAGGGCTTGGCCGCCGTCTTGGATTTCTATACGAATTGCCTGGAACTTACCTTAGTTCAAGTTCGGTTTCGTACTTGTCCTTTAGAGGATTTTACCTCCCACTTGATTGATTTAAGGGACCACCTCCTGAATACATGACATGAAGCACTGGGACCCCCGCAATTTGGATCCAAAGTGGCCATTCGATCTGACGGCCACCGACTTCGTGCTCGACCCCACATTGACCGCGCTGCTGGTAATCGATATGCAGGCTGAGCAAACGTCCGCCTTCAAAGATGGTCCGTTGGCCCAACGTTACCCGGACATCATGAGCTATTGGACGCAGCGCGTGGATGACACCGTGGTGCCCAACACCCGGCGCCTGATCGACTGGTTTCGTACGCATGAATGCAAAATCGTCTACACACGCAACGGTCAGGTCACGGGAACGGGCGATGAAATGACGCGGCGACTACGTCCGCGCAGTCGGGGGACGGGGCCGGGTACAGGGCGGAGTCGTTCGGGGTACCAGGTCGACCAACGGCTTGCGCCCCGCGATGAGGACCTCGTAGTGGACAAGCTCACTTCCGGAGGGTTTACGGCCAGCCTGCTCGACCACGCCCTTCGCAATATGGGTATCCGCAGCTTGGTGATTACCGGGGTACTAACCGATGCATGCGTCTTCGGTACCGCCCGAGGTGCTTCGGAACTTGGGTACGACAGCCTCATCTGCGAGGATGCGTGCGCCACGTATACCCAGCAAGCGCACGATGACGCACTACTCATGCACGCTCGAATCTTCGGACGTGTTGGCACCACAGATGAGGTTGTTTCCGAACTGTCGTCAGAGGTCTCCGAATGAGCGTTGCGCCATTGACAAGATTAAGATTGCTCGGACATGACTGAACGAAATCTCCTAGTGGCCGGTTCCCAAATGTCGGTGGGCGCGTACGTGCAGGCGAACGTGGATCGGATCATCGACGCCCTGGATTGGGCTGTGGGAGAAGCCGGGGAGATTCTATTGACGCCGGAAAATTGCGAGGGGATGCCGACGAGGTACTAACCCTCCACGAGCGCCGCAGTCAATCCTCGGGGCAGCGGCAACCGATTCATGGCGGCGAGGCGGTAGGGGTGGTAGGTCAGAAGGTGATGCCGTTCTTTCCCCGGCTTGACTGGCTCGGGCGATGGCGCCTGATATTAGCGGTTTTTTGTAATTGCAGCCGAAAGCTTATTTAGCTTTGTACGGATTTCCTGTTTGGCATCGATGGCAAACCACCGCATGGAATCTCGTCCCAAAGAGCGAACCGCAATGGAGATGGCTCCATTGGCTTCCGGGTGGACATTTGTGAGGGTCAGGAAAAAGAAGCCGCCCGAATCTTCCGGTGAGATCCATGTGGGAAGGTAAACCAGTTCCGTTTTGGTATCCTTTGAAACCCATCGGTTGGCCTTGCGGGTAACATCAAACTGAAGAGCCTCACCGCCACCAATTAATAGGCTAAAGCCCCCCGTCTTTGGGGCGGATTCCCACCCTACGCCACCGGTGAAGCAGAGTGTGATCGAGCCTTTGGCGTTTTCCACAAGCTTGGGGCTTTGCCAACGCAGTGTGGTACCCTTCGCTTTCTGGCGAATGAATACGCGTCGGACCTGGTCGCCGGCAAAGTTGAACCATTCTGTTTGTTCCGCATCGCTTGGTAGCATCCGTCCGATTGCCGGCATGGCCTTGGGGATGAGTTGGCGAACTTTTTGAAGCACCATCATTTCCTCTTCGGGATTTTTTGCGGCGGCCCATTTGCCCACGCGATTAAATGTATCGGCCTCGCCGCTGGGCAGTGTATGGAATGGGGCTGTTTTCTGGCCAGGCAGCATCTCGAATGTGCGGCCCACCAGTTCCTTCACTGCATTAACCACCGCATCTTCCACCTTGGGGTCGTACCGACCGGGTTGTTCGTAATATACCTGCGAAAAGTCTGCCTCGTAACCCCCTTCGGCCAGTACACGGCGGGAGGGAATGTAGCCAGGCATGTCGTTGGCCCAAGCACTGATCCAAAGGCGTGTCCAGTCGAGCTCACGATTCAGTCGGACCGAATAGTCTACCACCACCTCGCCAGCCAGGAACACCATTGCGAGGTCGTCACCGAACTTCCAGACGGATACAGGGTAATTCACTTGCGCCGGTATGGACCCCGTGGCATCGAGCTTGGCCAGCATGGCCTTGGCGAGTTGATGATGCCAGCCGCTACCTCGAAGCTGCGCCTCCCAGTGCGCTCGCGACTGAGGCTTGATGAGAGGCAACTGGATATGCTTGCCGCTCACCGCAGGCGGCCCAGTGAGAGGTGTCGTCTTGGTGGCAAGGAGACGCTTCACTTCCGTGGCAATGGCGCGCCCATGTTTTTCTGCGATTTGAAGCCCGCTGCCCAGAGGGCCGATATCTGCGCCGCAGCCGATACTCATGAGTGACACCGCACGGGGAAAATCCGTTTCCATTGAGGCGTTGGCAAAGCCTGCCCAATCGCCTCCAACACGATTGCGTGGGCCAACAGTGGTGCAGTGGCAGGCGTAATTAGCCCACAACGCACGGACTTTTCCATCGGCATCGCGTGCTGCGAGTACTGGCAAACTGTGATCGACCGGCCCATTTCGTTGAAAGCCAAACCCAACCCATTTCCCATTGTTTAGTACTCGTCGGTTGCCGCCAAATCCCACCCGCCCCTGCGCCCATTCCAACTGCATTAGCTGACGGTTTTTCAAGGCTCTCAATACTGCAGATTCCATCCGGTCGATTGCAAAAGTGGTATACTCGGCCATACGCTTTTTCTGCGCGGGGCTCATGCGGCCAGCCCATACCACCTTCGCATATCCCACTAGCGACGGCGCGTTGTGCGTATGGGTGGCAGCCACCACTAGACGTCTGGGAGTAATGCCATGTTTGACTAAGCGCTGAGCCAAGCGTCGAGTGACGTCGGCTGGCACGCCGCAGTTGTCCAACACCACTACGGCAACAGGAGACTTGTTGCCCATTACCATCGCGCGTGCCCAAAGCTTGGTGTCGATGCCTTCGTGTTCCGTTGTGCGTCCACCATAGCCGGCCAAGACCACGGGTCCTTTAGGTGTCACGTCAACTTTTGCCACGCCAATGAGGCACCAGTTTCTTGCCTTGGTGGTTTGTCCGAAAACCACGTGTCCCGCGAGAAACAACAGGCATATAATGACAAATGAGTGACGCATGGGCATCTATTTGCCTCGTGTATGCTCCAATAGGACTACGCACCTTTTTGGTGAGGCATTCGGCGCTCTTGAATATTCGGCCCATTTCTCGACAAAGGAAGCCTTGACCGGCTGGACGACTGGTGGAGCCAATGCGGATGTATTGTTCTTCGTATCATTCGAATTCTCCGCATTCTGCTCCTCCCCACACCCAACCATCAGCAGGGCGACGAACGTGGCGGCAAGCAACTTCCTCATCCCCTCACCCTAACCCGACGAGGGCGGCAGTCAATCCTCGGGGCGGGGCAACCGCTTCATGGCGGCGGGGCGGAAGTCTTCTCCTCTTCCCATCCGCGTTCCTTGGCCCACTTCTTCCAAACTGCATATTTTCCAGCCATCAGGTGTAACAAATATGCCGGGGGCAAAATTAATACTACAACGGACAACGCGATGATCAGAAAAAGGTCGGTGCTGGGGGTAGATGACAAGGCATTAATATCCCACAAAAAGAAGGTGAAAAAGCCAATGACAGGCACGAAATACATTAAGCTACAACCCAATCTGAACCCTCCCAAATTCATTAAGAATGGCTTCCACATTCTAGCGCCACAGGAGCGGCAGATGGTTTTTCTGCCCGTTGTTCCATCACCGGAACTCGTTCGGACATACTTGTATCTTTTGTGCGCCTGACATGTCCAACACCACGGTTTATCGTCTTTAGGTTCTTGAGAAACAGCCACGACCCCAACCCTAACCCGCCTAGGGCGGCAGTCAATCCTCGGGGCGGGGCAACCGCTTCATGGCGGCGGGGCTCATTGATTTCGCGGCGGGCTAGAAATTCTTTTGGGAAATCTTCTTGCCGTTTTCCCAGACGAATTCTGCTTTCTTCGATACGTCCTTATTGTACCTTGTCTCCGTGCCATGCTTCTTGCCGTCCACATAGGGGACTTCCATCCATTTATTCGGGCTGAAAGGTACATGATACCATATTTCCAAGCCATGCTGTTTACCTTCAACGTAAGGAGTTTCTATCTCTTTTTTCCCCGAGGAATGATATTTAACCTCAATCCCATGTTTCTTGCCTTCAAGGTAGGGCGTTTTTAGCCAATACAGACTTTTATCATGTGGAAATCCTTTCCCACCAACACCCGTGAAGGGTTTATCTTGGTCCAGTAGGTACATTAGACCATCTCGTTCTGAGAGTTTATCAGCCTCAACAATCTGGCTCTCATCAACGGACCCTACAGAGCCATCCGATCCAGACTTTTCATCACCCCCACACCCAGCCATCAGCAGGGCGGCGAACATCGTAATAAGTAGTTT
>CAZNWO010000211.1:1430-5066 GCA_964576585.1 uncultured Puniceicoccaceae bacterium | reverse complement strand
GCATGTACACTTACTGGAGGCGCACCGTACCGCCGCCCACCATGATGACCTTGAATGCGGCCGCCCGAGAAGTATGTATCGTGCGCAACGACCAGACCACCACTCCCTTGCAAGCCCTGACCATGATGAACAACGTTACCTTCGTGGAGTCCGCCCGCTTCCTCGCCGAGCGTGTCATAAAGACCAAGGAGGTGACCCATTCCGCCCGCATCGCTCAGGCCTTTCGCATGGTGACTAGCCGTGAACCGACGTCCGATGAATCGAAACGCCTCTTGGCAGACCTTCGCTTTTACCTTGATGACTTCAAGAAGCGTCCCGAGGCCGCCAAGCAACTGTTGACCGTCGGGGAAAAGAAGGCCGATCCAAAGCTTAATGCCGTCACGCTTGCTTCTTATGCCTTGGTAGCCAACACGATTTTGAACCTCGACGAAGCCATTATGCAGGATTGATATGGAACCCATGGAAAAATTTCGCATGCAGCAAACCCGTCGGGCGTTTTTGGAAAAAACGACCCTTGGATTGGGTTCCATCGCGCTGTCCGGACTGTTGCATGGTGAAGAAGGTAAGTTGCGGTCGCGTAATGCGGTAGGCGGCTTTGCCGATATGCCTCACCATCAGCCCAAGGTTAAACGGGTGATCTATCTTTTTCAGTCGGGTGGCCCGTCCCAACACGACCTGTTCGACTACAAGCCGATGCTGGCTGATCAGTTTGGCAAGGAGGTGCCCAAGTCGATTTATCCCGACGAACGCAAGACCACCATGACTTCCGGTCAGTCAAGCTTCCCGGTGGCCCCAACAAGCTTGAAGTTCAAACGGCATGGAGCCAGCGGTATCGAGTTAGGAGAGACCCTGCCGCACTTGGCCAAGGTGGTGGATGACATTTGCGTGATCAAATCCATGTATGGTGAGGCGATAAACCATGATCCTGCCGCGACTTGTTTTCAAACGGGTTCCGTCATTCCCGGGCGTCCCAGCATCGGGTCCTGGGTCAGTTACGGTCTTGGTTCGGATAACTCAGATCTTCCCTCCTACGTTGCCTTGACTTCAAACGGAACGGGCAAGTCCGGGCAGCCTCTTTACGACAGGTTGTGGGGTTCCGGTTTCCTGCCCGGTCGGTTCCAAGGGGTCAAGTTCCGCGGGCAAGGCGATCCCATACTCGACCTCTATAATCCTGCCGGCGTGACCCGGACCCAACGCCGACGCATGCTGGATGCCCTTGGTGAATTGAATGCCAAGCAGGCGAGTCGCTACAACGATCCAGCCATCGCCACCCGCATTGCCCAGTACGAACTGGCGTTTCGCATGCAGATGAGCGTGCCCGATTTGATTGACTTCAAGAGCGAACCGAAGAGTACCTTGGACCTCTACGGTCCGGAGGCGATGAAGGTCGGCAAGTACGCCTACAATTGCCTGTTGGCTCGTCGTCTGGCGGAGCGGGGAGTGCGCTTCATTCAGCTTTTCCATCGAGGATGGGATGCCCATGGGGGAGCCCCTGGAAACGTACGTCGCCAATGCAGAGACACGGATCAGCCCACTGCGGCGCTCTTGGCCGATCTCAAGCAACGAGGAATGTTGGAAGATACACTTGTGGTCTGGGGCGGTGAATTCGGACGCACGGTTTATTGTCAGGGTAAATTGACGCGTACCAATTACGGGCGCGATCATCACCCGAATTGCTTTACCTACTGGATGGCCGGAGGAGGGGTAAAGGCCGGGTTTAGTTATGGTCAGACCGATGACTACAGCGTGAACGTTGTGGAAAACCCAGTTCATGTGCACGACCTTCAGGCGACCATCCTGCATTTACTCGGAATCGATCATGAGCGCCTTACCTACCGCTATCAAGGACGCTATTTTCGCCTCACCGACGTCCATGGCAAAGTGGTCCACGACGTTTTGAGCTGATGTTTTCCTCCCTACCAGTCAAGCTTTCCTACCTGATGCTTTCCGCGTTGCTGTCATTTGTGCCGGGACTTTCCGCTGCTCCCCAAAAACAGGAAGCGGAGCTGGTTCCTAAGAAGAAAATCGAACCTAAGAAAAAGTACGCGTTCATCGGGATATTATTGGAGAAAGAGAAAGTCGAGTCCAACGGAGAGGACGAAGACAAGCAGGATGGGGCCAAGAAAGGCGCAAACAAGAAAGTGAAAAAGGGCAAAAGGGGCGGGCGAACCCACTTGCTCAAGTTTAAGGTAAAGGAAGTCGTGGATGGCAAGGACTCCTTGAAGCCGGATCTCATTCTCATATGCGTTGCCGAACCCGGTCCGTCCCGAAATCCCAATCAAGTCAAGGGGGCTCAAGTTGAGTTGGGTGAAGTTTACCGCGTCGTTTCCTCCAAGAAAGAGCTCGGAGAGGATAAAGTTCTCCGTCTTGCAAACAGTCGGATTTTCTCGGCCAAGGGTCGGGTGGGCGAGGAGTTTGCCATTGGTAAGACATGGAACGGTTCCCTGCTGGTCAAGAGCCTCGAGCTTTTGCCAGAGGACCAACGCAAGAGCCCGGTTGCCTATTTCGGGGACAACAAGGCTTTCACCGCGTTTTGGGAGTCATTCAAGCCCTTTGATAAAAAAGCACGAGCACCCGATGTTGATTTCTCTAGGAACATTGTTGTGGTGTTGAGGAACTTTCGGCACCCGGTTCCTATCGTTGGGCTAAGGGCTCGCCTCGACGAAGGGACTTTGCTAGTATCGTCGAAAAAGAATTTCGATGGCAACATCGTCAAGGGCCAAGTGTTCGCCTCTTTCTTCATCCTGCCCCGAAAAGGGATTGCGACCATCTCGTCGGGCAAGAAGCACGAGTTCGAGATCAAGCCCCCGGGCTTTATCTACGCCGACTAATTCGGCGGGCTTGTCTGCCGCAAGCCAGAATGTTGTTAGCGTCGGTCGCGGTCTTCGAGTTGATCGCGAATGATTTCGCGCATTTCGCGCATCATGTTCCTCATCTCCTCGACTTCGCGGCGCAATTGATGGACTTCGCCATTCCCTTGGTGTCCGGCATGTCTTTCATGTTCGCCGTGGGCGCGCCTTTTTACTTCCTCGGCAACGTCGTGCAAGCCCGCGGCATTTAGGTGCTCCACGGCTGCCCTCAAGTGGTGTACGCGTTCGTCGCGATCGCGGTGCCGTTCGCCCTCGTGACGATCCCTTTCGTGATGACGGCGTTCACGTTCGCGATGGAAGTGTTCCATTTTTTGAGCTAGTTCTCTCTTTGCCCGCACGGCTTCCTCGTGGCGATTGTTTTCCTGTAGTTCTCGAATTCGCCTCTGCTGCTGGTGAACCCATCTCTCGAATTCCTCCCCTTGATCTTCCCGTTTGCTGTGTTCGCGATGGTGGCGTTCCCGTTCTTCCTCCGCCAGATGTCGTCTTTTCTCCTCGACGATGCGACGCGTCTCACGCTGCAGTTCCCTCGCTTCCTCGTGACGCCCGTCTCGGGCCAGTTCCTCGATTTCACGTTCTCTTTCATGAATCCATTTTTTCAGACCTTCCTCTTTTCGCTGCAGTTCCCGATGCTTTTGGTCATGCTCGGGCTGACCTTTTCGGTGCCGCATTTTTTCGGCCATGACCTTCCTGATTTCATGGGCGACCTTCTCCGCTTCCTCGTGCTTGCCTTGCTTTTTGAGAGACTCGATATGGTGGCGTTTCTTAC
>CAZNWO010000211.1:0-1330 GCA_964576585.1 uncultured Puniceicoccaceae bacterium | reverse complement strand
GGAAAACTCGTCTTCCATCTGCCTTTTCTCCATTACCCGATAACCCGTGCTATCCATGACCAAAACACGACTACCTTTATTGCTGCTGTCTTCGCTGCTTTCCCTTTTGCCGCTTGCCGCAGATTCTCCCAAGACGGCGGAAGGACTTCCCTCGGAGGCAAAGCTGGGCGCCTTTCTCGGTGAGCCCAAGATCACGCTCGAGAAGATCATCAACGGCAACCGCTTCCCCAACGTCGTGGTTGCTCTCGATGGCTCCATCCTAGCCGTCTGGAACGGTGTCATCGTGAAACGAAGCGAGGACGGCGGCAAAACTTGGGGTCCTGAAATTTCCATTGGCAAGGGCTTCATGGGGGGAGGTGTCACCGTGAATGAGCGCAACGGCGAAATCTTCGCCTTTGTCGAGAAGCATCATCCTCCAGCCGACTTGACTGTGTACAAGAGCAAGGATCACGGAAAGAGTTGGAAGCCCGTCGAGGTCGAGATCAAGCCTGACAGCAAGGGAAACATGCCGTCCATGCACATGAACGATCACGGCATTACCCTGCGTCACGGCAAGCACGCCGGGCGGTTGCTGCGACCTTCTCGCTGGTATGCGGGCCAAAACCACAGAAGCAAATGGCCCCAGCATTACACCAACGCCATCTTCAGTGACGATGGGGGCAAGACTTGGCAAACCAGTGAACCATTTCCCGCTAATGGCACGGGGGAGGCAACCGTGGCGGAATTGTCGGACGGTCGCATCTATTACAACTCTCGTCGCCACTGGGCGGAGAAGGGTGCCAATCCTCTACGTCGCTGGACGGCTTGGAGCGACGACGGTGGCGCCACTTGGAAAGACCTGTCGATTTGCGAGATCTTGCCCGACGGACCCCAGAATACCCAATACGGCTGCATGGCCGGCCTTACTCGCTTGCCCGTTGAAGGCCGAGACATTCTCCTGTACAGCAATTGCGATAGTCCCGGGGGGCGCAAGCTGGGCACGGTCTGGGCTAGTTTCGATGGAGGGAAGACCTGGCCCATCAAGCGTTTGGCTGCCAATGGTGGATTTGCCTACTCCTCCATGACCTCGGGCCGCCCGGGCACCAAATCGGAAGGCTGGGTCTACTTGAATTTCGAGGCAGGTGGTTCTTGGATCGCCCGTTTCAACCTCAGTTGGTTGCTCAAGGGTGAAAAGACCGGCGATGGAGAAGTGCCTGCCTGGGTCTCCAAGTAAACCTTTTCAGTTTCTCCCAATGCGAAAGGTCATCCTAAATCTTCTTTTTCTCGCTTGCCTTGGTCCTGCCTTTGCCAAGAAGCCCAACGTCGTTTTCATCCTTGCCGACGACCTCGG
>CAZNWO010000210.1:0-5118 GCA_964576585.1 uncultured Puniceicoccaceae bacterium | reverse complement strand
CTGAACGGGTTTCGTTCGATTGGTTTTGGTTCCGTCTCCCAGTTGTCCATAGCAGTTGAGTCCCATGGCCCAAAGGCGTCAGTCCTCCTTCAGCACCAGGCTATGGTAAGAACCTGCGGCGACTTCCTTGATTGCCTTGTCCTCGACTTGAACGGGCTTTGTGCGTTGGGTTTTGGTTCCGTCACCCAACTCTCCGTAATAATTACGTCCCACTGCCCTCAAGCCATTCGAAAAGTTTGGGCCGTCGGCATTCTCGGAAACGACGATTTCGTAGGTCAGGTCCGCGTCACCCACGTTGGAGAGGGTGAGTGGCTTTTCCTCGATCTCGTCCTGGTTCAGGCCGAAGTGGAGGCTGTCCTCGGACAGGACCAGCTTGGGAAAGGCGGTGACCTCGACCGAGAGGGGAACGGTAAGGGCGGGGTTGTTGGTGGCGTCGCTCACGATCAGGAGATTCCCCGCGTGCTTGCCCTTTTCGGCCCCCGAGAAGGTGACCGTCGCCTTGACTCCTTTGCCCGGAGCCAGCTTGACGGGCGTCTGCAGCGAGAACCGGAAGGGTGTGTCGGCTTTCTCCTCGTTGAAAATGCCTTTCACTTCCTCGGCGGAAAGAGCCACGTCGTATACGCGGAAGTCATCGAGGTATTCCGCAAAGCGCTGGTTGCCGGATTGGTAGTTGCCGATGGCGTAAATGTTGTTCCCCGTAGCCCGGTCCGAATCTCCTTTGTATAGGCCATTGAGGTAGAATTGGGTTCGGTTGGTGGCTTTGTTGGAGACGGCTACGATGTGGTTCCAGTTGTCTTGGAAATTCTTTGCCGGCATGTCGAACTCGCCCGAGTCCCGCCAATCGCCGTTGCTGTTTGCGTAGACCCCGACGCTGTCGTTCCTGTAGCCTACAATCAAGTGGTGCCCGTAGGAAGAACCTCTGCAAAGGGTTCGCCAGACTTGGTTCGGATACAGCTTCTTGAACCAAGCGGAAATGGTGAAGGTTTCCCCCCTGTAGGAACCGTTGCCAAGCTTCAATGGGTTTCCTATCCGTGCATATGCCCGAGATTGGTTTGAAGGAATGTGCAGGGAACCCGTTCCCAGCTTCTTTTCCTTGGTGGAGAATACGGCTCCCGAAAGTAGCGTCGCCTTGTAGGTGTTGCCCTTTGTTCCCGTGTTCGCCGCGACGTTGCCCGAACCTTCGTCGAAGGTCCAGTGGCCGATCAGGTTCTCGGGCCTCGTGATCTTTTTCGAGAGGGTGGTTTCCGTGATCGTGGTCTCGTCCGTGCCGGGGTTGGTGATGAGCAGTTCGATGATCTTGCTTTCCCCGAGGCGTACCTTGCCGAATTCGACGTTGGTCGGGGTAACGGAGATGAGCTTTTTCTTGGCTGGCTCGGAGGAGAGGGACCGGAAGACGTTGAGGCGTCCCCCGCTTACGCACTTTTCCTTCAGGCCCGCCTCTGGATCGACGCTGTCGATGAGGGCTTGCTTGATCTGGCTCATGCCCCAGGTGGGCTCGATGGAGGAAATCAGGGCGTAGGCTCCCGCAACGTGCGGGCAGGCCATGGAGGTGCCGCGATAGCTTTTGTAGCCGTTGTTGGGTGTGGTGCTGAGGATGTTCTCGCCGGGTGCGAAGAGGTCGACGCTGTTCTTGCCGTAGCAGGAGAAGTCGGTGATCCTGCCGTTGTGCTCGTGGGCGCCGACCGCGATGACGTTGGCGCTGTCGAAGGAGGCGGGATAGCTGGGGGAGCGATCGTTGTTTGCTCTGTGGTTGCCCGCAGCCGCGACGAATGCAATGCCTTGGGTGCCCGCGGTGTCGATGGCTTTCTTCATGGAAGAGGAGTGACCGCCGCCGCCCCAGGAGTTGGAGGTCAGGTTGGCCTTGATGCTCGTTGCGTAGTTGATCGACTTGATGGCGTCGGAGTTGTAGCCGAATCCTGAACCCCCGAGGAACTTGATCCCGACCATCGAGACCTCCCAGTTTACGCCGACTACGCCCAGCCTGTTGTTGCCCGCTGCCCCGATGGTGCCTGCGCAGTGGGTGCCGTGGGAGTTGTCGTCGTGCGGGTTGTTGTCGTTGTTGTGAAAGTCCCAGCCGTGAACGTCGTCCACGTAACCGTTGCCGTCGTCGTCCCTGCCGTTGTTGGGGATTTCCCTGGGGTTCGTCCACATGTTGGCCCTGAGGTCTTGGTGTCCGCGGTCGATTCCCGTGTCGATCACGGCGACGAGCACTTTCCTGCTGCCGGTGCCCTTTTCCCAAGCCTCGGGGGCATCGATGTCGACGTCGCTCTTGCCACCGGTCTGGCCCGAGTTGTGCATGCCCCAGAGGTCGAAGAAACGACTGTCGGTCGGGATTTTCCCGATGCTGACCACGTAGTCGGGCTCGGCATTGGCGGCAACTTGGTCGAGGGAAGCGAGCTCGTTGATGGCTTCTTCGCATTTGCCGAGCGCGGCTTTTCCGGGAATTTGTACGATGAAGGTCGTTTCGTCTATGGATTGGCCGGGAACAAAACCTCTCTTTTGCAGTTCCGCGGCAAATTCCTCAAAGGAGACGTCCTCTCTTTTCTCCACGATGAGGTGACTTGCGACTTGCGCCGTGACCTCGGTTTCAACGGGATTTCCCTCCTCGTCGAAACTGCCCCACTCGATGACCTCGACGTAAGGATACTTGAGGGAGGTTTCCAGAAGGTGGGAACGCCTCTGCAGCAATTCGTTTCCGTAGTCTTCCTTCACGACCGAGGTATCCAGCACGGTGGTTTCAGGGAGTTCCTTCAGGCGCTGAAGAAGGCTGTTTTGAGGATTTGGCTCTACCTCTTCCGTCTCGGCGGCTCGAGGTTCATCCTCTTCTACGACTGCGATCTGTCCCGCGGGGTTGTTCGTTGTCGCTGCATTTGCTGCTCCTTGCCGATCGGGGCTTGTGGCTTGCACCTTTTCGGAGGCTGCCGGGGCTTTCTCCTCAGCTTGGGCCATTGCCGTGGATTCGGCGGTGTCCTGTTGTTGTACGTTGAGCGATCTAAGGCAAAGCAGGGTCGCTGCAATTGCTCCTAGGGCGAATATGGTGAGGGAGATCTTCTTCATTTTTCTACTGAGAGGTTTTCTAGACATTATAGATATAGTTATCCTAAGAATTTAAATACACTAAATACACAAATATAAAAAGATGCAAATGATAATTTTTATTTTTTGCATTTTTCTGTCCATTCTTGGCAAGGAATCGGCCCCTTGACTTAATTCTTGCTGTTTTCCGCAGGTTTTTTCTCGCCAAACCTTTGCCATTCGGGATTAACTTTTTGTCATGATCCGTATGCAAATTCATCTATCATGAGTTCCGACGACTTTGAGCAAAGGCATGCCGGAACCTTAAGTGGGAATTTGGGCCACGAGGTTTTTCGAGCCCTTCATTCCGACCGCAAGCGAGTTGCCGTCGTGGACTACGCCGGGAAGGAACCCAAGGAAATCAATGCGGGAAGCCTTCTTGTCTTGGCTTCCCTGCTGTCGGATCGGATAAAGACGTTAACCTCCGCTTCGAGGGTGGGGATCGTCATACCACCCGGGATCGGCGGACTGGTCGCCAACCTGGCAACTGTCTTTGCAGGCAAGGTGCCCGTGAACCTGAATTTTTCGTTGGGAAGGTCCGCGCTGGAGAGCTCCATCGAGCGATCGGGGCTGGATTTGATCCTGAGCGCGGAGAAGGTCAAGAGCAAGCTGAAGGACTTTCCTTGGGGCGACTCCTACCTCGACCTCGGCAAGACCTTGGAGGAAATCCGTGACCGCAAGGGCAAGTTGTTTCTGCGCGCCATGCTCTTGACGCTGCCAAGCAGTGTTGCGGCTTCCCTGCTGAAGATACCTCGGGAGGGCGGCGAAAGCGAGGCCGGGTTGCTTTTTACAAGCGGAAGCTCGGGTACGCCCAAGGGTGTTGCCCTGAGCCACCGCAACCTCTTGGCGAATTGCCTGCAAATTGTGGATGCCGCAGCCATTGAGGAGGGGGAGGTATTGTTGGGAAACCTGCCTCTGTTTCACAGCTTTGGCTTTACCGTTACCTTATGGTTTGCCCTCTGGAGGAAGGTGAAGCTGGTTACCGTTAGCTCGCCTCTGGAGGTGAAGAAAGGCCTGACTGCGATTCGTGAGAATAAAGTGACGGTTCTTTTGGGCACTCCGACCTTCCTGCGGCCTTTCTTGCTAAAGGGGAAGGCGGAGGATCTCGGCAGCGTGCGTCTGGTCATTTCCGGGGCGGAGAAGACTCCCGAGGGCTTTGCCGAGAAGTGGGAAACTGCCTTTGATTGCGAGTACCTGGAGGGATACGGCCTTACGGAAACCTCGCCCGTTCTCAGCATCAATTTGCCCGGCGACGGTACCCGCAAGGGTTCCGTGGGTAGGCTCATGCCCGGCGTTCAGGCCCGTTTGCTGAATCCAGACAGCGGCGAGGAGGTTTCTTCCACCGAGACCGGTTTGCTCTGTTTTCAGGGTCCCAACGTCTTTTCGGGATACCTCGGTGAACCCGAGCGAACAAAGGAGGTTCTTCCCGGCGACGGTTGGTTCCACACCGGGGACTTGGGCAGGTTCGACGAGGACGGATTCCTGTTCATCGAGGGGCGCCTTTCCCGCTTTTCAAAGATTGGAGGTGAAATGGTGCCCCATGGAACGGTTGAGCAGGCTGTGGCCAAGGCATTGGGCGTCGAGGATGCCGAGAAACCGCTTGTTGCGGTTGGCAGCAAGGCCGATCCCGCCAAGGGCGAAAGCCTCGTCCTGTTGGCGGTTCCCGAGGTGGATCACGACGACTTGCGAAAGCGTCTGTCAGGTGAAGGTCTGGCGAACCTCTGGATTCCGAAGAAAGTCAGGCAAGTGGACGAGATTCCCATGTTGCCTACGGGCAAGCTCGACCTAAAGGAAATTGCCCGAATCTGCGAAGCCGAGGAAGGGTAGGGCTACCTTTCTTGTGTTGCGACTCTTGCGCAACGATTGGCTAAGCGGATTGGCTTAACCGCCTACCTGAACGCCCCTCACCAAGTCCGCCAGCATCACGTTTGTCTGCCTGGCTTGAGCCAAGATGGCTACGCTGGCCTGCATCCTTACCTGGTTTGTGGCGAACAAGGTGCTTTCGCGGGCGACGTCGGCGTCCTCGATGCGGCTTACCGCCAG
>CAZNWO010000209.1:0-5170 GCA_964576585.1 uncultured Puniceicoccaceae bacterium | reverse complement strand
GAGTCGCGCCGGGTGATCTACTCCGGCTTTGGCAACGCCGACGTCCACCACATGATCCACGGGCTCCGCTGGGCACCGTGGGGCGACCTCTATTTCACCCAGTCGATTTACATAAACTCCTTCGTGCAAACCGCTCACGGGCCGAGGCGGATGAACGGCAGCGGTATTTGGCGCTTCCGTCCCGACGGGGAACGTCTCGATGCCTACGCCGTCGGTATGGTTAATCCATGGGGCATGGCCTTCGACTACTGGGGGCAGTCCTTCGGTACCGATGGCGCTGGTGGTTCCGGGCCGCACTTCCTTTTTCCCGGAGCTGCTTATCCCACTGCAGTGGGAGCTCACCGCGTGCTCCGTGGCCTCACCCCGGGCAAACCAAAAAACACTGCGGCTGAATTCGTCACCGGCGACCATATGCCGGAAGAATGGCGCGGCAGCCTGCTGGCCAACGACTTCCGCGCCAACCGCACGGTGCGCTACGAAATCCAGGAAAAGGGCAGTGGGTTCGTTGCCAAGGAGGTTCAGACCGTGCTTCGTTCCAGTCACCGTTCCTTTCGCCCAGTCGATATCAAGATGGGCCCCGAAGGAGCCGTCTACGTAGTGGATTGGTACAACCCCATCATCGATCATGGTGAAGTTGATTTTCATCACCCCTCTCGAGACAAGGCGCATGGCCGTATTTGGCGCCTAGTGGCCAAGGGCCGTCCCTTGCTCAAGCGTGAAACCATTGCCGGGGCCAAGCCAGCCACCCTCCTCGATTTGCTCAAGTCCCCCGCCCAGTACAATCGGGTGCAGGCCCGCCGCGAACTGGCCAAGCACGATGCCGCCACGGTGTTGCCGGAGCTCAAGAAGTGGCTGGGCGCACTTGACCGCAAGGATCCTGATTTCGAGCACCACCGTCTGGAAGGGCTGTGGTTGGTTGTCGCCTTGCGGACAGCCTACCCCGAACTTGCCGCGGAGGTGCTGCGTTCCACCGTTCCACAAGTGCGGGCCGCCGCTGTGCGGGCCATCTCCCGATGGAGCGAACGGGCTGGTCCCATCGACAAGATGGCTTTGCTCGCCTTGGCGGTTGAGGATCCGCACCCCCGCGTGCGCCTCGAGGCCGTATGCGCCTTGCGGGACATCGATACTTTGGAGTCAGCCAACGTTGCCCTGCGCGCCTTGGGTCAGGAAACCGACAACTATCTTTCCTTTGCCCTCGAGTTAACCGTCCGCTATCTTCGCGACAAGTGGCTGCCCGCCATGCAGGCCGGCAAACCCGTTTTTGACGGCAATCCCACGCGCTTGGCCTATGCCTTGAAGGAGGTGGGCGACCCCCGGGCCATTGCACCCTTGGTCGAGGTTATTCAGAAGGGTGGCATAGCAGCTGATGACTTGCCGCAAGCCGTTACCACGGTGACTGCCCTTGGCCAGACAGCTGAACTCGATGCCATGCTTACCTTGGCCAAGAAAACCCCTGCTCTCTTGCCGGCCGTTGCCGCGGGGGCTGCCAACAATTCGCGCGTCCCCACTCAAACCGAGGCCGTTCAGGAATTCCTTGCCAGCAAGGCAAGCGGCACCCGTGTCGCCGCCGCCCAGTTGTGCGGCACTTGGAAAGTACGCTCGGCCCGGGACAAACTTCTTCAGCTCACTGAATCGAAAAGCCTGGCCCTGGACGAGGCGGCATCCCTTTGCATCGCCCTTGCTTCCCTTGGCGCCACTACTGACCTGCAAGCGCTTACCGCTTCAGGTAAGTCCCCCAAGGTGCGTGCCGCAGCGGTGACTGCCTGGGCCAAGCTTGATGCCAACAAGGCGGCCGCTCCCGCAGTTGCCTTGCTTACCTCGCTTGATGATGCAGGCACCGCTGAGGCAGAGGCTGTCTACAATGCCTTCATCGGGCTTCGCGAAGGAGTCGGTGACTTGGTTAGAGGGCTTGCCGATGCCAAGATGCGTCGCTCCATAGCGATTGCCGGAGTCACTTTGGCCCATGCTTCCGGACGGAATCTTGCCCCGCTTATCGTGACCCTCAACAGGGCGGGTGGATTAAAGCCACTTGCCCAAAACCTTTCCGCCAAGGAAAGAGCATCTCTATTGGCCGACGCCCAAAAGACAGGTAATGCGGACCGTGGACGCGAAATCTATCACCGCAAGGCGTTGTTATGCTCCACCTGCCACCTCATTGATAACCGGGGCGGCAAGCTCGGGCCCGACCTCACAACGGTCGGTAGTTATATGACGCCCGCCTCTCTTCTGGACTCGCTTGTCAACCCAAGTGGCTCGATCAAGCAAGGCTATGAGACCGTGCTCGTCACGACCAAGGACAAGTCTCTGGTGGCCGGTTTGCTGCAACGCAAGACGGGGGACTCCGTGCTCCTGCGCGACACCACCGGCAAGATCACAGCCATCCCCAACCGCAACGTGGCCAAGATAGACGTCAGCCCCGTCTCCCTTATGCCACCAGGCCTCACGGCATCGCTTCGCCGCGATGAAATGATCGACCTCTTGAAGTACCTCACTTCGCTGGGTAAGAAGAATCCGTGAAACGGACTGCTGGCGTTTGGTCATGACGAAGTCCTGGACCTTTCGTTCGGCCGGCCAAGTGGTGTTTGGCTCCGGAGTGATCGCCGACTTGGGCAAGCTCACTCAGAGGCACGGATGCAAGAAGGCCTTGGTCATTACCGACGAGACCTTGGTCCATGCGGGTGTCGCAGAGCTAGCCGAAGCTTCGCTTGCTGAAGCGGGTATCGAAGTCGAGGTCTTTGCCGGGGGAGAGCCCGAACCATCCATCCAGATTGCCCTCGACGCAACGGATGTCGCCCGCTCCTTTCAACCCGATGCCGTGGTCGGAGTGGGTGGGGGCAGCAACATGGACTTGGCCAAGTGCGTGGCCACGCTCTATATCCATGGTGGCTCGCCATCCGACTATTTTGGCTATGACAAGGTGCCTGGCCGCGTCTTGCCCATCCTTTGCGTCCCGACCACGGCTGGTACTGGCTCCGAGGTCTCCCATTCCGCCGTACTAACCGACCTCGAAAACGAAATGAAGGTCAGCATGCTCAGCGATTTCCTGCGTCCCGCCGTCGCCCTAGTGGATCCCCAACTCACTTTGTCATGCCCACCAGAGGTGACTGCGGACAGTGGGATCGACGCCTTGGTCCATGCCATCGAGGCCTATACCGCCAAGGATTTCGACCAGATGGGGGAACCCCTTGGCTATCAGGGACGTTTTCCCATTACCGATGCCGTGGCGGAAAAGGCGATACGCTTGGTCGGTCAAAATTTAGTCACCGCCTGTAAGGAACCCGACAACTTGGAGGCCCGCGAAAACATGGCCTTGGCCGCTACCCTCGGCGGCATGGCGTTCTCCAATGCCGGGGTGGCTCTTGTGCATGCCTTGGAATATCCCATGGGTGGTGCCTTGCATTGCTCGCACGGAGCAGGCAATGGTTTGTTGCTCCCCTACGTTATGCGTTTCAACCTGCCCGTGCGAAAGGAAGCCTTTGGACGCATCACCTCGTTCTTGGGGCATGAAGTGGACGGGCTGTCCGTCGACGAAGCCGCTCATGCCGCTATTGAGGCAGTGGAAAACCTTCGACATGAGATAGGTATTCCCGAACGCATCCGCGACTTGGGCGGAAGGGAGGAGCAGTTGCCTGTCTTTGCCGAGAAAGCCTTTGCCTTGGACCGCCTAAAAGGGGTTAACCCCCGAGAAGTCTCTCTAGCTGATCTCGAGCAAATTCTGCGCGACGCCTATTGACTTGGCTTTTTCTTATCCTTTGACCACTCCCTTTGGCATGTTCATTATAAATTCCCAATTTGAAAGTTTCATGAAAGCTCTCTTCATCCCTCTCATTTCTCTTTTTTGGCTTTCACTTGCACATACCAAGCCAAACGTCGTGTTGGTCATGGCGGACGACCAAGGATGGGGGCAGACCGGGTATTACGATCATCCCGTTCTTAAAACACCCCACCTCGACTCGATGGCGGCGAACGGCTTGCGGTTCGATCGATTCTACGCGGGTGGTCCCGTTTGCTCGCCAACTCGAGCTACTGTCCTGACGGGACGAACGCATGACCGTACGGGTGTCTTCGACCATGGATATGCCTTGCGAGATCAGGAGAAAACTCTGCCTGCCGCCATGAAGAAGGCTGGTTACGCTACCGGACATTTTGGCAAATGGCACTTGAACGGCCTGCGCGGTCCCGGCGTGCCTATCCTTGCCAAGGATACCCACAACCCCGGAGCATTTGGCTTTGATACTTGGCTTTCCGTAACCAACTTCTTCGACCTCAATCCAGTGATGAGCCGTCAGGGAAAGTTCGAAGAGTTCGAGGGAGATTCCTCCGAAATCATCGTGGAGGAAGCTCTCAAGTTCATCGGTGTCCAAGTGAAGGCCAAGAAAGCTTTCTTTACCGTTATTTGGTACGGTACGCCGCACAGCCCATGGATGGCTTTGAAAAAGGACGAGAAGCCATTTGGCGCCTTGTCGGAAAAAGGAAAGAAGCATTACGCGGAACTCGTGGCCATGGACAGGAGCGTTGGGACGCTACGCGAAGGTTTGCGTAAACTTGGAGTCCACAAGGAAACGTTGTTCTGGTTCACCAGCGACAATGGAGGCTTGCCTGGTTTTGAGCCATCTACAACGGGAGGCTTACGAGATTTCAAGGGTAGCATGTACGAAGGTGGTTTGCGTGTGCCTGCCATCATTGAATGGCCTTCAGGTATCTCTGTTCCGCGTGTCACAACTCGGCCTGCTGGAGCCGTGGATATGTTCCCCACAATCGCTGAGGTTGCGGGGTTGCCTGTCTCATCCATGCTCCTGCCACAGGACGGTGAGAGCCTTGTTCCACTTTTTGCAAAGGAATTGGGGCCGAGGAAAAAGCCGCTGGTGTTTAGAAGTCGAGCTCGTTTGGCAGTGGTGGACAACGACTGGAAGCTTCTTTCGTTTCCATCCGATAGGCGTAAGGGAAGACGATTTGAACTTTACAACTTGGCCGAAGACAAGGCCGAGGCCAAAAATCTTATCTCCTCAAAGAAGGAAGTCGCAGAGTTGCTTCGAAATAAGCTGCAAGTCGCCCGCCTTTCGATCGAGGCAAGCGTGAATGGAGAGGATTATCCCGACGGAAAGCTTAATCCTCAGCCCCCTCGAATTTTCTGGACCGAAGTGAAGGATTATCGCTCTTACTTCAAGGA
>CAZNWO010000208.1:0-5191 GCA_964576585.1 uncultured Puniceicoccaceae bacterium | reverse complement strand
CGCAACTACCTGACGGACCGCCCCTTCATGCAACCCAGCTACAAGGACCCATGGCCCGTATCCAAGGAGTTTCGGCGACTTATGGCGGAGGGCAAGATGAACAAGACACAGCTCGTCTTCTTCGGCGAGAAGAAGGAACCGGAAGAACTCTACGACTTAGCCAAAGACCCTCATGAAATCAACAATTTGGCCAAGGATCCAAAGTACAAGAAAGAAGTTGTCAGGCACCGCAATATCCTCGCTGAGTGGATCAAGGAAACCGGCGACAAGGGAGCCAAACCCGAATCCGATATCGGGCTATTGAGCACCCTCAAACGCTGGGGAGACAAATGCGTCAACCCTGAGTACGACAAGGTGAGGCATTTGCTTAAACCCGTTGCCCCCGCTGAAAAACCCGCGAAAAAGAAACCCAAGAAGAAAAAGTAAATTTTACCCAACCATCGATCTCCGAATCTTTCCTAATCCTGCGAAAAATGAAGCTGCTTCTGCCGATTGTTTCTTGCCTATGCCTTTGTGGGCAGGTTTTCTCCCAAGACACCTCACCGACTCCGATTCGTGTGACCGAAGGACCCATGCTGGGCCGCCCGGCCCCGGACTCCATGACTATCTGGGTCCGCACCGAGCGGCAGGGCGAAGTCGTGGTCTTTTATGGGACCGATGCCAACAAGCTCGACCAAACCGCTACCTTTGCCACACGCGGCCCGGAACACGACTACACCGGCACCTTGACAATCGACAAGCTGTCTCCCAACACCCGTTACCATTACCGCATAGCGGACCACCAACTGAGTGGTTCCTTCCGTACCATGCCGCGGGCAAAGGATTACAAGAATCCCAAGGGCAACCCCAAGGGATTGTTCAATTTCCGATTCGAGTTCGCCTGCGGCAACAACCCGAAGGGAGGAGGGGACAGCGTTGGGCCGACCCTGCCCGTCTTCGACACCCTGAACGCTCAGGTCCGCGAAAAGGTGCACTTCGCCATCCTGAACGGCGACTGGCTCTATGAGACGCGTCGCGACTACCCTCCGCAGCAATGGCTGCATCAAGTCGGTCTGTCCAAGGCCAATGCACCAGATATCGTACGCCATGCGCCCACCATCGTGGGAGTTTGGCAAAACTACAAGGACCTGATGCACCGCGGACGCAACCTCGCCGAATGGCACCGCCACGTACCGACTTATTTCACCGCCGACGACCACGAGTTGATCAACGACATCTATGGGGCCGGGGAAACCGGTTACGTCAACCGACGAGCTGTCTTCCGTGACATTGGCACCCGGGCCTGGTTCGACTATTTGGCTTGGGCCAATCCCACGGAGCATGACGCACCCGCTCACTTTGGCTCCGCTCATTTTGAGAAAGGATCCGATGTGCTGGAAGACCCCTCCGCCGACTTCACTAACCTGCCTCTGGACGACATGGCTAACCTGCACGTCCACTGGGGCACTCCGACTGCAGGGGTGCCCGACTCCAAGCTGGATGGCCAACCGGGCAACCCCAACGCCGCGGTCTATGAAATCATCAAGGTGCTCGGCCCCACGAAGCTGCAGGTGAAACCCTCGGCCAAGGCAACCGGCAAGGCATCGTATTCGATCGGGCGTCGCTGCTATGGTAAATTCTCCGTCTCCAATTGCGATTTCTTCCTCCTCGACACGCGCACGCACCGCAACCTGCACAACGTCGACAAGCCGGATAATCCCAAAGCCACCATGATCGGCAAGCAGCAACTGAAGTGGCTCAAGGACGGCATACGCAAGAGCAAGGCCGACTTCATCTTTGTGGTCTCCTCTGTCAACTTCATGGTCCCCCACGTCGGCAGCGGAGGCGGCAGCGACAAGCAGGCCACCATCAAGAAAGACGATGCCTGGACCGTTTTCCTAAAGGAACGCGAGGAACTAATCGAGTTCTGGGACGGTCTCGACAAGGCGGTATTCGTCCTCACCGGGGACCTCCACAACAGCTTTGCAATCAAGATAACGGACAACGTCTACGAATTCGCCAGTGGTCCCCACAACTCAATCAACCATGCCCCGATGAAGGACGAGGGAGGTCGCCCACCGAACGGTAAGTTCAAGTACGGTCCGCGCTCCTGCGACATCCGTTGGTCCAGCTATGCCATGGCCGATATTCCGCGGGCCAACCGCACCTTCCCCCATTATTGCGTGGTTCAGGTCAACAACGTCTTCAACAACCCGGTGGAGCGTGGCGGCGAGCGATGGTTCGCTTTTCGCCATCCTCAAGTGATCTTTCAATTCCACGATGCCCTTACCGGCGAGCTTCGCTACTCGGAGACCATCGTATTGGGCCTAGATTAAAGAAGCACTTTAATAAGTAGGCATATTGGGAGTCGGTGGCGACGGCGAATTCGCTTTGTAGAGGAAGTAATAGGCCACGATAACCGGCCCCAACGCCAAGGTGACGACAGCATAGCCCCAATGCTCAAATAATCTCAGCCCGATAAAAAAGGTCCCAACGCCCATCACAACGCTCGTGCAGGCCAGCAACCATTTGTTTCTTTCGAACTCCGAAGTGGCCTGCTCCAGCGCCTCTTTGGTCATGACTGGGCCGTCTTGGCCTGACCGGATTGCCTGAACCACTGATTTCGGGAGTTCCTTTTCCTCTTCTTCGGGATCGAGTTCAACGAATTCAGCCGGAACCACGATGGCTGTGGGAGGTTCTCTATTCTTGAATTCGCTCCAAGAGTAGACGAATCCCATCCAAAGGGTCGTCAAGAGGATCGATTGAAATATCGTGGAGCCGACGGCATTCATTTGTCGGCCAAGTAATTTTCTACTCCTGTAAAGGTACGATGGGAGTGTCCCAACCAGCCATGTCGCTCGGCTTGGTGCCTCCCTTGCGGCGACCCTTGCCACGAGCCCAAGTTCCATTGAAGGGGCCCACGAAATCGACGTTCAGGTCCGCCTTGATGTCGCCTTCCAAGCCAACTGCCCAAATGCAGCCGTTGATCAGGAGGCGTCGATAGCCGTCGTTCTCGATGTCGTTGGAAGCTCCATATGTGCTGGTGAAAACACGGCCCTTGGTCTTACCGTCCTTGCCAAGGTAATGGCGCGTCCAGGCGCCGGGTACGGGCTTGCGGGATTCATCGTCGGGTGAATCGGGAGACATGCCCTTGAGTGGCTGGGCCATGGCCAAGGCGGTGTATGGCTTCAATGGATTCGCATTGTAGCCACCACACTGGGCCCACATGTCCTTCACTCCGCGTAAAATAGGGTGCTTGGCCAGCTCGGGCACAATGTCAAGGCGCGTACTGGAGCGGTGGTTGCCCCCGTAGTGGCCGGCCCATTTTTCGCCGAGCACTTGGCGTCCGAAGCCATCTTTGTATTCTTCTCCTTTGTATCCATTGTTGTATTTCGCATAGGGGCTGTCCTTGGGGATTTTGTTAAACCCATGTGTCGCGGTCCGCAGGCCGACGATGGGCCCGGCCCGGCCCAAATAGTCCACGAAGTGCTTCATCTGGTCCGCCGGCCAGTTCTGGAAGCGGGTAAAGATCACCATGAGGTCGGCCTTGGCCAGTTCCTCTATGCCCGGAACATTGTTGGCCCCGGGCTGTATTTCGCCTTTTGCGTTCACCCCGAACACTACGGAACACTTGAAGCCATGATGCTTTGCCAATATGCGGGCGAGGGCGGGCAAGGTCTCCTCCGAACGGTATTCGTGGTCGCTCGCGATGAATACGAGATGCTTACCTTTGCCTAGGCCAGTATCGCCTTGATATACAAGAGGCGCCGCTGCATGGACATTAATTCCGGCTAGGTTCAAGAAAAACGGGAGTAATGCATATAGTCTCAATTTCATCTGCCCTGTTTAGAGGCTTTTAATAAGAATTTGCAAGACCATGCGACTTCAAGAGCTAAGCTATCACCCTCTTTTTTTCGGTTCTCTTGATTTTTGAAAAATCCTTTTTGTCTCTTTGCGACTTGCGAAAAGGTTATTTTATACAATAAATATCATTCAAACTTATGTGTTCGAGCAAGTGCCAGACTTTCTTCTTTTTTGGGAGTTTCCTAGGTATTGTCTGTCAATTGTTCGCAGAGGAGCCCCTCCATCGCAGAATCGATGAGATTATCCAACGAAAGGCAGGCAAGGCGCCCTTTGCTCAGATTGCCGACGACGCCAGTTTTTTTCGCCGGGCAACGATTGACCTAACTGGAATTATTCCCACCTCGAAGGAGGTGATTTCTTTCCTTGAGGATAAGACAGACCAAAAACGCCAAAAGTTGATCGACCGGTTGATTGCCGGCGATTTGTTCGCGAAGCACTGGGCGGAAAGACTCAGCATCATGCTTCTCAAGCGCCTCGATCAAGGGAAGGTATCGAAAGAGGAATGGAATGAATATCTTGAAAAGACCTTGGGCGAAAAACCTCTTTGGGATGCAATAGTTCGCGATATGATCGAGGCCAAGGGCCAAGGAGCTTCTCGGCCAGCCATGAAGTTTCTAGGGACTGCAAATCACCACGCGATGACCGAGAGCATTGCCCGAATCTTCCTGGGCATGGACCTGACTTGCGCCAAATGTCATGACCATCCATCCGTAAGCGAATGGAAGCAGTCTCATTACTGGGGGTTGTTTGCTTATCTCAACCAGACCAAGCAAGCCACTCACAAGAAAGAGAACAAGGTTTATATCGTAGAAGGGCTTGCCGTTAAGAAGGTCGAGTTCGAATCCGTCTTTGACTTGGAAAAAATGACCACAGGTCCGCGTTTGCCGAATGCTGATGAAGTCGAGATCCCCCAGTTCGAGAAGGGAGAAGAGTTTGTCGTCAAGACAGAGGTCGCCAATGCTACGAAGGCGTCTGGTGCGGCTGACAAAGTGGCCAAGGATGCCGCCACCGCCGCCGTTGCGGCGAAGGCAAAGACGACCACTGCGATGACCACTCTGGCAAATGCAAAGAAGGATGCCGCTACAAAAAAGACGGCTACCGAAACGGCGAAGAAGGCCATCGAGACTATTGTGACCACCAAGCAGAAGCCTGCCATGGCCAAAATACAAGTGGCAGACAAGGCGTTGGTCGATGCAACGAAGGTCAAGGCCGACTTGGACAAGGCTCTCTTGGCGGTAAAGGCCGCCGTGGCAAAGGCCGATGCCGATTTCCAAGCGACCGACAAGACGGCGAAGGACTCGGAAGCCAAGGCAAAGGCAGCGGTTCTGCCTGCCACGACAGCAGCCAC